>JAHEFS010000024.1 GCA_024640045.1 Chromatiales bacterium | reverse complement strand
CGATGGTCTCGCTGCCATCGGTGCCGGGCGGCATTCGAACATTGATACCGACTCCCAGGATCGCGTCGCAGGGCCCGTTCGCGTCACCCTGCACTTCGACCAGGCAGCCCCCCAGTTTTTGCCCACCGGACAACAGGTCGTTTGGCCACTTGATTGCGTGGGATGCATGCCCGAGTGCGCTCAATGCATCACTGGCAGCCAGGGCCAGCAGCAAGGGTAAGGGCGCTAACTCCGCAACGCCGATCTCAAAGCGCCAGCCCAGGCTACAGTAGATGTTTCTCGCCAGGGGCGAAAACCAGGCGCGCCCATGGCGCCCCCTGCCCGCGGTCTGGCGCTCGGCCAGCAAGGCCACTCCGTGTGGATTCGAATAAGCCCGTCTCTTCAATTCCGCGTTGGTCGAATCGACGACCGGCAGCACTTCGATGGAATTGAGGTGAACCTTTTCACCGTCCGGTAGGGAGCGCTCAATGGCGGCAGTGTCGAGCAACTCGACCGGTGCTTCCAGCCGATAGCCTTTACCTGCAACAGCCAGCACCGGCACGCCCAGGTTTCGCAAGGCCTCGATCTGCTTCCAGACCGCTGAACGGGAATAACCCAATGCCCTGGCAATATCTTCGCCCGAGCAATGCTCTGTCGTCGAAAGAAATTGCAGCAACTTCAGCCCCGCGATTTCCACCGACATCGGCCGCACCTATTTCCCGAACCAGGAGGCGATGCGTACTTTATCGAAACGATTCTCGGTGCCCGTCAGCAGTCGGCGCACATTGCCCCGGTGCGTAAATACCATGAACAGGGCAATCGCCAGGCAGAACGCTACAAGCGAAGACGAACCACTCAGGTAAAACGCTGCCGGCACCAGGCTGATACCGGCCAGCACCGTGGCCAGACCGACATAGCCCGTCAAGACCAATACCAAAAGCCAGGTCCCGATCATCGGCAGCAGCAACCAGGGCTGAATGATCGCCAGAGCACCCACTGCCGTGGCGGCACCCTTGCCGCCGCGAAAGCCATGATAGACCGGGTAACAATGCCCCAGCACCGCGGCAAATCCGCACACCAGGGGAGTCACTTCCGGCACCGGATTCCCGCCGGAAAATAGGCCTGGCACCCACCCCGCAGCCAGCACGGCCTTGCCGACATCGATGACCACCACGGCCAGCGCGAACCAGAGCCCCTGGGTTCTCAGGGCGTTGGTTCCACCCGCGTTGCCACTACCCATCGTGCGAATATCGACCTGGCGTAATTTCCCCAACCACAAGCTGCCGGAGACCGAACCCATGAGGTAAGCGATCAGGATCTGGATCAACAATGGCAGCTCAAAAATCAACTCAACATTTCCGGCTGCGGCAGGAAACCAACGATCAGCCCACCACGTCCAAGATGGACACCCAAGGCGGGACCGGCCTCCGCCAGGTGACAGGAATGAATCATTGAATGCCCTTGCAGGATATGGCGTCGCACTTCGTGCGCGCCGGCGTCATTGTCCGCGTGGGCAATAATGACCCGGTAGACCGTGTTTTTTTTCATGCGCTTCAGAATGCGCTTGGCCAGGCCGGGCGCCTTGACGCCGCGCCCCAAGGAGACTGCCGCCAGGCCCAACTTGCCTTTTTTCGCGCGCAGTACCGGGGTGACGTGCAAGGTTTCAGTCACATTTTTCAACCAGGCCGGTACACGACCACCGCGCACCGCCGAGGACAGGTCGTCCGGAAAGGCAAAAGTCTCAGTCTGCGGGACCAGTTCCAGCAGCAGCGATTCGATCTCATCCGCATTCATACCCTGCTCGGCAGCCTCCGCCGCCACGATCGCGAGCAGTCCTTGCCCGGAACTGGCATTAAGCGAATCGATCACGCGAACTCGCGCTTCGGGTGTACGTTCGGCGGCCGACCGCGCGGCCTGCGTCGTTCCACTGAGTTTACTGGTCAGCCCAATGGAAATGACCTCGTAACCATGGCTGCCCAACAAAGCATAAACGCGGCGGAAATCGCGGGCCGGCGGCTGCGACGTCTGCGGCCAGTCAGGACTCTCATCCAGCAATCGATAAAACTCGGGCGGCTGCAATGTCACGCCGTCGAGGTATTCCCGATCGCCAAAGCTTAAGCGGACCGGCACCAGGTGAATTCCCAGCCGTTCGATTTCGCTTTCCGGCAGGTCCGCACCAGAGTCGGTCACGATCGCCACCTGCCCGACCTGGTTGAGCAGCCCATGCTGGCGACTCATGTCATCGGCTTTTTGCTGGGCAATCTCACCGAAGTCCTCACAAGCCAGGAACAACTCGGCTGGGTTGTTGACGTGGATGTGCACCCGCACCCGGCGTTCGTTGCCGGCGACCATCAGGGAACTGCAGTCCAGCAATTGCAGGCGCTGCATGATCTTTGCCCGATCCAGGGCCGCGCCCTCGATCACGCACTCGGTGCAAAAGCGATGCTCTCCAATTCCAGGAAGCGCATCCATATCCACGGTGGTCAACTCGGTCAGGTCACCCTGCAGTTCGTCCATTACACCCCGGTCGACAAATGCCCAGATACCTTCAAGCAAGTCGACAAAGCCCTGTCCGCCCGCATCCACGACACCGGCCTGCTTCAAAACCGGGAGCTGGTTTGGGGTATTGGCCAGCGATACTTTCGCGGCATCCAGACCTTGCCGGATCAACTCACGGATATCCCGGGCACCTTCATCGACTCGCCGCGTTAACTCGGCGCCAAAATCTTCAAGGACGGTTGGCAGCGTGCCCGCCACCGGCTCGGACATTGCGGTCCACGCCTGCTCGGCACCCCGGGCGCTGGCCTTCGCCAGGCCGGCCGCCGTCAGCAACTGACGATTGCCCATTGCTTCGCGGAACCCCTGGAAAAACTGGGCCATGATGGCGCCGGAATTGCCACGCGCCCCATCCAGTGCGCCTTCCGTCACCCTGTCGACAACCTGGTGAAGACTGGTGTCCAGCCGGCCGCCGAGAGCATCCAGGATCGCTTTGAATGTGAAGGCCATGTTGGTACCGGTATCCCCATCGGGGACCGGAAACACATTGATGCGGTTGATGTAATCACGCCGCAAAAATACGTGCCGGATACCCGCGGCGAGTGCGCGCGCCAGGCGGGGACCGTCGAGGTAGGCAATGGCGATGGCAGTCTTCATGAGATGTCATATTAATGAATTGCCTAGTGCAGTTCAGCAAATTTCAGCGGGACCGGAATGGTGAAATTCGCCAATGGATGACCAGGTTTGCCAGCCGGCAAATCCTCACTTCTTGGTCAGTCCTCCCAATACCGCCTGTTCAGCCATCTGTCACTTGTGGCACATTTGGCACGGATGCTGCATCTCTAGAATAAGTCATATCCCAGGAGCTAACGGAACCGCGCCATGGACCAACAAAATCTGTTCGAGAGCATCAAGCAGAACCTCAACGGGCGGCCAGGCCAGCCCATCGTGCTGGGCGTATGCAAAGCCTTATCCGAGCGTTTCGATCAGGAACCCTGGGTGTTCCGGGCGGCCGCCATTGTCCTGGGTGTGTTTTTCACCTTTTTCACACTGGCCGCCTACGTCCTGCTCGGGCTTTTCCTGCCCGAAACCGAAAATCGCACCAAGGGCGTGTTCCGGGGGTTGGGTGTTCAGCTTCAGGAAGCAATTGACCGGCTGGCAGCCCTGGGGCGCGACATATTCTCCGGACCTACCCAGCGCAACGGCAACTCCGGCTGAAAAACGGAAAAAACGCTTATCGGGTCGGGTCGACCCGGAACCTGATCACGAAATCCGTTAAAGCCTGATCATCGTCCATACCGCCCGCGAGGTAAAACCACCCTTGGAAATAGGGCAGCGAACGATGATCCATGCTCGCCACAGGCAGCGCCCCGCCCTGCCGCCAGGAACCTGAATCAAAGTCAAACAAGAATACATCGCGCGACGCATGCGCAGGCCTGCCGTCGTAACCGATCCCATCGTAGTTGTAAGGATTGTCGGCTCCACCGGCGAACACGACCCAACGTTTGCCATCGCCAGCTGCCGCCATGCGGTAGCGGGACCTGCCTGGATGAACGGGCAGCGGCTGCCAGGCTATTTGTCGATGGTCTTCGCTGTCGATCCGGCCCAGCCAACATTCTTTCGACGCGACGAACCGCCGCTTGTCATCGCCGGGCCGTGTTTCTGTTCGCACCCCGTCACAGACCACCATCTGATCCCGCGACAAGCCACCCGCATGGCCAAAGACCGGCGCGCCGGGCCACGGCGTGGCCTCCGACCATTCCAGGGTCCGGGTGTCGAGCACCTGGACGAGGTCGACGTTGTCCTCGTCATGCCAACCACTGACCAGGTAGATGTAACGGTCCCGGTAGGTCATCACTACCGCATCATCGACCGGAACCGGCATTTCAGTGGCGAGCACGGCCAGCCCGGACACAGGGTCCAGTCGATACACCTCCGGGGTTGAGACCTCCACGCCATCCGCGGCAACGGTATAACCTCCAAACACCCACACTGAGCCTGCCGCTGCAACCGCCGCAGCCGCCAGGCGGCCACTGGCTCCGGGAGGGTCAGGCAGCTGCCGCCAGCCTTTTTCCTGCGTATCGAGCATCCAGGCCGAAGACCGGACGTGACGCCAGGTCTTGCCACGTTCGAGCCCAAACAGGCTGAACAAACGGGGCCGGTCCCCCACCACCGCCAGTGCGACCGCATTGTTGCTCATGGGCTGCGGCAACCTGGCCAGGGTTTCGAATTCAACAAACCCGGCAGAGGTGGCCATCTGTGGGGCAAACGAAACCATTAACGCCATGAGCATCAGAGGCTTGTTTCTCTTCATGACAGGAAGCCTTCGAGATCCGATACACCGAACGGCCAGTCGAGTTCAGCGCCCGTATCACCGCGCTTCAGGACCGGTATCCTGACGCCATAGCGGTAAACCAAAGCAAGGTCCCCTTCGATTTCCACCTCACGCACGTCATAGCCCGACACATGGCCGCCCATTACTTCAACGGCCTGTTCGCACAGGTGACAACCAGGGTTAGAGTAAAAAATGAGCTCAGTCATGGTCGGCAGTATAAATCGGCAAGACAACAGGTACAGAATCGGGCTGAACCAGTTAGAATTTCCAGTTCCGGGTTTTCGGCGAGCGAAATGGCAGTCAGTGTTTTCGAATTATTCAAGATCGGTATCGGTCCCTCCAGTTCACACACGGTGGGACCGATGCGCGCGGCGTGCACCTTCACCACCCGCCTGCAGGAATTTGGACTGCTCGAATCCGTTCACCAGGTTCGCGTGACCCTGTTTGGCTCACTGGCCCACACGGGTCGCGGTCATGGAACCGACAAGGCGATAATGCTCGGACTCACAGGCGAGTTGCCGGACCACGTGGATCCGGACTCGATAGAAGCCAAACTGGCAGCCATCGAGGCCGACACGGCGCTCTGCCTGGACGGGCAACACCGGATTGGCTTCGACCCGAAAAAGCACCTGGTTTTCAACAAGCGTGAGAAATTGCCGCACCACCCGAATGGCATGCGCTTCGCGGCCTTTTCCGCGAGTGGCGAAACCCTGCTCGAACGCGAGTATTACTCGGTTGGCGGTGGTTTCGTCGTCAACCAGGGTGAGGCTGAACGTGACCGGATCGTGGCGGATTCCACGCAACTGACCTACCCCTTCACGACCTCGGCAGAACTCACTGCCCATTGCCAGCAACACGGCCTGCGAATCGGCCAGGTGATGCTGGCGAACGAGCAGTCCTGGAGAAGCGCCGAAGAAATTCAAAACGGACTACTCGGAATCTGGGCGGCCATGCAGTCCTGCATCCATCGCGGTTGCCACAGCCCTGGCGTTCTCCCGGGTGGTCTCAACGTCAAACGCCGCGCCCCTGGCCTGTTCGAAAAACTCAACGCCAAAGACCCGCAGCCCGGTGACGATCCCCTGACCATGCTCGACTGGGTCAACCTGTACGCACTCGCGGTGAACGAAGAGAACGCCGCAGGTGGACGCGTCGTCACTGCACCCACGAATGGCGCAGCCGGCATCATCCCCGCAGTACTCAGTTACTACGTCACTTTCGTCCCTGGCGCCAGTGATGACGGCGTCATCGAGTTCCTGCTGACAGCGGGCGCCATCGGCATCCTGTACATGCTCAACGCTTCGATCTCGGGCGCCGAGGTCGGCTGCCAGGGCGAAGTCGGTGTGGCTTGCTCCATGGCAGCCGGGGGCCTGACCGCGGCCATGGGAGGCACCATGTCGCAGGTGGAAAATGCCGCCGAAATTGGCATGGAGCACAACCTGGGCCTGACCTGCGACCCGGTCGGCGGGCTGGTACAGATCCCCTGCATCGAACGCAACGCCATGGCCTCGGTCAAAGCCCTCAACGCACAACGCCTGGCCTTCCGTGGTGACGGCGTCGGCGTGGTCTCGCTGGACAAGGTGATCAAGACCATGCGAGAAACGGGTGCCGACATGAAGCACCGTTACAAGGAAACCTCGCGGGGAGGCCTCGCTGTTAACGTGATCGAATGCTAGGGATTTCACATTTGAAGGCCCGGGTCGCCGTGGCGATACTCTGGCTGAGCGCTCCGGCACTGGCCGGTGACCTGTACAAGTGGCAGGACGAGAACGGAATCTGGCACTTCGGCGACCGGCCGCCGCTGGACGATCAGCCGTTTGAAACCTTCGCCGTACCGGCTGAGCCCAACACGATGATCTCGATGCGGCAGGAAGGTCCCCAGCATCAGCCGGTCTACGTATTTTTTAATCATTACTGGGGTCCGCTGGAACTGGAACTCGATGCCAGCGACGCCGTCAATGTGCGTTCTGACCCGGCCCTGCCGGCCCGGGTGGTGATTCCCGGGCAAACCGAGGTGCGCGCAGTACAGTTCCAGGCGGAGGACCCGCATCAGAGTTTCCAGTATCGACTGCGCTACAGCACGGTTCCAGGCCCCCCCACAGTGTCTTTGCCTAATGATCTGGATTTCTACCCACCCTTCCCCGCCGGCCTGGAGTTTCCGGTCAGCCAGGGGATTGACGATGCGACCACACACAACCGTCCGGGCAGCCACTACGCGGTCGATATCGCGATGCCCGAAGGCACGCCGATACTCGCTGCGCGTGGTGGCCTGGTCATGGACATGGAAGATGATTTCCACGGTGGCGGCCAGCAGGAAGAACGTTATATCGACCGGGCCAATTTCGTGCGCATGCTGCACGATGACGGCTCCATGGCGGTTTATGCACACCTGCAGCCCAACAGTGCCCGCGTGTATCCCGGTGCAAAAGTACCGGCGGGCGCGTGGATTGCGAACTCAGGAAACACCGGCTTCAGCAGCGGACCGCACCTGCACTTCGCGATTCAGCTGAATGTCGGCATGGCACTCGAATCCCTGCCCTTCCGGTTTCGCCAGCGCGACGGGCAACCAGTCACTCCGGACAAGCGCATGCTGCTGGGCGGTGTCTTGCCCAGCCCTTAAACGCGGCCAGGGTGTCGCCTTCTGCTAGAATGGCGCGCTTTTTTCATATGATCGGTCGGCATGTCTGAACTCACCAAACAACTCGAACGTCGGCGCACTTTTGCCATCATTTCGCATCCCGACGCGGGCAAGACCACGTTGACGGAGAAGCTGCTGTTATTCGGCGGCGCCATCCAGATGGCCGGCGCAGTCAAGGCCAAGCGTGCCGCACGCCATGCCACATCGGACTGGATGAAGATGGAGCAGGAGCGCGGGATTTCGGTAACCAGTTCGGTCATGCAATTCCACTATCGCGATCGCATCGTCAATCTGCTGGATACCCCCGGCCACGCCGACTTTTCAGAAGACACGTACCGCACGCTGACGGCAGTGGACTCGGCCCTGATGGTGATCGACTGTGCCAAGGGCGTCGAGGAACGCACGATCAAGTTGATGGAAGTCTGCCGGATGCGCCAGACCCCCATCTTCACCTTTATCAACAAGTTGGACCGTGAGGGTCGCGAACCCATCGAGTTGCTGGATGAAGTGGAGTCCGTGCTGGGCATCCAATGCGCACCGGTCACCTGGCCCATTGGCATGGGACGCAGGCTCAAAGGTGTCTACCACCTGCAAAACGATGCTGTGCATCTTTACGAATCTGGCAAGAATTACATCACCCAGCAGGCCGAAATCATCGAAGGCATCGACAATCCCCTGCTGGATGAACGCCTGAAGGGCGCAGCTGGAGAGTTACGCGACGAAATCGAACTGGTTCGCGGTGCCAGCCACGAGTTCGATCCCGCCGCCTACCTGGCCGGCGACCAGACACCGGTGTTCTTTGGTTCCGCGATCAACAATTTCGGCGTCACGCCACTGCTGGATGCATTCGTGGAACACGCGCCACCGCCTGGCCCACGCAAGACCACCGGCCGCACGGTCGCGAGCGACGAAGCCGCGATGACCGGGTTCGTTTTCAAAATTCAGGCCAACATGGATCCGGCCCACCGGGATCGGGTTGCCTTCATGCGCATCTGCTCGGGCACTTTCAGGCAGGGCATGAAAGTGCGGCACGTGCGACTGGGAAAGGAGATCAAGATTCCCAACGCGCTGACGTTCATGGCCCAGGACAGGGAAAACGTGGAAGAAGCCTGGCCCGGGGACATCATTGGTATCCACAACCACGGCACCATCGCCATTGGCGACAGCTTCACCGAAGGCGAGGAATTGCAGTTTACCGGCATTCCGAATTTTGCCCCGGAACTGTTCCGGCGCGCCCGTTTGCGCGACCCGCTGAAACTCAAAGCGCTGCAGAAAGGGCTGCAGCAGCTCTCCGAAGAAGGAGCGACTCAATTCTTCCGCCCTCTGCTGGGCAATGACCTGATCCTGGGCGCAGTGGGCGTATTGCAGTTCGACGTCGTCGCGTACCGTCTGAAGAATGAATACAACGTCGATGCCGTGTTCGAAAATGTCAATGTGCAGAATGCCCGTTGGGTGCGTTGCAAGGACGAAAAGATGCTGGAGGACTTCAAGAACCAGCTGCAGCCCAACCTGGCCATCGACGCAGGAGAGCAATTGGTATACCTGGCGCCCACACGCGTTAACCTGCAGCTGACGCAAGAGCGCTGGCCCCAGATTCATTTCGCGCACACCCGCGAAACACTGCGCTTCGTTGATTAAGGCGCGCTGACTTCATGAACCTGTCCACCCGGTGGCGCGAACTGTTTCCAGACCGGGAACGTCGCAGGGCAATCTGGTCCATCGCTTTGCCCATCATGGGGGGCATGATGTCGCAAAACGTGCTCAACCTGGTCGACATCTACATGGTCGGCCATCTCGGTGACGCCGCGCTGGCAGCCACGGGCATCGGGGGCTTTACCAATTACCTCTGCATCGCCTTCATCATCGGCCTGTCGGCCGGCGTGCAGGCCCTGGCGGCCCGACGCCTGGGCGAGGAACGCCACGACGAAACGGCTGTGCCGCTGAATGGGGGTTTGATCCTGTCCCTGCTGCTGGGCCTGCCGCTTTCCATCATCCTGATCCTGCTGGCGCCGGCGGCCTTTCCCTATCTGAATACCGATCCTCAAGTGATCGCAGAAGGCGTTCCTTACCTGCAGATCCGGCTGGCATCCATGGTCGCCATCGGAATGAATTTTGCCTTTCGCGGGTACTGGAGCGCCGTTCACATGACCAGCCTGTATCTGCGCACGCTGCTGATCATGCACGCCGTCAATATTTTCCTGAACTGGGTGCTGATTTTCGGCAACCTGGGTGCCCCGGCCATGGGAGTGAAGGGTGCCGGACTGGCCACGACCCTCTCCTTATTCGTCGGCACGGGAATCTATTTCACCTTTGCTTTGCGGCACGCCCGGGACAAGGGCTTCATGCAGCGCGTGCCGTCATTCCAGACGCTGAAACAACAATTTATGATTTCGTTGCCGGCCAGCTTGCAGCAGATGTTCTTCGCCGCTGGGCTGGTTGCACTGATGTGGATCCTGGGGCGAATCGGCACCGCTGAAGTTGCGGCGGCCAATATCCTGATGACCTTTCACCTCACCGCACTGTTGCCTTCTTTCGGGGTAGCGCTGGCCGCCACCACGCTGGTGGGCAATGCGCTGGGGCGCAACGATGTCGACGAAGCTGCCCGCTGGGGCTGGAACTGCGCTGCACTGGTGCTCATTTACGGTGTCGTGCTGGGTCTGGCCGTGATCCCACTGGCTGACCCCCTGCTCGGTTTTTTCCTGAAGAACCCGGAGACGAGCGACCTGGCCTATTTGCCGCTGGTGCTCTGGGCCCTTGGAGTTGGGTTTGACGCCGCGGGGATGGTGTTGATGAACGCGTTGATCGGTGCCGGGGATACCCGAAGGAGCATGTGGATCTCGATCCTCTGGCAGTGGGTGTTCTTTCTTCCGCTGGCTTATGTAGCCGGGCCCGTATTGGGATTCGGCCTGCTCGGCGTTTGGATACTCAACGGAATCTACCGTTTCGGCCAGGCCGTCGTTTGCGCCCAACAGTGGGCGGGCCGTAAGTGGGCCGGAATTGCACTCTGAAGAAACACAGAATCATCGACCCGGCCAATCTCTCGCATCACCCACCCAACTGAAATCGAGCACGCAGAAATCGAGCGATTCCGTCCTCGTCATGGCTGCCGATCACTGAGGTAGCCGCCTCCTGGACATGAGGTGCCGCGTTGGCGGGTGCGTAACTCTCATCCGCACGATCGAACATGCTCAGGTCATTGTCGCTGTCACCGAAACACACGATGCGATCGACGCCCAGTTGCGTGCGCAGGGTATCGATCGCTCCCCCCTTGCTGGCGGCAAAATGGTGAATATCGATCCAGCGCCACCCCCCACCGTCCCAGGCATCTCCGGCATAGGCTACCAGGTGTGGCTCCGCTTCGATCATGGCGTTTATCGCTTCGACGGCCGTGGACTTGCCCAGTGCGCTGATGTTGGTAATTTCAGCTTCTGCGGGCATCCTCGAGGCAGGCAGCACTTCCACGCCATCGCGCCTTGAAAACTCGACCGCCAGGTTTCGCTCGGTTTTGTTACGCAATCGTGAATGGTAGATGGCATGCCGGTTGCCCGGTTCCAGGGTGAAAATGAACGGTGTCACGTTCTGGGCGAGGATGGCTTCAAGCACATGCTCGACTTCCTTCAGGCTGAGAAAGTTTCGGTGCGTATAGTCGTTCGTTTCCGGATACCAGATCATGACCCCGTTCTTGTAGACCTGGGGCAGAAGGAACCCGTGGCCGGCCAGCAAACTCCTGGCCGCATGCAGGGTACGGCCGGTGGCAACGGTGTAGGCAATACCCCGCTTTGAAAGGCTGGCCAGGGTGTCGCGGGTATAAGTCGAAATCTCCCCCTGCCTGTTGAGCAGTGTGCCGTCCAGGTCAAAGACAATTAATTCCATTTCCCTGTGGCCTGCTGGAGATTGAAGAAGCAACCGAAACGGTTGCCCTGCGCGGATCGTGGACGCAATTCTCGCACAAACCGAAACCATCCACGCGAAAGTTGCGACTGCCGCACCGCCACCTGGAACGTTGTTGAATCACTCTGGCGATGACGGTCATGCGGCGGCAGTGCGCCGATTTTTCAGGTAAACCCGGGCGCTCGGCTTTGCCGAATTCAGTAGCCTGCTGCTTTGAACGTTTTCAGTGCAGCATCACACTGTTGTTTGGTGAGATAACAGGGGTTCCCGATCTGCGAGCGGTCGTTGAGGCTCAGCATTTCCTGCCCGTCCACATCCTTGGTGACCGCCAGCAGTTTCTCCGGCCGGAATGCCTCGCTGAAGTACACGCACTGGTGCCAGGCCGAATTTTCGGGTAAATCGACGACCAAAACGCTGTCCTCACCGTAGCGGCACTTGGCGTAATCGGCGAACTTCGTTTCGCCCTTCTTGTAATCGCACGCCATGGCCACTCCAGCCCCCGTCATCAGGACCGCTGTCAAAACCAACTGGATGAAAAGCTTTCTCATATCCGTCACTCCTGCAAACCCGCTCAGGCGCCGGCGGTTCCAAAGGCAGGCGGCCGGCCATCTCGAGCCATCCATTGAATTGGAACATGACGTGGTACTACACGCGATGATATGTATCAGCTTTTTCAACCTTTCCCGCGGGTCTTGGTCCGTCCGTGACGGGCGTTCTTTTCGATGAACTGGATAATCTGACCAGCGATGTCTTTACCAGTGGCAGTTTCTATCCCTTCCAACCCCGGACTGGAGTTCACTTCCATGACGACCGGTCCGTGATTCGAGCGCAACAGATCAACGCCCGCCACGTTCAAGCCCATGATCTTGGCCGAACGCACGGCCGTGGAACGTTCTTCCGGAGTAATCTTGGTCAACTTGGCGCTACCGCCGCGGTGCAGGTTTGAGCGGAACTCGCCCTCCTTACCCGTTCGTATCATGGACGCAACCACTTTTTCGCCAATCACGAAACAACGAATATCCGAACCGCCGGCTTCCTTGATGAATTCCTGCACCATGAAGTTGGCATTCAGACCGCGAAACGCCTCGATCACACTTTCCGCTGCCTTCTTGGTTTCGCCCAGCACCACTCCCACGCCCTGGGTGCCTTCCAGCAACTTGATGACGACCGGGGCGCCGCCAACGAATCGCAGCAGATCGTCCGTGTCGTCGGGCGAATTGGCAAAACCGGTGATCGGCAATCCAATCCCGCTTCGGGACAGCAGTTGCAATGCCCGCAGCTTGTCCCTCGATCTCGTGATCGCGGTGGATTCGTTAACCGAGTACACCCCCATCATTTCGAACTGGCGCACCACGGCCGTGCCGTAAAAAGAAACCGAGGCGCCAATGCGCGGGATGATGGCATCGACCCCGGTGATTGCATCGCCCTTGTAGTGCACGCTGGGACGGTGCGTGGTGATATTCATGTAGCAGCGCTTGTGGTTGACCACCAACACCTCGTGTCCATGCTCCTTACCCGCCTCCACCAGGCGCCGGGTGGAATAGAGTCTGGGGTTGGTCGAAAGAATGGCAATTTTCATATTCAGGTTCCTTTTAAATTGGTTTCAACGGTGCGCCGCAACGAGGGGTCATGAATCGCGGCAAATTCCTCCACCACGTTTTCCGCACGTTCCGCACTGCGAAAAGCGGCAATGTGAAACAGGGCGTCCCCTTCATGGGCCAGGGGCAGGTTGCTGCGGCCGATAATGATTCCATCCACGGACGAAACGGCTTCTTCTTGCCGGTCGCCCAGAGGGTCACTGATGAGGGCGAGTCGCTGGCCTTCCGCAACCCGGCTTCCAAGAACGGCCTTGCCCGTGACGATGCCGCTGGCCGGTGCACGGACCCAGCGGGTGGACCGCGCCACCACGGGTGACCTTGCCTTGGTTGACTTGCCCGGCGGCAGCATGCCGATGTGACGCATGACCCGCATGATGCCCCGCAAGCCCGCCAGGATGCTGAACTCGTCGAACCGCAGTGCCTCCCCGGCTTCGTAAACAATCGTTGGAATATTGTGGTCGGCGGCACACGCCCTCAGGGAGCCCTCGCGAATTCCCGCGTTGACGATCACAGGCGCGCCAAAGGCGGCTGCGATCTCTGCCGTGACTGGATCATCCAGAAAAGCCCGGACCTGCGGCAGGTTCGATCGATCGATCGCCCCGGTATGGAGGTCCACGCCAAAATTAGACTTTAACACAACCTCCTGCAGGAACGTGTTCGCAAGGCGGGCCGCAATCGACCCGGTAGCGCGTCCGGGAAATGACCGGTTGAGGTCACGGCGATCGGGCAGGTAGCGGGATTGTTCCAGGAACCCATGAACGTTGACGATGGGGACGGCGAGCAACGTCCCCCGAATGGATTTCAGCGCTTCGCGCTTGAGCAGGCGCCGGATGATCTCCACGCCATTCAACTCATCCCCGTGTACCGCTGCGGAAACGAACAGGACAGGGCCGGAACGTCGTCCACTGATGACTTTGACCGGCATGTGCAGTGATGTCGCCGTGTATAAATCGGCCACGGGCAGGCTCACACTGACCCGTTCGCCCGGCTGGATGGTGGTCTGACCAATGGTGATGGGCTGATTTTTACTCATGGCTGCCTTTGTCGGGTTGTCTGAGAGTCATCGCCAACGGCTGCTTGGCGGCCCAGTACGTAAGACCTGGCGGGGTTCACGACATAACGGCCCTTGATGGCGGTACGGCCCAGCAACATCCGGAACATCATGTTGTCGCGCGCGGTCAGGGTGATTTCAATGGGAAACGACTGCTCACCGAGCACGACGGGGGTCTGAATGACCCACCTGCGCTCCCGGTGTCCGCCGGAATCCGATACCTCACGTTGATCGATCACGTCGGCGACACATTCGATAACCTTTGAGGTATTACGCTGCTGCGGGTGAAGACTGAACCGCACCTTTTTGCAGCCGTCCTCCGTGAAAGCTTCCAGCGCAAACGCGTGCAACGTGGAAGTGCGGGCCCCGGTATCGACCTTGGCCTTGATCCGCCCAATGCCAAGCTCGGGCAAAGCCACCCATTCACGCCATCCCAGCGTGGCGAGGTCGATAGATTTCTTGGGCAAGACAGCCCCTCCGTGTCAGTTTCCGTACGTGGAATCGCGGGCAGTTCGCCCGCAACGCAGTAATCCCGACGAGTATAAACCAGCCGGTTAGTGAGCAGGCGCGGTTTTCCTCAAGGCGAAGTCATCATGGCCGCTCCGGTGCAGGGTCCGGCGTTTGGGCTTGAGGGCCTTGGGCCAACCAGGCGCGACCACGACCATATTTGCCACCTGCGGGCAAACCCTATACATTGCTTCGATCGAAAATAACAGCGAAATTCGCGCGGGGTGGCAGGCATGATCGGCAGCATTCTTTTCGGTGTATTCGGGCTGATCGCCTTGCTGGGAATCGCCTTCGTGTTTTCCGACAAGCGCGGTGCGATTGACTGGAAACTGGTCGGTTCGGGAATCGGTCTGCAACTGGTCTTCGCCCTCCTGGTCATCGTGATGCCGGGTGGCCGCGAGTTCTTCGAGTCCATCAGCAAAGTCTTTGTCACTGTCATCAGTTTTGCCTCGGACGGAGCCATGTTCGTGTTCGGCCCCGTCGGTGACCCAGCCAGCAACCTGGGCTTCATGTTCGCTTTCCAGGTGCTGCCAACCATCATTTTCTTCGCCTCACTGATGAGCGTTCTCTATCATCTGGGACTCATGCAGAAAGTCGTTCAGGCCATGGCCTGGGTGATGCTCAAGGTCATGCGCGTCAGCGGTTCCGAGTCACTTTCCGTCGCCGCCAACGTCTTCGTCGGCCAGACCGAAGCGCCACTCGTGGTTCGGCCCTACATCGCCCGCATGACGCAGTCGGAACTCCTGACCATGATGGTGGGCGGCATGGCCACGATAGCCGGCGGCGTGCTGGCGGCCTATATCACCATGCTGGGCGGCGGTGACGAAGCCATGCGAATCTATTATGCCAAGCACCTGTTGTCAGCCAGTGTCATGGCGGCTCCGGCAACCATTGTGCTGGCCAAAATCCTCAAACCCGAAACCGAGGAATCCCTGACCCGGGGCGACGTCCGGATTCACGTGGAAAAGACCGCCACCAACGTGATCGAAGCCGCAGCCAACGGAGCCTCGGACGGAGTCAGGCTGGCCCTGAATGTCGGCGGCATGCTGATCGCCTTTATCGCCCTGATCGCCCTGGTCAACTATCCGCTGGGGTGGTTGGGCAGCATCACGGGAATCGAAGCCGCGCTGGGTGAACCGCTCAGCCTGTCGCTGATACTGGGCTACCTGCTTGCACCGCTGGCCTGGGTCATCGGCGTGCCGATGACGGACGTGGTGACCGTGGGCGGGTTGATCGGCGAGAAGATTGTAACCAACGAGTTCGTCGCCTACTCACACCTGAACGAGATACAGGAAACACTTTCGCCCAAGGCCCTGTTGATTTCTACCTACGCCCTGTGCGGCTTCGCCAATTTCTCTTCCATTGCAATCCAGTTGGGCGGCATTGGCGGGCTGGCACCTGAACGGCGCCCGGATATCGCCCGTTTTGGGCTCCGCGCTGTTTTGGGCGGAACCCTGGCCACCATGATGACTGCCACCATCGCCGGCGTATTGACAGGTTTCGTGGCCTGATCAAAGCTCAAGGTGTCAGGCCACTCACAATTTGACCTTTTTCGCACACGGCGCTTCTTGCCGTTTTTCTGGACCCAGGCCCTCGGGGCCCTGAACGACAACATTTTCAAGAACGCGCTGGCCGCCCTGTTGGTATTCCAGGGCAGCCGACTGGCTGGACTTAACACGGACCAGGTGGTGAACCTCAGCGCCATGGTGTTCATCCTGCCGTTTTTCCTGTTCTCGGCCCTGTTCGGTCAATTTGCGGACAAGTACGAGAAATCGATGCAAGTCCGGCGGGTGAAGTTGTTAGAGGTGGTCATCATGCTCACGGCTACCCTGGGTTTCTGGCTGAACAACCTGTCGTTACTGCTCGGTGTGCTGTTCATGCTGGGCTTTCAGTCCACCATTTTTGGACCCATCAAGTACGGCATCCTCCCGCAGATGCTGGACAAGCGTGAACTGGTGGGCGGCAATGCCCTGGTCGAAATGGGTACCTTTGTCGCCATCCTGGCAGGCACCATCATCGGGCCGCAACTGGCAGGCATCGAGGCCAGCTGGCCATTCTGGGTGAGCCTCGCTGCACTGGCCGTGGCGGTTGCCGGTTATGGCTTCAGCCGGGGTATCCCGGAGGCACCAGCGGTGGCGCCGGAACTGAACATCAACTGGAACATTTTTACCGAGACCTTTCGCAACATTCGTTTCATCAACGAGAATCAGACCGTTCTGAACAGCGTCCTGGGTATTTCCTGGTTCTGGTTCTTCGGCGCAACGGTACTGGTGCAGATTCCCAGTTACTCTCAAAACGTCATCGGCGGAGATGAAGACCTCATGTCGGGGCTACTGGCCATGTTCATCATCGGCATCAGCACGGGTTCACTGCTGTGTGAGCGACTATCCGGCCGCCAGGTGGAGATTGGCCTGGTGCCCTTCGGAGCCATCGGCCTGACGCTGTTCGGCGCGGACCTCTATTTCGCCAGCCCGTCAGCCGCCGTACAGGGAATCACACTGAGCGCTTTCCTGGCGGATTCCGGCAACTGGAGAATCGTCGCCGACCTGCTCCTGATCGGTGTTTTCGGGGGCTTCTACATCGTGCCGTTATATGCGCTGGTTCAGCAGCGATCCGAGGCCTCGCACCGTTCCCGGGTAATCGCCGGCAACAATATCCTTAACGCATTGTTCATGGTCATTGCCGCCATTTTCGCCATGCTGATGCTCGGTAAAGCTGGATTCAGCATCCCGCAACTGTTCCTGATCACGGCCGTGCTCAATGCGATTGTGGCGGTTTACATCTTTACCTTGGTACCCGAATTCCTGATGCGTTTCCTGATCTGGATTCTGATCCACACCATTTACCGGGTGCGGGTCACAGGCCTGGATCACATCCCGGAGGAAGGGCCTGTCATCCTGGCCGCCAATCATGTCAGTTTCGCCGATCCCCTGATCATTGGCGGCATGATTCGCAGGCCGGTGAATTTCGTCATGTATCACAAGATCTACCGCATTCCCCTGCTGCATTTCATCTTCAAGACCGGCAAGGCCATCCCAATCGCTTCACGCGAGGAGGCGCCCGAAGTACTCGAAGATGCTTACAGGAGAATGCACCGAGTGCTCGATACCGGTGATGTGCTGGGCATTTTCCCTGAGGGCGCGATCACCCATGACGGCAACATCCAGACATTCCGCAAGGGGATCGACAAGATCGTCAGTGAACGGCCGACCGCCGTCGTGCCGCTGGCGCTATGCAACCTTTGGGGCTCATTATTCAGCCGCCGAGACCCGCTGCTGAAGCGACGCCCTTACAAACTGTGGGCTCGGATCGAACTGCGGATAGGCGAACCCATTCCCGCGGACGAAGTCAACGCAGAACGTCTCGAAGCAGAAGTGCGCCGCCTGCGCGGCGATGATCAGTGACCGGTGAATTCTTCGCTTCCACGGCCGCAATTCCAGCAATGACTGAAGACACTGGCCACCTCGGTTCCGCAGTTGCCACAAACCCAGTCCGGCTGATCCGGCGCGGGACGCGCCAGCAGATCGCTGATCAGTTCCCTGGCCCGGACGGCATCCCGATCATCGAGCACCCACAGCTCCGGCAGTATTTCCACGAACGGAACCTCGCCCATGACCGAGGACATGAACTGGTTTTTGAGCAGTGTCCGGATGCCAGCCGCGGACAACACGCTCTGAAAGTGACCTACACGGGCCAGGTCGAAATCCTCGAAAACCTTGATCATGGAGCGCATTCTGCAATCACGCACTGCCTCCAGGCAAGCACCCGTCGTAAAAACTGACGTGCAGCAGGCCCAACGATTCACATCGCATTTCACCACCCTGTTGACCATGGCCGGTCTCGCCATCGGTCTGGGCAACGTATGGCGCTTTCCCTACATGATGGGGCAGCACGGCGGCAGCGCTTTTCTGTTCATCTACCTGCTGTGCATGGTCCTGCTTGCGGTACCGGCGCTGGCCTGCGAGTGGTCGTTCGGACGGGCGGTCCGGGAGGGGCCCGTAGCCGCTTACCGGGCCGCATTCGGGCCCCGGCTGGGCCTGCTGGCGGGCCTGGTGCTCCTATTCGGCGTGTTTATGGCGCTGTGCTACTACAGCCTCATCGTAGCCAACGTCGTTTTCAGCGCAGGATTCGCCGCATGGCGCGGATTCATGGGCCCGGGCATCGAGGCTTATCACGCCGGCCTGGCGAACAGCCAACTGCAATATGGCGTGGCGCTGCTGGTGGTCGCGTTCAGCATCTGGGTCGTGCGGCGCGGTTTGCGGCGCGGGATCGAACTGGCCAATCGCCTTCTGGTCCCGGTCTTCGGCCTGATCGCGCTGTACCTGGTGGCCGTCGCGCTGAACCTGGAAGGCGCGGTTCCCCTGTTGTTCAATTACCTGCAGCCCGACTTCTCGAAGGCTGGTCCTGATGTCTGGTTCGCAGCAATGGGCCAGGCCTGTTTTTCGGTTGGCCTTTCCGGCGTGCTCCACGTCATGTACGGATCCTATATGAAGGCTGACCAAAGACCCGTGCCGACTGCGTTGAACACCAGCCTGATGGATGCCGGGGCGGCCATGCTGGCGACCCTGTTCGTGGTCCCCGCCGCCCTGGTATTCGGCATCAGCATGGCGGCCGGGCCGGGGTTGCTGTTTGACACACTGCCGCGCCTGTTCGCCGCCATGCCGGGCGGGCGTTATCTGGCCGCGTTGTTCCTCATGGGTTGGGCGATGGTGGCCATGTTGACCATCATCGCCACCTTCGACGCGGTCGTCACCGGGCTAGCTGACCTCACGTCCGGCAGGATCAGCAGGGATCGCTGGATGGCGGTCATTGCGATCGCGGTCGCCGCCGTGATGCTGCCGATCGCTTTCCACACCCACTGGATTGGCACACTGGACCTGGTGTTTGGTTCGGGCATGTTCATGCTTGGTAGTCTGCTGGCAGTCACCGGCATCGCCTGGGGCCTGGGTCGGCGCACGCTTGCTGATCAATTTCAGCCCGGTCTGCCAAAGCCGATTTTGGCCGGAGTCGTTTTTTGGGTCCGATACATCGTACCGCTGGCGCTGACAGCCATTCTTGGCGGCTTTATCTATTCAGCAGTCTGATCGCCCGTTGCTAAATCCTTCGGGGTCTGGTGCAATTGTTTCATGGACAAGATCAAACGCAGCGACGAAGAATGGCGTGACCAGCTCGAGCCTGAGCAATTCCGGGTGACCCGGCAGGCTGGCACCGAGATGCCATTCACGGGCAAGTATTGTGACCACTTCGACCAGGGGGTCTACACCTGCGTGTGCTGTGGGCAGGAACTGTTCGGCGCACAAGACAAGTTCCACTCAGGTTGCGGTTGGCCCAGTTTTCACGGCGAACTGGACTCCGCCAATATTCTCCAACGACCCGACCGCAGCCACGGTATGCACCGGATCGAACTCCTATGCCCCCGCTGCGAAGCGCACCTGGGTCATATTTTTACCGACGGCCCGCCGCCGACCGGCCTGCGTTACTGCATCAACTCCGCCTCACTGAACTTCCTGCCCGAAGCGGCAACAAAACCCGGCGAGGATGCGTAGCGGGGCAAGAACAGCTTCTCGAACAGGCCCCGGGTGGATTCAGGGTGTGATCCTCTTGCTCCTGACCAGCCTGTTGACCCCGGGCTGCGCCGGTCCCGGCTACTACTGGCAAGCTGCCACCGGCCACCTCCACCTGATGAACCAGCGGCAGGACATCGACACACTGCTGCACGATCCCGATACCGACCCGTTGCTCACAATGCGGCTGCAAACCGCACGAGAGATCCTGGCTTTTGCAGAAGCTGAACTGGAGCTTCCCACGAGGGGCAGCTACCAGTCCTTCCTGCAAGTTGGCGGCCCCGTGGCCTGGAACGTAGTGGCGACCGATGAGTTCTCACTGGAACCCAAATACTGGTGTTTTGCAGTGGCCGGGTGCGTCATGTACCGCGGCTATTTCGAGCAGGCTAAAGCCCAACGTTTCGGGGAAAAACTGACCGGCCGGGGAATGGACGTCGCCGTCAGCCCGGCCGCCGCCTACTCCACCCTGGGCTGGTTCGAAGACCCCATACTCGACACCATGCTGGAGCAGGCGCCCGCCCGCCTGGCGGGTACCTTATTCCATGAGCTGGCCCATCAGCGGCTGTACGTTCGGGGAGATTCTGCCTTCAATGAAGCGTATGCCAGCTTCATTGAGGAGGCCGGTGTCACACGTTGGCTGCAGGGCCAGGAAGACGGTGGAAAGGCGCTGCGCCAATGGCGGGAAATGCGAATGGCCAGCAACCAATTCGCCGGATTGTTGCGGGATTTTCGGCGAGAACTCGAGGCCTTGTATGAATCCGGAACCACCGAACCTGTCATGCGGAAATCAAAGCAGGAAATATTGAAGCGCCTGCGCCTGCATTATCGGGATCTGGTCGACCGGCAATGGGAGGGCCGGGACTATTTTGGCGACTGGTTGCGGGCCGGCCTGAACAACGCCCACCTGGCCACGATATCGGCCTATACCGATGGACGTTGTGCATTCGGGGAATTGCTCCGGCAGGCAGAGGGCGATTTAGGGCGCTTCAATGAGCTCGCGGCGATGATTTCCAGGCTCGAAATGACCGAGCGCAAGACCTGGTTGGGACAAGAGTGCGCAGTCGTTGCTTCTCAACCCGAACTGTGACAAGTTAGTCCGTATTCCAAGCACCGGGTGAAGGCATTGGGCTCAAGACCACTGGCCGTTCTTGCGGCCTGTGCATGCATTTTCCAGTTCGGCACGGTATCCGCCCAGGATCGGGTCTGCCCGGGGCCGGCGCTGGCGGCCGTTCTGCCGACCGAACCGGACCGTTCCGGTGCCCCCATCTATGTCGATGCGCAGCGCTTTTCGGCCACCGCTGGCGGGCCTGCCCAGGCACACGGCGGAGTGCTGCTGCAACGTGCGGACCAACGCCTGGAAACCGAGACCCTGGAGTACAATCCGGAAAACCGGACGCTCAATTTGCCCGTCCCGCTGATCTACCAGGACGCACGGGTTGAAATCCAGGCGGACAACGCACAATACGCTTTCGACGAAGACTCCGGCTTCTTCTCGGGGGTGAATTACCAGTTCGTCGGTGCGACGGCCCATGGGACCGCCGCGGAAGTCAGGGTCGAAAACCGCGTGCGTTCCTACCTGGTGGACCCGGAGTTCACGACCTGCCCGGGTGACGATCCTGAGTGGTTGCTGAGCGCTGGCGAAGTCGAGTTCCGCCATGACGAAGGCTATGCCATTGCACGTCATGCCAAGCTCGAATTCATGGACATTCCCATCCTGTATGCACCCTGGTTCACTTTCCCGATCGATGACCGGCGCAAAAGTGGATTCCTCTACCCCGAGGCGAGTATTGCCAATGACAATGGTGTGGAAGTAGGCATTCCCTACTACTGGAATATCGCACCCAACCAGGATGCCACGCTCACACCCCGGTATTTTACCGATCGCGGTGCGATGCTGACCGGCGAATACCGCCTGCTGACTCGCCGCACGCGCGGCACGCTGGAGTTCGATTACCTGCCAAGTGACAAAACCACCAACGAACTGCGATACCAGTACAAGCTGCGCCACAGGGCCCGGCTGGGCACCAAGTGGCGCAGCAGTATTTCGATCAACCGGGTCAGCGATGATCAGTATTTTCAGGACTTCGGCGTATCGCTGAGCGAAACTGCGCGCCAGTTTCTTCGCAGCAGCGCCGGGCTGGCTGGCTCTGGCCGTTACTGGACGTTCAGCCTGTCCGCCGATGACTTCCAGGTCATTGACGAAGCGGTCACCGAGCGCCAGGAACCCTACCGGCGTTTGCCGCGCGTTCGTTTTGAAATAGAACGCCCTTTCGGCTTCAGCGGCCTGGACTTTTCACTGGCCAGCGAGGCGGTCTATTTCGATCGCCCGGTTGGCATCACCGGTGCTCGCGCAGACTTGTACCCCAGGCTGGGCTGGAATATGGAAAGGTATTGGGGGTTTTTCCGGACGGGCGCTGGCTACCGCTACACGGCTTATGGCCTGGACCGTCAGGGCCTGCCGGGCGACGAATCCCCGGACCGGGGCACGGCCATCGTCAGCCTCGACAGCGGCCTGTTTTTCGAACGCGAACAGGGCCAGGGACTCATGCAGACACTGGAACCCCGCGTTTTCTACCTCTGGGTTCCGTATAGAGACCAGACTGACCTGCCCGATTTCGACACCTCGGAATTCACATTCGGCTACAGCCAACTGTTTCATACCAACCGATTCACCAGCGCCGACCGCCAATCGAATGCCAACCAGATTACCCTGGCAGTCTCCACGCGCTCGCTGAACACCAACTCGGGGCAGGAACGCTGGAGCCTGGGCGTTGGCCAGATCTTCTACTTCGACGAACTCAAGGTCTCGCTGAACAACAGAACGCCGGACCCCGTGGATGCTTCTCCGTTCATCGGCGAATTCAGCTGGTTCCCGTTCAGCCGCTTCAGCGGGCGGGTTGCCGCTCAGTGGAATTGGGACGACCAAAAAGTCGATGTCTGGACTCTCGGCATGGATTACAACTCCGGCAGCATCGGACGCATGGGCTTCGAGTACCGCTTCCGGAGAGATCGGCTCGACCAGGTCGATCTGCGCTACCTGTGGCCCATCAACGAACGCTGGACTGTGCTGTCCAGGGTGAAATACGCCCTGGATGAGCGCGAACTGCTCGAAGCACAAGCCGGGCTGGAGTACGAAAGCTGCTGCTGGGGGCTACGGCTCATTGGCCGTCGTTATCTGAAGAATCGCGATGGCGACGCGCGTGATGCCATCTACTTAGAACTCAGGCTCAAGGGCCTGGGTGATTTTGGCCGCGAGCCACCACCGCTGTTCTACGACGAAGCCGAGTGAGTCGCATTAGGCTAGAATACGCAGCCGGCTGGCGTTCGCGTCAGAACCGACGAAACCAATTGCGGCGGGATGCGTCAAAGCACCCACATCAGATGCAAGTTCCGGAGTGACGAAAATGCGATTGAGATCGACCCTCGAGTCTGTGGCCCTGGCAGGAATGCTGGCCCTGCTGTGCATGACCGCAACCTCTTCCATAGCTCAGCAACTGGAGGAAATCGACCACATCGTGGCCTCGGTGGACGATGAGATCATCATGCGCAGCGAACTGGACACTGCCATCAAGGGAATCGTCGATCGCATAAGAGCCCAGGGCGGCAATCTGCCGCCACAAGACCTACTGGAGAAGCAGGTACTGGAACGGCTGATCGTACGTAAACTGCAGATCCAGCGGGCCTTCAGGACCGGCATCCGCGTTTCAGACGCCGATATCGACCAGGCCGTCACCACGCTGGCCCAGCAGAATGGCCTGAACGTCGGCCAGATGCGCCAGGTCATCGAGGCTGACGGCGAGGATTTCGGTGAGTTTCGCCGCAGCATCGGCGAAGAGATCATGACCGAGCGATTGCGCCAACGCGTCATCAGCAGCATGGACCCGATCAGCGATACCGAGGTCGACATCATGCTGGCGTCCGAAGAGTTTGCCGGAGGCGAATACAACATCTCGCACATCATGCTCAACCTGGCTGAAGGCGCCACGCCTTCACAGATCGAAGCAGTCTCCGAGCGCATTGAAGAAGTACACGCCAAGCTGGAAGAAGGCATGGACTTTGCTTCAGCCGCCATCAGCTACTCCGAAAGCCAGGAGGCACTGGAAGGCGGCGAAGTCGGCTGGCGCGATCTGAACTCGGTTCCGCGCGATTTCGCTGACGCGATCCGCAATCTCCGCCCGGGACAGTACACCGTGCCCATTCGCAGCCCGGCCGGTTTTCACATCATTCGCGTCAACGACTATCGCGACAACATGCAGATCATGTCTCGCGAACACCACGCGCGGCACATCCTGATCGAGGTCAACGAACTGGTAACTGCACGCGAGGCCATGGACCAAATCCGCGACCTGCGTCAGCAAATCGCGGACGGCGCTGATTTTGAGGAGTTCGCAAAAGAGTATTCCGACGACCCGACCAGCGCCAACCTCGGCGGCGATATGGGCTGGTTTGCCGAAAATGCCTACGGCGAGAGAATCGAACAGATGCTGGCCGGCCTGGAGGAGGGCGAGATCAGCGAACCCTTCCAGAGCCAGGTCGGTTGGCACATCATCCAGAAGCTCGGATTCCGAGAAACGGATGTGACCGAGGATGCCCGTCGCGCTCGCGCACGCAACAGTATTATCCAGGGCAAGTCCGACACCGAAGTCGAACGCTACCTGCGCCAGCTGCGCGAAGAGGCCTACGTAGACATCCGTCTGCCTTCCTGAGCGACCAGACGGTGGCAAGCGAGTGACCCGGGAAGCCACCTTGCTGGCCGTCACCCCTGGCGACCCGGCCGGGATCGGCCCGGAGTGCGCGTTGCGGCTGGCTGAACGGCACCCCGATCTCCCGCTGTTGCTCGTGGCCGACCCTGACCTGTTGCGCCAAACGGCCAGCCGCCTCGGAATCAAGAGTGCGATCAGGGAATGGCGGGAAGGCGACCCGGTCTCCGCAGGTGACATTCACTGCCACACGGTAAAACTGGCGCGCCCGGCACGACCGGGCGTACTGGACCCGGCGAATGCCCACTATGTTCTTGACTGCCTGCGCCAGGCCACGACGCTGGTGCAGAAGGGGCTGGCCGGGGCACTTGTTACCGGCCCCGTCCACAAGGGCATCATCAACGACGCCGGGATTCCATTCAGCGGCCACACCGAGTTCCTGGCTGAACTGGCCGGCGCGGAGCGTGTGGTGATGATGCTGGTGGCCGGAGACTTGCGCGTAGCACTCGTCACCACACACCTGGCGCTCCGCGAGGTCCCTGACGCCATTACGCCTAAAAACATCGACTCGGCCCTGGACATTGTTCATGACGACCTGCGGCAACGCTTCGCCATCCCGACACCCCGCATCCAGGTACTGGGGCTGAACCCGCACGCTGGCGAGAGCGGCCACCTGGGTAAAGAGGACGAACTCGTGGTCAAGCCATCGATCGCGCGCGCCAGGGCTCGGGGCATCGATGCTTACGGGCCGGTTCCGGCAGATACCGCTTTTACGCCGGTCGCATTGGCAGACTGCGACGTGGTGCTGGCCATGTACCATGACCAGGGGCTGCCGGTACTGAAGCATGCGGGCTTCGGGCGCGCCGTCAACGTGACACTGGGGTTGCCCTTCATTCGCACCTCGGTGGATCACGGCACCGCACTCGATATCGCCGGCCAGGGCGTGGCCAACCCCGACAGCTTCTACCACGCCGCTTGCCTGGCGCAGTCCCTTTGCCGGGCTGGCAACCCTTGAAACACAAAGCCCGCAAGCGGTTCGGACAGAACTTTCTGACCGACGAAGCCATCATCGGGCGCATCATCGATTCGATCGCGCCAGGCCCTGGGCAACTCATCATCGAAATCGGCCCGGGCCAGGGCGCACTGACCCGACCGCTGGTTGAATCGGGCGCGGAAATCCATGCGATAGAGATAGATCGTGACCTCGCAGCCCAACTGCCGGCGCGCTTGGGCCACCCCAGCAACCTGGCGTTGCATGAGGCCGATGCACTGGAGACCGATCTGCCTGCCATCAGCGGCGGCAGAAACTACCGGCTGACAGGGAACCTTCCCTACAACATTTCCACGCCGATCCTGTTCCATATCCTCGGGCAAACACAGCTTCCGCTGGATATTCACGTCATGTTGCAACGCGAGGTGGTCAAGCGCATCGTTGCCACGCCGGGTGGGCGCGATTACGGCCGGTTGAGCGTGATGGTGCAAAACCTCTGCGAGGCCACACCGTTGTTCGACATCCCGCCGCAGAGTTTCGACCCGCCACCCAGGGTGGATTCCACGCTGCTGCGGTTGACGCCCCGCGACCGCCCGCTGGTTGAGGCCCCGCCGCACCTGCTGGACCAGGTAGTGCGTGCCGCCTTCGCCATGCGCCGTAAAACGCTGCGCAACAGTCTCGCCCGGCTGATCGACGAGGATTCTATCCGGGCTGCCGGCATCGACGCCGGGCTGCGCGCAGAACAACTGAGCATTGCAGAATTCGACGCACTCGCCAGGCAGATGGCGCGCCATTCTGTCTCCTGACACCCTCGGCCATCTCCCGGGTGCCGTCGTTCAGCTGTCGTGTAGAATAAGGCAGCAACAGCGAACCGGATGACGAGGAGACCATGCCCGCCGAATACCCTGTCAAGGTGGTGGCCATTCCGCAATACCTGGGCGAACACGAAGAACAGTTTGCCTTCGCCTACACCATTCATATCACCAATGAGAGTGATCAGCAGATCGTTCTGCGTAACCGGCATTGGGTCATTACGCATGGGGACGGCTCGAAAGAAGAAGTTATTGGTGAAGGCGTAGTCGGCGAAACACCCTCCCTGGCGCCAGGCGCTTCATACAGCTACACCAGCGGCGCGTTGATACCTACGCCAGTCGGCTCGATGAAGGGCTCTTACGGTTTCGTGACGGCCACCGGCCTGTCCTTCAGGGCCGAGATTCCCGAATTCGCGCTGCACGCGCCAGATTCGTTGCACTGAATCCTGCCCGTCATCTGAATGGCCACCTACCTGATCGGGGACATCCAGGGATGTTGTGACGCCCTGGAGCGACTGCTGGAAACTATCCAGTTCGACCCGGCCGGCGACCGGTTGTGGCTGTGCGGCGACCTGGTCAACCGCGGTGGGCAATCGCTGCAAACACTGCGACTGCTCTACAGCGTCAGGCAGTCCGTGCGCGTCACCCTGGGCAACCACGACCTGCACCTGCTGGCGGCGGACTATCATCACCCGCTTGGCGACTGCCGCAACCGCGAACTGGCACAAATACTGAACGCGCCAGAGCGGGAGCAACTGATCGGCTGGCTCAACGCCCAGCCGCTCGCGCGCTGGTCCAAGAAACACCAGGTATTGAGAGTCCACGCCGGCGTGATCCCCCAGTGGGATCACCTGCAGGCTGTTCGTCTTGGCAAGGAAGTATCCGCCGTTCTGCAATCAGCGGACAGGGGAAAGTACCTGGACCGAATGTACGGAAACACACCCAACAAGTGGCGCGACAACCGCAAGGGTTGGAGCCGGCTGCGCCTGATCACCAACATCCTGACCCGGATCCGTTTCTGCGACGCCGAGGGCCGGTCGTTGTTCAATCTGACCGGGGCGCCGGGCAGCCAACCGGACCCTTTCTTGCCCTGGTTCAAACACAAACATCGAATAACGCGCGATGTCACCGTTGTCTTTGGGCACTGGGCCGCACTGGGGCTGAAGATCAGAAAACGCTATATCGCGACGGATTCAGGCTGTGTATGGGGTGGCAAGCTAAGTGCAGTCCGGCTGGAAGATCGGCAACTCTTCCAGGTGAAAGGCCTCATCCGCTGATGCGCTGAAGTTCGAGCACTTCGAAGGCAAACGCGTTGCGTTCGTCAGCCGGAAAGTGTTCTGATCGGACGCGCCGCCACGCCGACATATCCCATTCCGGAAACCAGGTATCCGCGGCAGGCTCGCAATCGACCCGGGTCAACACCATGCGCGTGGCCAGGGGTAAAGCCAACCGATACAACTCGCCCCCACCGATGATCATCACCTCGGACCCGCCGGAATGTTCAATGGCGGATTCCAGGGAGTGTACGCATTGTGCCCCCTCGGCCCGGAAGTGAGCAGACCGGGTCACCACGAGGTTCTGCCGCCCCGGCAACGGTTTACCGATGGCCTCCCAGGTTTTGCGGCCCATCACCACCGGCTTGCCCAGCGTGGTGCGTTTGAAGTGCTGCAGTTCCGCCGGCAGATGCCACGGCATCCGGCCTTCCAGGCCAATGGCCCGGTTGCGAGCCATGGCGGCCACGATGGTGATGGTTTTCACTGAAGTCATGTATCTATTTCACGCAATCGGTCTCAGATCCGCCAAATTATGAGACGCGAATTCCGCAAATTAAGCAAATTACGCGAAAATTCTGACTTGGCCAGCCGATGAACTGATTTCCACAAAACCTCGCATTCGCGGATTGGTTTGTTGACTGTGGTGTATCACTTCACATTGGCAGGGGCAGAAGAAAAACTCACAAATCTGGCAGTGCCAAGCAGTAAAAACAGCTTTTCTTCGCGTAATTCGCGTCTGCTCTTCATTGACTAAACAGCAATTGGAGCGCGAATCGCTTCATG
>JAHEFS010000023.1 GCA_024640045.1 Chromatiales bacterium | reverse complement strand
GAGCCGTTGGCCGTGATGGTGCCAGGCTTGGGCTACACCTGCGTAAAATCCTGGTTGGACCACGACCAGTCCACCGTAGATCATCTCGCTACCCATGGGTTCGAAGCGATGCTTGCGGAGGTGAACGGTATTGCTTCGTCCAGTCACAACGCACAGCAACTCGCTGAATTCATCGAAGCACTTCCTGCCGACCAGGCCGAACAGCCACTCATACTGCTCGGGTATTCGAAAGGCGCGCCGGATATCCTCGAATTCCTGGTCCGTTTTCCTGCCCTCGCCAGTCGTGTCATGGCGATGGTGTCTTATGCCGGCGCAGTAGGCGGCTCTCCATTGGCAGAAGGCGCCAGTGATAAACTCCTGGGCCTGCTGGCCATCGTGCCGGGGGCAGATTGCGAAAATGACGAACCCGGCGCTCTCGACAGTCTCAGGCCCGCTACCAGGAAGCAATGGATGGCTGAAAACCCGTTACCCGGCCATATTCGCTATTATTCGGTCGTCTCTTTTCCCGACCCAGAACGAATTTCCCGTGTACTGGAGCGCAGTTATCGAAAACTTGCAAAAATGAAGGATGCGCGCAATGACAGTCAACTCGTTTTCTACGACCAGGTCGTCCCGAATTCGACAGTTCTCGCATTCGCCAATGCCGATCACTGGGCTATGTCTGTACCTATCGCCCGCCAACATGAAATCGTAGAAGCCCTGTTTGCGGATGAGAATGAATTTCCGCGTGAGATAATGTTTGAGGCCATCCTGCGTTACATCGAGGAAGACCGGGCCCATTAAGGCGGTCAAAAATTGATGGTTAATGGGCAACCTCCGGTGATTACGCACTCGTGGCTTCGGGTCGTAGGGGGTGTTCTTTGCGGACGCTCGCTTCTGCTGCTATTCCTGCTTGCACTCAGCGCCTGCGCTTCTTTGCCACGGGAAGTCGAGCCCAATCCACCGCAAACCGCACTGCCGCCAACCGTCGCCGGATCGCTGGCCTTGCTGGAGCAAAACGCCCTGTCTCCGGAAACTTCCGGGCAATCGGGGTTTCACCTGCTGGATAAGAACATGGAGGCGCTGAAGTGGCGCTTGGCGCTGCTTGACGAAGCAACCCATTCACTCGACCTGATGTATTACCTATGGTATGGCGATGACAGCGGCCGTCTGTTGCTGAAAAGAGCCATCCAGGCCGCCGACAGAGGCGTTAAAGTCCGCTTCATCATAGATGACATGTTGTTGATCGGCGAAGACAAGACCCTGGTAGCCCTGCAAGCACACCCTAACATTCAGCTCCGAATTTTTAACCCCTGGTACAACCGTAAACTGGGCCTGGGATTGGAGTTCGTGGGCCGCATGGACGAACTCAACACGCGCATGCACAACAAGCTGATGATCGCGGACAACCATGTCATGATCGCCGGCGGGCGCAATATTGGCGACCACTATTTTGGCCTCCACCCCACGTACAATTTCCACGACCTGGACGTCCTCGGAGTCGGCCCGGTAGCCCGCCAGGGTTCCGACATGTTCGATTCGTTCTGGAACAGCACTTGGGTGGTTTCGGCCGAGGTTCTGCCGGCACAGAATGACGCGAAATTCGCTAAAAAGCGGTCCCGGCGCCTGCTCGAATCCCTGAACGAAGCTGAATCACTTACCAACTTCGAACTGGAGCCCCGTTCCTGGCAGCCCGAACTGGAGAACCTGACCGGAAACCTGAGGCTGGGCTCGAGCGACCTGATCTACGATCACCTCGATGGCGAATTGTTGATTCAGGGCATGCCCGCCCTGCTGACGGAGCAGCTGAACTCCGCAGAACAGGAAATTCTGTTGGTCAATGCCTATGTCGTTCCGGGTCAAACCTTTATCGATGGAATATCTGCATTGAGCGAACGGGGTGTCAGCATACGAATACTGACCAACTCTCTGGAATCGCACGACGTACCCGCTGTCAACAGCCACTATAAACAATGGCGCAAGCCAATCCTGGCCGCCGGTGCAGAACTGTACGAACTCCGCGCAGACCCGGAAATCAAATCCCATATCGACACGCCACCCGTGGTTTCGGGCTTTTCCGGACTGCACACCAAGTCGTTCGTGGTTGACCGCACGCGCGTGTTTATCGGCTCCATGAACCTCGACCCCCGTTCAGCAAACATCAATACGGAAATGGGGCTGACCATCGATAGTCCGGCGCTGGCCAAAGACCTGGCCCGGCTCGCGGAACGGGACATGAGCCCGGACAATGCCTGGCAGGTCAGCCTGGATAATCAGGGGCGTCTCATCTGGACCAGTGCCGACGAAACGGTCACGCGGCAACCTGCCCGAAATACCTGGCAACGCTTCATGGACAAGCTCTTTCGCCTGCTGCCGCGCAGCCAGATGTAGCCGCCGGGTTCAGGGTCGTGCCGTGGCCGCGAGGCAGGGCCGAAGGGCTAAAGTCACTGCGTCCAGGGCATTTTGCAGGTCCGCAACCAGATCGTCGGCAGCCTCGATTCCTACCGACAAACGCAGCAAACCCGGACGAATGCCCGCGTGGGCCTGCGACTCCGAATCCATCGCCGCATGGGTCATTGTGGCTGGGTGACAGACCAGGCTTTCCACGCCACCCAGCGATTCCGCCAGGGTAAAACACTGCAGGTGATCGATGAACGCGCGCAACGCCACCTCCCCGCCTGCCAACTCGAAACTGACGATGGAGCCATAACCATCCTGCTGGCGCGTCGCGAGCTCATGATCCGGATGGCTCTCCAGGCCGGGAAAGTGCACCTGCTCTACGTCTGGGTGCCCATCGAGCAGCCCGACCACGGCTGCCGTATTTTCTTCATGACAGCGCAACCGGGCATGCAGCGTGCGCAGGCCACGCTGAGCCAGGTAGGCGTCGAACGGTGATCCGGTCAGGCCCAGGCAATTGGCCCACCAGGCCAGTTCTTCCGCCAGCTCCGGGTCTGCTGCAATGACGGCGCCTCCGATCACATCACTGTGACCGTTGATGAACTTGGTAGTCGAGTGGATGACGATGTCTGCACCCAGTGCAATGGGTTGCTGTAGCGCTGGTGACAGAAAGGTGTTGTCCACCACCAACAGTGCGCCATGCTGACGGGCAATGGCTGCTACTGCCTGTATGTCGGTCACCCGCAGTAAGGGGTTACTGGGCGTCTCCACCCAGATCATCCGGGGCGAATGTAGTTCGCATGCCGCCTGAAGTTGGCCTGCCGAAGTGAAATCGATGAATTGCGCCGAGAAGTGCCCCTTGCGCGAAAGCGAGGAAAACGCGCGGTGGCATCCGCCATAGCAATTGTGCGGGACGATCACGGAATCACCCGGTGAAAGCAGGCTCGTAACCAAAGTGACCGCCGACATGCCCGACCCGGTGATGACGGCGCCCGCGCCGCCTTCCAGCTCCGACAGCGCCGAGCCCAGCAGGTCACGGCTGGGGTTACCAGTCCGGGAATAATCATACTCGCGTTTCTGTCCCAGGCCTTTGAAACTGTAGTTGGCGGACAGATACAACGGCGGCATCACGGCACCATGGCTCCGGTCGTGATCGATGCCGGCGCGCACTGCCTGGGTCGCTTGTCGTGTGGTTTTCATGGTATCCGTCGTCTCCGTCATGAATGGTTCAAACCACTCATTGGAAACTCCGTTACTTTCGCGGAAGGACCGGTTCCATCGCCAGGGGCGCTAGCCGATCACTCATTTCCCGAAACCCGGAAGGGTTTCGCAGGAGTTGGCACCTTTTACAGGATGGTTAGTCCCGAAGGTTGCCCCGGCTTCAAAGGGCCTGTCCCTCAGCCGGTCGCAATGAGTATTAGTCTTGAGTTTAGCCGATCGCGAGGCGATGTCAATCGCTAATGAATCTGATTCGCACAGTCCGGTTGCCGGGATCAGGGAGGGTTAACCAAATGCCGTGCGGGCTGACATCCGACAGCCGCCTGCGTGGCTGGAGCGCGAAAGCACGACCCGCGCCTGGCCTTTCCGGACGACTCTATTATTCCGCTGTGCATAAAAAAACCCCGGCAATGCCGGGGTTTTCAATCGTACTTCGCAGTGGTTCCGTTCAGTCTTTCTTATCCTGCTCGGAATCGACTTCCTCGAACTCGGCATCGACAACGTCTTCTTCACCACTGGCATTCGCTTCAGCCTCACCGGCCTGTTCAGCCTGCGCTGCCTCAGCGGCTTTCTGGTAGATGACCTGGGCCGCTTCGGTCAACTTCTGCGAAGCTGCCTCGATGCTGTCCTTGTCGTCGCCCTTCATGGCTTCCTCGACGCCGGCAATAGCGCCCTCGATACCCTGGCGTTCGTCCGCGGTAACCTTGTCGCCCAGTTCCTTCAGGCTCGACTTGGTCGCGTGTACCATGGCGTCAGCGCTGTTGCGCGCGGTTACCAGTTCGTGGAACTTGCGGTCTTCCTCGGCGTGCGCCTCGGCATCCTGCACCATCTTGGCGATCTCGTCATCGGACAGACCTGAACCCGCCTTGATCTCGATCTTCTGTTCCTTACCGGTCGTCTTGTCCTTGGCGCTGACGTGCATGATGCCGTTGGCGTCAATGTCAAAAGTCACTTCGATTTGCGGCATGCCGCGCGGCGCCGGAGCAATGCCTGCCAGGTCGAAACGAGCCAGTGACTTGTTGGCCGAGGCCATTTCGCGCTCGCCCTGCAGGACATGGACCGTCACTGCTGTCTGGTTGTCGTCGGCAGTCGAGAACACCTGCGAGGCCTTGGTCGGGATCGTCGTGTTCTTTTCGATGAGCTTGGTCATCACGCCGCCCAGGGTTTCGATGCCCAGGGACAATGGCGTCACGTCCAGCAACAGCACATCCTTCACCTCACCGGCCAGAACGCCGCCCTGCACAGCCGCGCCCACGGCCACTGCTTCGTCGGGGTTGACGTCACGTCGTGGTTCCTGGCCGAAGAACTCGGTGACGGCTTCCTGCACCTTCGGCATACGGGTCTGACCACCCACCAGGATCACGTCTTCGATGTCAGCGACCTTGAGGCCAGCGTCATCGATAGCGGTGCGACAAGGACCGATGGTTCGCTTGACCAGGTCTTCCACCAGGGCTTCCAGCTTGGCGCGCGTCAGCTTGATGTTCAGGTGCTTTGGACCGCTGGCGTCGGCCGTGATGTACGGAAGATTCACTTCCGTCTGCTGGCCGTTGCTCAATTCGATCTTGGCCCGCTCAGCGGCTTCTTTCAGACGCTGCAGAGCAAGCGGATCGTTGCGCAGATCGAAACCCTGGTCTTTCTTGAACTCTTCGACCAGGTAATCGATGACGCGCTTGTCGAAATCTTCACCACCGAGGAACGTGTCACCATTGGTGGACAGCACTTCGAACTGGTGCTCACCATCGACATTGGCGATTTCAATAATTGAAATATCGAAGGTGCCGCCGCCCAGGTCGTAGACGGCAATCTTGCGGTCACCGCCCTTCTTGTCCATGCCGTAGGCCAGTGCGGCCGCGGTCGGCTCATTGATAATACGCTTCACGGTCAGGCCTGCAATCTTGCCTGCGTCCTTGGTGGCCTGGCGCTGAGAGTCGTTGAAATAGGCCGGGACCGTGATGACGGCCTCCGTGACCGGTTCACCGAGATAATCCTCAGCGGTCTTCTTCATCTTCATCAGCACGCGGGCTGAAATCTCCGGCGGTGCGATCTTGCGTTCGCCCACCTGCACCCACGCGTCACCATTATCCGCACCGACGATCTCGTAAGGTACCAGGTCACGATCCTTCTGCACCACGTCTTCGCTGAACTTGCGGCCAATCAGGCGCTTGATGGCGAACAGCGTGTTTTTTGGATTGGTGACCGCCTGGCGCTTGGCCGCTTGCCCCACCAGTACCTCGTCGTCCTTGGTGAACGCGACAACAGACGGCGTCGTGCGATCGCCCTCCGAGTTTTCAATGACCTTGGGCTGCCCACCTTCCATCACGGCTACGCATGAATTGGTGGTGCCCAGATCGATTCCGATGATCTTGCCCATTACGTTAATCTCCCAAAATTGGTGTTAATTCAATGCTTGATATGTGGGGTTGCTGTTCTGCATTTCAATCGGTGGCCGGCCCTTTTGACACGATAACCATCGCAGGACGCAGCAGGCGCTCGTGCAGGCGAAAACCTTTCTGCAGTACTTCCATCACGGTGTTTTCCGCATATTCTTCCGAAGGCTGCATGGTCATCGCCTCGTGTTCCTCCGGGTCAAACCGCTCGCCCAGCGGGTCGATAGACTCCAGACCGTGGTCCTCCAGCGCCTTACCCAGCATTTTCAGAATCAGCGCCTTGCCCTCAAGCAAGGACTCCACCGTCGCGGCCTCAGCGCCCGCCTGCAGGCCCCGCTCCAGGCTGTCGACCACCGGCAGCAAATCCGACATGACCCGCTCCAGCGCGAATTTACGGGACCGCTCAAGGTCCCGGATCAGGCGTTTGCGCAGGTTTTCCATTTCCGCCTGCATCCGCAGCATCGCGTCACGATGTTCGGAGAGCTCCTGTTCGGCCTGGCCCAGGGCGTTCTGCAGATCCATCAATTCGCTATCTACTTCCGCTGCATCCCGTGGGTCAAATTCCTGTTCACCCTCTGCGAGTTCATGTTCACTTCCCGTCGTGGGCCCGTTTTCTGCGGCACCCGGCTGGTCTGTCTGATTTTCCACGCCTTGGATCTCCTTGGTTCCGGCCCCGCGGAGCCGCCCGGTTGTTCTGGCCCTGATATGGGGATTTGCGATGCGGATTCAAGCAATTTGCGGACACACGGGCGCATTGCCCACACGCTGCCCACGTGCTAGCTTTGATTACTGCAAAACCCTAACCCAAGGTGACATGCTCAGCCATCTGCACATCCAGGATTTCGCCATTGCGCCCGAACTGGATCTCGAATTCACCCCCGGCTTTACCGTAATCACCGGCGAGACCGGCGCGGGCAAATCGATCCTGGTGGATGCACTGGGATTACTCCTGGGCGACCGTTCGGATGCCAACTGGGTACGCCCTGGCGCGGAACGGGCGCAACTCAGCGCAGAATTCGACCTGGAGCAGAACGAAACGGCTCGTCGTTGGCTGGCGGAAACCGAACTCGGCGACAAACCGCATTGCCTGTTGCGCAGAAGCATCGCGGCCAACGGCAGATCACGCGCCTGGATCAACGGTACCCCCGTGACCGTACAGCAACTGGGCGAACTGGGCGCCTTGCTCGTGGAGCTGCATGGACAGAACGAGCACCTTGCCCTCACCCGGACCGCCCAGCAATTGCAACTCCTGGATACCTGCGGTGATTACCCGGAAGCGCTCCGGGAAGTGGCCCGGGCCCACGAGCGCTGGCGGGCATTGGAGACCGAGTTCCGGCAATTGCAGTCCTCCAGTGCCCTGCCAGAAGCGGAACTCGACCTGCTGCGCTACCAGGTTGAAGAACTGGAACAGCACGCGTTGGCGCCCGAACAAGTCGAAGAACTGGAGGCCGAGCATCAGCGCCTGTCGCGCAGCGGCGAATTGGTTGAGTGCCTGGATTTCGGATTGGCAGCCCTGGACGGCGAAGAACAGTCACTGGTGGATGACCTCCACCGGGTACTCGGGCGCCTCCGCGCATTCGAATCCCTGGACCCGAACATCGCCGAATCCTGCCGCATGCTGGAAGAGGCAGCGATTAATGCGCAGGAAGCCGGCGCCAGCCTGCGGCACGCACAGGATGCGATCGACCTGAGTCCCGAGCGACTCGAAGCCGTGAGGCGCCAACTGGGGCACCTTGGCGATCTCAGCCGCAAGCACCACGTGCCTCTTGAACAACTCCCTGAACGACTTGCGAAACTCGAACAACGTCTGCAGCGCGCCGGAAATTTCGAAGAACACCGCGAGGCGCTGGAACAGAGCCTCGGCGCAGCACTGGCCGACTACCGCCAGGCCGCCAGCGAACTCTCGGCCAGGCGCAGGCGGCATGCCGAAACGCTCTCTGACAGAGTCACGGCGCTGATGGCTGAACTGGGCATGGAAGGCGGAGTTTTCCAGTTACTGATTACCCACGCCGAAGAGCGATCGCCTTCGGCCAGGGGTGATGATCAGGTCGACCTTCTAGTCAGTGCAAACCCGGGCCTGCCGCCTGGGCCGCTGGCCAAGATAGCTTCAGGCGGGGAACTCTCGCGCATCAGCCTGGCGATAAAGGTTGCAACGGCTGGCAACGAACGGCGCACCCAGATTTTTGACGAGGTCGATGCCGGTGTCGGCGGAGAAACCGCCAACACCGTGGGTGCCCTGCTGCAGCGCCTGGCGACCCGCGGACAAGCCCTGTGCGTCACCCACCTGGCGCAAGTGGCTGTGCGCGCCGATCAGCAACTCAGCGTCCACAAGAGAACAACCTCCGGCGCGGTCAGTGTCGACACCCGCCTGCTCAACGAACAGCAGAGAGTCGAGGAAGTCGCGCGGATGCTGAGCGGCCAGGCGTCGGAACAGAGCCTGGCGCATGCGAGGGAACTGTTGGCGGGCGGCCGCGGTTAGGAGATTCTAGCCGTCGGTTTTACGGGGGCGAACATAAATAACGAGGTTATGGTCCTCGATATCAAAGCCGTGCGCATCGGCAATTTTCTTTTGCAGGGCTTCGATCTCTTCACTGACGAATTCGATGACCGTGCCGGTCTCGACGCAGACCATGTGATCGTGATGCTCGCCTGAGTCGAGTTCATAGAAGGCCTGCCCGCTTTCAAAGTTGTGTTTCACCACGAGGCCGGCGGCCTCGAACTGGCTGAGCACGCGATAGACCGTGGCCAGGCCGATGTCCTCCCCGGACTGCACCAATTCGCGGTAAATATCATCGGCGGTCATGTGCCGGGTCTTGTGCGTCTCCAGCAGCCCGAGGATGCGCATGCGAGGCTGCGTAACCTTGAGCCCGACCTTCCGTAGATTCCTGTTTCCCACGCCACTGCCTCCTGCGGTACGCTTCCCCGTGTCGGGGACCGATGAACTATTGTATCATTCACGGCCCTGACCCAGCTTCCAATGCCTTCCGAAGGATACGAATGACAAAGCGCCTCCTGTTAACGCTGGTCCTGGTCCTGTTATCGACCAGCGGCTGCAACCTGGTCTACAAGCAAAATATCCAGCAGGGTAACGCGCTGGAGCAGGAAGACCTGGATAAATTACGCATTGGAATGAGCATGAACCAGGTGGCTTTCCTGCTCGGCTCGCCCGCCATTCAGGACCCTTTTCATCACAACCGCTGGGACTACGTGTCGTCGTTCAGCCGTCGTGGCGACGAAGCGGTCATGCGCAAGATCACCCTCTACTTCGAGAATGGTTCGCTGTCGGAAATGGTCGGCGTAGAGAGCGACGAGTTCATCTTCGAAGACGAAGTCCAGACAGACGAAGAAGCGCCGGCCGACGCGGCCCAAGACGCGCCGGTGGAAGTCTCAACGCTGGCGGTCCCCGCTGCGGAAGAAGCACCTTTCGAGGCTGTGGAATCCCCGGACGTTTCGCCCCTGGCCGATGAGCGCACCGTGCCGGAGCCCGAAACGATATCCGCCAGCACACCGATTGCCGAAGAAGCCGCAGATTCCATCGTCCCGGGCAGCCCCGCCCCACCGACTGCCGAACCGGCCGACGGTTGGGTGATCCAGCTGGGTGCTTTCGATGACGAGGAAAATGCCCGGCGGGTACTGGATCGCCTGAACCAGGCTGGTTATCCGGTCGTTCTGGATGAACAGGTATCAGCCGTTGGCAGCAACCGGTTCCTGGTCCGCCAGTACGGCGTGGCTTCGCGCAGCGCGGCCAACGAGCTGCTGCAGGAAATTCAGTCAGGTCTGGGTATCAACGGTTTCCTGGTTCCTCCAGGAGAGTAAGCTAGGGCTCGCCCGCTTTCGCCGCCCGGCGTCGGCGCGATTCCTTCGGGTCTGCGATCAGCGGACGGTATATCTCGACCCGATCTCCCTCGCGCAACACATCCGTCGGGGCCGCTTTCTGGCTGAAGATGCCCAGGCGGGCCGGATCCACTGCGAGATCGGGAAAGGCGTCCCGGATGCCGGACAAGTCGATGGCCTCGATTACGGTGGTCCCCTCCGGTACCTCCAGACTCAACAACACCTGCTTGTCCGGCCGGGCATGCACCACTTCGATTTTCAGCGCGGCGGGCATCTAGGAACGGTCCCGGTACAACTGATCCGCACGCGTACAAAACTCGCTCACCAGGTGATCGGCGATCCGCGCGAATCCGCGCTGGAAAGCCGTCGAAACGAGCCCCCGCTTGAAATCGAAACTCAACTCCAGTGTCACTTTGCTGCCCGCCTCTCCCAGCTGTAGAAAACGCCATTCCCCGGTCAGGGCCTGGAACGGCCCTTCGACCAAAGAGAGGCTGAGTTTCTCGCCAGGAACCAACCGGTTGCGGGTCGTGAATCGTTGTTTCAGACCACCTACCCTGACGCTCAAGGAGGCCAGTTGGTGCTGGTGGTCCTGCTCGTGCACCACCGCTTCCACGCACCACTTCAGGAACTGGGGGTACGACGGCACATCATGCACCATCCGGTACATGTCGATGGCCGGGTAGACCACCAGTGCTGATCGTTCTATTTTCATACCGCATTCGGCCCCGGGTTTCGTCTGCGGCGGCAAATATACCATGCACGTCGGGAGGCTGGAGGACCCGGGTCAATGCACGTAGAATAAGCGCCCCCAGGCAAACCACGCAGCCATGAACAAACCCTCCGGCACCGGCAAAAAGACCATAGCGGTCAACAAGCGCGCCCGCTTCGAGTACCACATCGAAGAGCGCCTGGAAGCCGGCGTCGCCCTGGAAGGCTGGGAAGTAAAGGCGCTGCGCGAAGGCCGTGTCCAGTTTGGCGATTCCTATATCCTGCTGAAGGACAACGAGGCCTTCCTGTTCGGGTGCCTGATCAATCCACTGCCCACGGCTTCCACCCACATCACGCCCGACCCGACCCGCACGCGTCGGCTGCTCTTGCACCGGCGCGAAATCGATCGACTGACGGCATTGGTAGACCGCAAAGGCCAGACAGTCGTGCCCACGGCACTTTATTTTTCCAAGGGCCGGGTCAAGGTGGAAATCGGCATCGCCACCGGCAAGCGCCAGCATGACAAGCGCAAGGTACAGAAAGACCGCGATTGGGAACGGCAGAAGTCACGCATCATGAAGCGGGGTTAAAATCACCGTATCCATGAGTGAAGCCATTATTTACCTCGAGCCGGACAGCACACTCAGCCTCCAGAGCCAGATCCGGCAAAAACTGATCGACGCCATACTCAAAGGCGCCTTCCCACCCGGTAGTCGCCTGCCTTCTTCGCGCAAGCTGGCCGAACAACTGCAGGTCGCCCGCAACACCGTCGTTCTGGCCTATGAGCAATTGCTCGGTGAAGGGTTCATCGAGAGCCGCGAGCGCAGCGGAATCTTCGTCAGCGGCAACGTGCTGGATGGCCGTATCGGCTATGACGGCGCGCCTTCTTCACTGCAGGAACCGGGTGGCAACTGGCGAGACCGGATCCGCCTGCGCCTGGACCGCCGCCCCGGTTTTCAGTGGCCCCAGGATTGGCAGCAGCACCCATTCCCGTTCATCGAGGGTCACTTTGATGCCTCGCTGTATCCGACGGCGCAATGGCGAGAAGCCAGTCGCCTGGCCCTGGGCGCCCGCCTGGTACAGGAAAGCACGGTCACCGAAAGCGGTGCCGACGATCCCATGTTGCTCGAACAGATTCGCACCAAGATGCTGCCGCGCCGAGGTATCGTGGCAAGCCCGGACCAGATTCTGATTACCCTGGGCGAACGAAATGCACTGTACATTCTCTCGCGCCTGCTGATGGACGCAGACGTTCGCGTGGCCATGGAAGATCCCGGCAGCCCGGTGCTGCGGCAATTGCTCCAGCAAACGGGAGCAAGACTGATGGCGCAGCCGGTCGATGAATGCGGCATGGTCATCAATTCGCGCTTGCAGAGGGCGCAGGTTATCCATGTCACCCCCAGCCACCAGGTACCCACCGCTGTCACCATGCCCAACGAGCGTCGCCAGGCGCTGCTGGCACAAGCCAACCAGCACGACCAGCTCATCATCGAAGATGACTACGAACACGAGCACAATTACCTGGGCAATCCGCACCCCGCGGTTCGCAGCATGGACACGGAAAACCGGGTGATCTATGTTTCCGGACTGCCCAAGGTTCTGGCGCCAGGGCTGCGCATCGGATTTATCGTCGCGGCACCCGAGTTGATCCGCGAGGCCCGCCGGCTCCGCCAGATGATGGTGGGACGACCCAGCCTGATCAACCAGCGAACCGCGGCACTGTTCCTGTCGCTCGGTCACTACGACTCGTTCATGAATCGCCTGCACAAGACCATGGGAGAGCGCTGGGACGCCCTGCGGCAAGCCCTCAACCACTATCACCGGGGTCATGAAATCAACCATCCCACGGTCGGTGGAACCGCGCTGTGGGTGGAAAGCCCGAGCCACATCGACGTCAACACCCTGGTCGCAGAGGCCGCCAGGCGCGGAATCCTGATCGAGCCGGATACCCATTACTACAGCGGCCGCGGCCGGTCGCGTAACTATTTCCGCATGGGTGTGACCAGTATTCCGAAAGACCGGATTCGTGACGGCGTTCAACAACTGGAACAACTGATCCAGAAGCTCTCGGGTGAACGTCTCGAGCGGCTGGATTCACAAGATCCAGGGTTGCTGGACGGTGATGCCTTGCAACAACTGCTGAGCGGCGCCACGATTCGGTACAAAACCTTCTACCGGGATCCCTGCACCATCAAGCTGAAAAGCGACGGGCGCATGCTGGGACGGGCGGGCTACGCCGACGAGGACCGCGACGAAGGCAGGTGGTGGGTCGAGGACGACCTCTATTGCCGGCAGTGGCGCCACTGGAGCTATGGTGAACCCGGGGCCTACCGGGTGACGGTACATGGCGACCATATCAGGTGGTGGAGGACCTCCGGAGAACTGGTTGACTCGGCCATTATTGAGCGCAGCGACGCCAAACTGGACTAATCCGCCCCTGCCATCTGGTTCTGGTGCAAAGCGCATCTGAAACTTATCTTTGACGCTCAGGGGAAGCGCCCGCGGGCCAGTCTCCGAACCTGGAGTGCGTTATGAGCTACCTGGCCGTTGCCGGACTGCAACTCGAATTAACTGCCACGGACAACCTGTCCGCAATCGAAGGGGAAATCGACCTCGTCAAGAAGCGCTACCCCTGGCTGCAGATGCTGGTTCTGCCGGAACTCTGCACCTATGGGCCCAGCACGGAACTGGCCGTGACTTTACCGGGCGCCGTGGAGCAGTGTTTTTGCGAGGCAGCGCGCAAACACGGTGTCTGGCTGATACCGGGTTCGCTGTTCGAGCGCCGGGACGGCAAGGTCTTCAATACCGCTCCGGTCATCAACCCTGAAGGCGAAGTAATCGCGCGCTACAGCAAGCATTATCCTTTTCTGCCCTACGAAAAAGGCGTTGCCGGAGGCGACCAGTTCGTGGTGTTCGACGTACCCGATGTCGGCCGGGTGGGACTGATGATCTGTTATGACATGTGGTACCCGGAGATGGCGCGGCAACTCGCCTGGATGGGCGCTGAGGTAATCATCGTTCCCACCCTGACCAACACCAACGACCGCCATATCGAGCTCGCCATCGCCCAAACGAACGCAGCCATCAACCAGGTCTACCTGCTCAATGTCAACAGCGCCGGAAGGCTGGGGTATGGACGATCGATCCTGGTTGGGCCAGATGGCACCATCGTGCACCAGGCATCGAGCAGCCGCGAGATCATCACCGCGGAACTCGACTTCAGCCACGTGCGAAGGGTCCGCGAGCGCGGCATGCACGGCCTGGCACAGCCGCTGAAAAGCTTTCGCGACGCCGGCGTTGAATATCCGGTTTACCAGGCCGGTGCCGGCCCTGGCGAATTCGCTTCCCTGGGAGAACTGAAAATCCCGGATCAGGAGTGATCCGGACTGCCGCTAAAGGCCCGGTAGTTCCACGCCTGCGTCCTGCAGTGCACTGATCAGGGGTTGCAACCCGCGCTCGTAGCGCCTCCACTTGTCGACCGAACTCTGGTACACGGGCTTTCGCACCTGGACCGTGCTGGCCGTCGTGGATGCCTCCTTGCTCGCATGGTACTCAAGGCATTCGGGCTGCCAATCGAGCCCACAGGCACCGACCAGAAGGCGGGCCTGCGTCTCGACGTCGGCGACCAATTCTTCGTATTGGACCGTATGAATGACCCCGGGCATTACGGCATTCCAATGTTTCATCAGCTCAGCATAGGCGGCGTAATAGCGCCCCAGCTCGGCCAGATCGTAAGAATATGGGTAGGCATCCACGAATAACTGCTTGTAAATGGCGTAGCAGGTATCCAGCGGGTGCCTCTGCACATTAATAATTCGGGCCCTGGGCAAGGCCAGGTGAATCAGGCCCGCATACAGGAAATTCAGCGGTAGCTTGTCAATGAACCGGCGTGTATGCCCGGTGAAAGGCCGGGTGCTCTGCACATAGGCCTCGCCCAGGGCAGGAAAATCCAGCTCGCTGCTCAGGCGAACCAGGTCTTCACGCGAGCGCTTCTCACGACCAAACCGGCTCAATACCTGCTGCATCATCTGCGTCGTGAAATGGTTGAGTTCACCCGCGGCATAAACGTCAGAATGGGCGGCCAGAATCCGTTCGACCAGGGTCGTACCGGTGCGTGGCAACCCAATGATGAAAACTGGCTCGCTGTTGTCCGAACCTTCGACCCCACTGTCGAATACACCCCGGTGATAGGTATCGGCAATGCACTGCATGGTCTCCAGGTCGCGCCCGACGTCATAACGCATGCCGGCACGGCGTAAATCTGCGCCCTGCTTGAGGTAGCGGAACGAGCGGTCCCACTCGGACAGGTCTTCCAGTTCCTTGGCCAGGGCATAACACAGGTGCACCCTGCCCCGCGGGTCGTCGACGCCCGCGACCAACAACTCCTCGATGGCAGCCACATGATTGTCATCCTGCGTGACGGTACGCAGTTCGGAGCGGATTTTCCACGCCTCGTAGTCCGTTGGCTCGAGTTCCAGTGTCCGGTCGAAATTTTCTTCCGCTGCTTCGATACGCCCCAGTGAGCGTTGCAGGCAGGCCATGTTGTAGTAATGGCGGGACTGCCGTGGTTCCAGTTCTGCGGCCTGTCGATAGTAATCCACCGCCTGGTCCCGGCGTTCCAGTTGCGTCAGCAACAGTCCCAGGGCGGAACATTGATAGGCGGTCTCCAGGCGGGCGCCCCGCAGATCGTCAACCACCTGCCGGACCCGCTCTATTTGTCCCAGTCGGCCCAGGCACACCGCCTGCTGCAAACGCCAGGCCACGCGGCGCGGCTCCAGTTCGAGCGCTTTGTCAATCGCTTGCAGTGCCGCCGGCGCCTGGTTCAGTTTCAGCGCCAGGTGACTGGCCGTGTGCCAGCCCGGGGCAAATGAGGGATGCTGGCGATTCAACTCCCGACAGATCTGCATGGCGAGTTCGCCGTTGCCGGTCCGCATCGCGGCCCAGACGCGCTCATCCAGGGCCGCGGCCTGCTGCTTGTCGGTCTTCACTGTGCTACCTGTCGCATGCCATCCATTATTGTGTTCGGCGGCCTGAAAGCAACTCGTGGTCAGCCTGTACCGAATTCAGATAAAAAGAACCCGGCAACCAGTGCCGGGTTCGAACAGGCAAAAGCCCGGGTGATGTGTACTTAGAACCGGTAGCCCACTTTCAAGCCAACGGTACGTGGCTCGACGATAAATTGCCGGTTGCCATTGCCGTACCAGTTTTCGAACACGCCGGTATCGTAACTCCAGTGGCTGGAGGGGAAGCCGCCGGAAACGCCGGCCTCGTCACCGAGGTTGCGCACGTACAGCATGGCGGTCCAGTTGTCGGTCAACAAACTGAGGGTGGCGCCCACCAGCCAGAACGAGTCGAAGTTTTCGTTCAAAGGATCGGTCTGGTTGATGAAGTTTTCCGAGTTGCTCTGGTAGTAAAGGTTGCCGCTGGCCACCAGGTCCATGCCACCGCTCAGTCCCCAGGTATTATCCAGGCCAAAAGTAAAGGTGCTTCTGGGTGCCCCCGGCAATCTCGAACCTTCTGGCGCAACCACAGCCCCGGTTTGCGGACTGATAAAGTCCTTGTCCAGCTCTGCTTCCACATAGGTGTAACCGGTGCGGTAATGCAGGCTGTCGGTCAGGTAACCCTCGAGCTCGAATTCCAGGCCATGGGTAGAGGCCTGGTCACCGTTAGCAGCCAGGTAGAAGCCGTAGAAAGCGGACGTCGTGTTCAGCTGCGGGTCGTCCCAGTCGACATGGAACCAGGACAGGGTGTAGGCCATGTTGCGCCCGGTGCCCTTGATACCGACTTCGTAGTTGGTCACGCTGTCTGATTTGAATGTCCGAATCGCTTCCGCGTTCGGCTCGCCAAAAGGTTGCCCAAGTGCCGGGACAGCCTGGGCGCCACCGTGGCGATAACCTTCCGAGTAGGTCGCATACAGCATGTTGTTGTCGTTGAAGTCCCAGGACGCATTGACCTTGAACAACACGTCATCGTCACTGTCGGTTGACTGCGGAGCTGCCGGCGAGGTCGAGCCCGGGGGCAGCGGGAAGCCAAGGATGGTGTCGTTGACCGTCTTGTTGTCGAACCAGCGGAAGCCACCGGTGACGCGAGCGGTATCCGACAGGTGCCAGGTCAATTCGCCATAAATGGCCTTTTCCTCGTAGGCCGTATCGCGGATGTACTCGAAATCGATCTCGGACAGGTCACCGGAGTAGAAGCGGGGCCAGAATCCACCGTAGTAGCCACCCACGGTACAGACCGGATCGCCGGTATCACGACAAGCGTTTTTGAACAGGTTCATGCCGGGGTTCCAGCTGTATTGGTTTACGCTGGTGTCCTGGTCCATGTAGAAAGCGCCGACCAACCAGTCAAAATTACCCTCTCGCTCGTTGGAGACCAGGCGGAATTCCTGGATGAAGGCCTCGTCGCTATAGCCGCGCTGAGCGCGCTGGATCGGCCGCGGCCAGGCGCCGCCGTAGAAATTGTAGTTCCAGTCGCGGCTGCTGCCGTCGACTTCACCACCACTCGCCCACAGGCCGCCGTTGTCGCTTTCGCCATAACCGTTGTGGTCGTAATCCGAGGTGCTGGAGGTAAAGGTCGCGAAACCAAAGTCGTATTCCAGGTCGAGATTGATCATTTCCACGTCGCGGTTCGAGGGCTCCAGGATGACCTGACCGCTGTCGTCATCGCCGTAAGAGAAGTACAGCGGAGAATCTTCGGGTTGGTTGTTGTCACCCAGGGTCGTTGAGCGCCGCGCGCCGATGTCATCTTCCTGCCAGTGATAGTTCAACTGCAGGCTGAAGTTGTCCGTCAGCTGTGAAAACAGCGCGATGCGGGCGTAATCGATCTCAACCGTATCGGCGTCTTCCACCGATTCGAAGCAACCCACGTTGTACAGCAACTGGTTGTCGGTGGCTGATCGAGGATCGATACAACTGCCGCCCGCGTTGACCAGCGGTTCACGCTGGGCGTTCAACTGGTAGGCATTGACGTAATCAATGACCCCATCGTTGTCGATACGGCTGATGGCCGCCCGAACCGCGGTGGATTCTCCCAGGGGGATATTGATCACGGCATCCAGCATCAGGTTGTTGCCCTTGGACCCTGAAGTCTGCCCGTAATCCAGTTCCACTTTCCCTTCAAATTCCTCGGGATTGGGCTTGTTCAGAATGTAACGGACCGTACCGCCCAGTGAACCGGAACCGTACAGGGTGCCTTGCGGCCCCCGCAGGACTTCAACGCGCTCGATGTCTTTCAGCAGAAAATTGGCGAACAAGGGCGTATTGTCGAAATAGGTGGCCACTGTCGGCACCGCGTTCAGCATGATGTCGCCGTTCGCGCCGTTGTCCACGTTGAGGCCACGAATGACGATACTGTTCACGGTTCCGGCGTTTCGGTAACCGCGGTCGACCACCGTGACACCGTACATGGCCCGCAGAACGTCATACTGATTGACGAGGTTCTGCTTCTCCATGAACTCCCCGGTCATGGCGGAAATGTTGTATGGAATATCCTGGACCGTTTCTGAACGGCGTGTCGCCGTGACCAGCACCTCTTCGAGCAGTGAGTCGTTTTCTGCTGCGGCCTGGTCCTGCGCCTGTGCGTTGACTGCCATCGAAAGGCAGGCAGCGGTGATCGAGACGGCCAGCGAATTTCTTTTAAAGTTCTGATTCTGAGACATTACACAACCCCACATCATGATGTTCTTCGCAAATTACAGCAGAGTGACTGTGGTCTGTAGGGCCAGTTGAAAGATGTTTTCTAGTCCAGTTGCAAAAGGCGTTGACGGGCCTGAACCTGTCACCGCATGATGAAAAGAGCAGGCCGCCAAAAAACCAGGCCGCACGACGGGATCGAGACCGGCGAACCAACCTCGTCATTACCCCGAAACACTCAATTCATAATCGGCATAAAAATGAATATATACAATAGATTCCCCAAGGTTTCTCCAAATGGAATGATGGCGCGGGTGTTCCTGGCCTTTCTGGCTTCCGCGGGTTTGTTCTACGTCAATATCATGCCCACCATCGTCAGTGGCCTGATCGAAGCACTGGGTTTTACCAACCAGCAGGCGGGCAATGTCGCTTCGGCCAACATGTACGGCGCGGCCGCCGGCGCGCTGGTGATCGTGTTCCTGGTCAAGCGCCTGAACTGGCAACTGGCGGCCACAGCATTTCTCACCATGCTGATCGTGATCGATTTTCTGTCGATGAAACTCACCGACCCACTCGTTCTGGTCGCCGTGCGCTTCGGCCACGGATTCGTAGGCGGCATGCTGGTGGGCACCGGATTTTCGCTGATCGCGCGCACGGTGCAGCCAGACCGCACGTTTGGGGTGTTGTTATTCGTGCAATTCGGGTTCGGCGGACTCGGCATCATGTTCATTCCCGAAATGGTCCCGACCTTCGGCACGCCCGTGCTGTTTTATTCACTGATCGCATTCAGCGCGGCCACCTTCGCCATGTTGCCGTTCCTGCCGGACTACGCCGTGGACCACGAGGAGCAGGCGCAGGCCAAGCTGACAGCCGCTCCCCTGCTGCTGGTGCCACTGGGCCTGGCACTGGCCACGATCTTCCTGTTTCAGGGCGTCAACATGGGCCTGTTCGCCTTCATCATTGCTCTCGGTGAGCATTACGCGCTTGAACTGGACTTCATCTCCCTCAGCCTGGGCATCTCCAACTGGCTCGGGTTGGTGGGCGCCGCCCTCGTGGTCATGATCGGTGACCGCTTCGGCTACCTGAAAACGGTTTCGGCCGGTATTGTCATCACGGCCATCGCCATCTGGGCCCTGCTCTACAGCAACGTTCCGTGGATCTGGGTGGTGGCCAACTGCACGGTCGGCATCACCTGGGGCTTTACCATCTCCTACCTGCTGGGGCTGGCTTCGCGCTTCGACATGACCGGCCAGATGGCGGCCCTTGGCGGTTTTGCCTCCAAGATGGGCCTGGCCTCGGGGCCGGTTTTAACCGCGTGGCTGCTGGGTGAGGACAATTTTTCCCTGATCATCTGGGTGTGCGCGATCGCCATGTTCCTGATTCTGATCACCCTTTGGGTACCTGCCCGCCTGCAGGACGGAATTATCCGGGGCGAGACAAAGGGAACTGAAAAGGCCGTTGCGTAGTCCAAGGCGACGTATTCTGACGCTGGTTAGGATAAAATGAGTTTTCCTGGGGGCGACCTGGATTCGACGTGGGTCGTGAAACCCGAGGTGCATGCCGAGCTGCATGGCTGCTCGTAAAACTGCTTTGCAAAAAGATTAGTTGCCAACGACGACAACTACGCACTAGCAGCTTAAACACCTGCCTTAGTGCCTTCCGCCCGATGCGTGTCCGTGCGCGCCGGAGTCCGGGAGTCGACCCACACGGAATCGCGGTGAAACGTGCCTGGCGCGGATCCGTTAAAACCTATCCAGGATCGCCATTGATCGTCCCTGCCTGTCGGGTGGTCGCTGGTTAAATTAATAGACCGGATAAGCATGTAGAGCCAAAGGCGAATCACTTGCGGACGCGGGTTCGATTCCCGCCGCCTCCACCAAATATCAAAGAACCGCCCCCGTGGCGGTTTTTTGATATTTGTATGAAATTGTTGGGGATTGAACCCGCGTAGCGGTGTTCGACAAATTCGCCGGGAGCGAATTTCGGAATGAAGCGCAACGCGCGACAGACCCGAGCCTAGCGAGGGCGGAGCACAAGGATGTGCGGAGCATTCCCGCCGCCTCCACCAGATACGAAAAGACCGCCCTTGTGGCGGTTTTTTCGTATTTGCATGCGAGGTCTAGGGAACGAACTGCACAGCTGAGGTTCGACAAATTCGCCGGGAGCGAATTTCGGAATGAAGCGCGCAGCGCGAGAGACCCGAGCCTAGCGAGGGCGGAGCACAGGGATGTGCGGAGCATTCCCGCCGCCTCCACCAAACAGGAGGCCGTCCGAATCCAGCCAGCCATTCTGTTTGCCTGTGGGTATTGAGTTCAGTCTGGGCAAAGCGGTTTAATGCGCGTGTGAGCACACTCAGCCCGGTCCTCCGTTGAACAGGTCCACCCAGACCTCACGCGTCGCCATCCCACGAGGCGTGTGGGTACTCGGCTTCGTCAGCCTGCTGATGGACGTTTCTTCCGAAATGATCCACAGCCTGCTGCCGCTTTTCATGGCGGGGGTGCTGGGGGCCAGCGCACTCACCATAGGCCTGATCGAGGGACTGGCCGAGGCCACCGCGCTCATCGTCAAGATTTTTTCCGGCACGCTTAGTGACTACCTCGGCAAGCGTAAGGGACTGGCCGTTATGGGCTATGCCCTGGGTGCCTTGAGCAAGCCCCTGTTCGCGCTCGCCCCCTCCATCGGGGTGGTTCTCTCGGCCCGTTTTCTCGACCGTATCGGCAAGGGCATCCGTGGCGCACCGCGCGACGCCCTGGTGGCCGATATTGCACCCCCAGAAGCTCGGGGCGCCGCCTTCGGCCTGCGCCAGTCACTGGATACCGTTGGCGCATTTCTCGGCCCCCTGCTGGGCGTGGGCCTGATGTTGCTTTGGGCCGATAATTTCCGGGCGGTCTTCTGGGTTGCGCTTATCCCCGGACTGCTCGCCGTCGGACTGCTGGTTTTCGGCGTGCGCGAGCCGCACCGACAAAGGGAACACAAGCGAACCAACCCGATCAGCCGAGCAAACCTCCGGCGCCTCGATACGTCCTACTGGTGGGTCGTAGGGGTTGGCGCGGTGTTCACGCTGGCCAGGTTCAGCGAAGCTTTCCTGGTGCTGCGCGCGGCACAAAGTGGTATCCCGGTCGCACTGGTGCCCCTGGTGATCGTCGCCATGAACGTGGTGTATGCCGGTTCCGCCTACCCCTTCGGCAAGTTATCCGACCGCATGAGCCACCAACGCCTGCTGGCCTGGGGCCTGGGTGTGCTGCTTCTCGCCGACCTGGTACTCGCCAGCAGCAACCACTGGCTCAACGTCCTTGGCGGGGTGGCTCTGTGGGGTGTGCACATGGGCATGACCCAGGGACTGCTGACAACCATGGTGGCGGACACGGCTCCGGTTGAAATGCGCGGCACCGCGTTCGGTTTCTTCAACCTGGTCAGCGGCATTGTCCTGCTGATCGCCAGCGCGTTGGCCGGACTTTTGTGGGACCAACTTGGGCCATCATTCACCTTCTACGCCGGTGCCGGGTTCTGTCTTATCGCCCTGCTCGCTTTGGCCTGGAAGCCGTCACACTGAGCCCTGCTGGGGGACGGGACCTGGACGACCACAACACACCCGCCGGGCTAAACCAGGCAGAAGCCAGCTACCACCATTTGTTGGCCAATCGAGAGATCAGGGCTGAATTGAATCGACCTTGCCGGTCCTCACCAGGTGATCGATCAGCGAGGCCCATAGCGCGTACCCCTGCCCGTTCAGGTGCACGCCGTCATGAGTCAGGGCCGGATTGAGGCGGCCACCCGGCGCCAGAAAGCGGGAATGCAGATCCAAATAAAGCAGACCACGTTCTTCAGCCAATGCCTGCAGCCGTTGATTCAAATCAACGATCGAGTCATTCAAAATCGGTTCGCGCGGCAAAATGCTCTGCACCACGACCTGGGTCCCGGGTAACCCGGCCACCAACTCATCCAGCATCGAGGCGGTGTGGCCCGCAATTTCACTGACCGGTCGACGGTCGTTACCCAGGTCGTTGGTGCCAATCATCCAGAATACCGCATCAGGCCGCGCATCAATGATCTGACCCAGTCGGGACTGGAGCACCACCGTGGTATCACCGGAGATGCCAAAGTTCCTGATTCGCACCATCGGGAATGCCCGGTCCCAGGGCGCGAAATCATTCAGGCTGTCACCCACGAAGGCCACACCGCCATTCATCGGTGGCAGGCTGGCAAAGTAAGCGACTTTCTCGAGGAACAAGTCACGCAGATAGGGATTGGCGCCGAAAGATTCGGGCAAGGTCACGCCATTGGGCAATTCAATCATCGCAGTGGGCTCCCGGTCAGCCATGGATTCCGGCTGAAACCCGGTGCCTTGATCCGGCGAACAGCCGACTGCCAGCAGAGCGGCCAGCAACAAAAGCCTGCTCCCCAGCAATTCAGGGCCCTTGCCTGCGCCTGGAGCGGCGACGCCTTTGGCCACCCCCGGGTTCGGATTCCCGGTAAACGCGAATCCAGTTCATGCACTCGGGATCGTGTCCCAGCACAATGTCGGCACCGCGCACAGCCTGGATCAGGTCGGGTTTGAGCGGGTTGGTAATCGCCGAGGTCATGCCTGCAGCCATGGCCATCGGGATGAATGCGGCGTTGAGTCCCTCGCGATTGGGCAAACCAAAGCTCAGATTGGAGGCGCCGCAGGTGGTATTGACCTTGAGCTCTTCACGCAGACGCCGCACCAGGTGCATCACCTGCTTCCCAGCCGTTCCCACCGCGCCAATCGGCATCACCAGGGGGTCGACGACAACATCGCTGGCTGGAATGCCATAATCTCCGGCGCGCTCCACGATCTTCCGGGCCACCTCGAAGCGCACGTCCGGATCCTCGGAAATACCGGTATCGTCGTTGGAAATTGCAACCACCGCACAACCGTGTTTCTTCACCAGTGGCAGCACGGCTTCCAGTCGCTCTTCCTCACCGGTGACAGAGTTCAGCAAGGCCTTACCCTGGTAGGCCTCCAGCCCCGCCTGGAGTGCCGCGATCATGGAAGAGTCAATGCACAGCGGCACGTCGGTGATCGACTGAATCAGCCTGATGCACTCGGCGAGGATCGCGGGTTCGTCGGCCAGTGGAATGCCGGCATTCACGTCCAGCACCTGCGCACCCGCAGCCACCTGGGCCAGGGCGTCCGCTTCCACACGGCTGTAGTCACCCTGCTTCATTTCTTCGGCCAACAGTTTGCGGCCGGTGGGATTGATGCGCTCACCAATGACCACGAAGGGCCGGTCGAAGCCAATGGCCACTTCACGGCCGGCGGAACTGATGATGGTGTCTGTCATGCGTGCGATTCCCTGGCTGCCCACAGCGAGCGCGAGTGTCTCACCCCGGGATTGCACAGTCAAAGGCGAGTGTGAGCAACCGCCCTGTTACCCCCATGGAGCAAATGATGGTATTGCAGTTCGACTATTTTGGACTGTTTTTTTGCGCCCGGGGTAGCAATGCAGCCCCTCTCCCACCGACAATACGCGCATGAACGAGCAAACCTTTTCCCCGAACACCGAATCCGACGACCCTGTGCACGAACTTCTGCGCGAGGCCTGGGCCCTGCAACGCGAAGGCCAGTATCGGAAAGCCCGCAGAATTTATCGCCGGGTTCTCGAACGCAACCCGGATCATGCCGATGCCAATAACCTGCTGGGCCTGCTGTGGATCCAGGCCGGCCATCCCGGCGACGCGATCGCGCCTATCGAGCGTGCACTGAAAACCGAGCCTGACAAATCGCAATCACACCTCAACCTGGGCGTCGCTCTGCAGTCCATTGGTCGGTTGCCCCAGGCGCGCGAATCGTTCATCCGGGCCATTGAGCTGCAACCCGACCACGTCGATGCCATCTTCGCGTTGGGGAACGCAAACCGCATCATGGGCAACCTGAAAGACGCGCGCCGCGCACTGCAACGGCTGCTGGAGATTGAACCCGACCATATCGAGGCCCTGTGCAGCATGGGTTTTGTTGAAATCGCGCAGGAAAAGTTCGCGGAGGCAGAAAAGCAATTCTCCGAGGCGCTGGCCCGCGACCCCAAACATCATGCGTCCAAGGCCGGCTACGGCGAGGCCCTGATGGGTCAGCGACGATTCGCCGAAGCCGAGCAGTGGCTCCGCAAAGCCCTGAATGACGGCCCGGCCTCGGCCGACATGCACAATGACCTCGGCGCCACCCTTAACCGCCTTGACCAGGCAGACCAGGCGGTGGACCAGTTCAAACGGGCCCTTCGCATTGACCCCATGCACGCCCAGGCCCGCATCAACCTCGGCCTGACACTGGAACAACTGGGTCACCTGGAAGATGCCGAACGGGCCTACCGCGACACCATCCGGAGCGCGCCGGGTTTTGCCGACGCCCATTACCACCTGGCGCACCTGCGCACGCACCGGTCGAGTCCGGATGAAATCAAGGCCATGAAAGCGCTGTTCGGCCACGAAGCCGCGCCCGAGCCGGCTCGTATACGGCTTGCCTTCGGCCTGGGGCATGCCCTTGAATCCGCCGGCCAATATGCCGAAGCTTTTCATTACATGAGCGAGGCACACCGCCTTCGTGCCAGAACCAACCCGTTCAGCCTCGAAACCACCGTGCAGAACTTTTCCACTTTGCGAACCTGGTTCACGCGCGAGCGGATCAAATCCCTGGGCGGGAGCGGCGTACCCGACGAACGCCCGGTGCTGATCGTAGGTCTGCCACGGTCGGGCACAGCGCTGGTGGAACAGATACTGGCCAGCCACCCACAGATATTTGGAGCCGGTGAAACCGGGTTACTGGGTGCAGCCATTGCCAATCTGTCTCGCCAACTGGAGCAGCCCTACCCGGAGGGCCTGGATGCACTGCCCACCAGGGTCATTCATGAGCAGGCCGAACAGTACCTGGCTGGACTGGAGAAGCGTGCCGGCAGCGCACAGCGGATCGCGGACACCACACCGATGAATTTTCTGCAATTGGGACTGGCTGCCGCCATGTTCCCAGACGCGCGATTCGTCCATGTCCGGCGCGACCCGATGGATCAGTGCCTGTCCATTTATCGGCAAACGCTGGGTGACGCCCACAGTTATTCCCACGACCTGCACGACCTCGCCCACTTCTACCAACTCTATGAACAGCACATGGAGTACTGGCATGAAACGCTGCCGGGACGGATTCATGATGTTGAATACGAGCAACTGGTCACGAACCCGAAGTCCGAGGTTCGCCAACTGCTGGAGTTCATCGGCATGCCCAATCACCCTGCATGCCTGGAATTCCACAAGACCCAGAGACTGGTCCGCGCTCCCAGCGCCAGCCAGGTCAGGCAGCCGCTATACGATTCCGCAATCGGTTTCTGGAAGAACTATGCAGATGAGCTTGAACCCATGAGACAGATCTTGCGGCCCGGTGATTAATCGCTCGTTGCTGGAGCCGACTCCGGCGTAAAGACGGTTCGTACAGCCCGGGCCAGGCAGGAGCCTGGCCACTTGAGCGACAGTTTGCTAACGCAGCTCCAGGCAGGAACGCACTGCGCGTACAGCATCTGAAGCATCGATTCCAAATTCATCGGCACCGATGGCTTGGGCATATTCTCGCGTTACAGCCGCCCCTCCGACGACAACCCGGACGCCATCGTATCCACGAAAATGCTGAATCACGGGCCGCATCTCCTCACGGGTCGTACTCAACAGGGCACTCAGGCACAACACCTGCGCGCCGCGATCGACCGCGTTCTGAAAAGACTCCAGCCGGCAGTCCACACCCAGGTCCTCCACCTCGAAACCTGAACCTTTGAGCATCATGACCACCAGGTTCTTGCCAATATCATGCAAGTCACCTTTGACCGACCCGATCGCCACCCGCGCAACGGGCTCCCTGCCCGACCGGGCCAACAAGGGCTCAATAAGATCGACACCGGCCTGCATGGCGCGTGCGGAAACCAGCATTTCCGGAACGAACACCTCACCGCGGGAGAATTGCTCACCCACTTCGCGCAGCGCAGGCACCATCGACTCATCGAGTAGTTCCATCAGGTTAGTCCCCGCATCCCGGAGCTCAGAAACAATTTCGACGACAGCATCGCTGTCACCTGCAACGATGGCCTCGTAAAGATCGACTTTTGCGCTCATGGCTGAAGCCTTTTTCGGGAACCCGTGAAGCGTACACACAATGCGGGCAAAACGGTAAACGTTCCAACGAGGCCCGGCTTTCCAGGCGGGTTTTCCTTGACTCAAATCAAATGAGGAGGCCCGAAGAGCTCCGGAGGAAGCGGGCGAAACGCTCTTCCGCTACACTCTCGACATTGGGTGACAGTTCCGCGCATGCGGCGACCGACGCTTCCAACCCGGACCTCACAAACAGTACATCATGGCCCAACTGACCCGCATCGAGATTCGCGCACCCTACCTGGTCCTGATCGGTGATACCGAAGACCCCACCTACGCCAAAACGGGCTACGGACTCGTCCACTGGCAACCAGAACGGGTGCTTGGCCAGTTGCGGTTCCCCGGCTGCGGCGCCGACCTCGGCGTGCCGGACATGGATATCGCACAAGCCCGGGCACTAGGGGCCCAAAGCCTGGTCATCGGCGTGGCCCCGGCCGGCGGCGTCATTCCGCGAAACTGGTACCAGGCCATCGAAGAGGCGGCCCGTGCAGGGCTGGATATCGTTTGCGGCCTGCACATACGCCTGCACGACCTCTCTGGCGTAGTGGAAGCAGCAAAGGCCTCGGGAGCCCGGCTTATCGACGTGCGCGTTCCGCCCAGCGACATACCCGTGGCCAGCGGCCGCAAGCGCAGCGGCTATCGCTTATTGACCGTCGGCACCGATTGCGCCATTGGCAAGAAATATGCAGCCCTGGGCATTACCCGCGCCATGCAGGCGGCGGGAATTCCAGCGACCTTCCGGGCCACCGGGCAGACCGGAATCATGCTGGCCGGTGAAGGCATCCCGATCGATTCAGTGGTCGCAGACTTCATTGCCGGTGCGGCAGAGGTTCTTTCCCCGGATAACGAACCCGGGCATTGGGACGTCATCGAGGGCCAGGGAACCCTTTTTCACCCGGCGTATTCCGGCGTTGCCCTCGGGTTGCTGCACGGCTCCCAACCCGATGCCTTCGTGGTCTGTCACGAGGCCACACGAACGCGGGTTTCAGGCTGGGAGGAGTACACTCTGCCCTCGGTCGGGGAATGCATTGAACGCCACCTCGAACTGGGGCGCCGCACCAATCCCGGCATTCGCTGTGTCGGTGTGAGCGTCAACACTTCGGGCCTGCTCCCGGCAGAACGCGAAACCTGGCTGGCAGACCTTGCACAAGAAACTGGCCTGCCGTGCATCGACCCGCTGATCGACGGCTGCGATCGCATCGTCGAGGGTATCCAGACAACCTACGGAGTTCGAGCACCATGAGATTCAGTGCCCACCTGGAAGACTGGAAGCTGTCCCAACCGTTCCGTATCTCGGGGGCCGAGTGGCTGAGTTCCCCTACCCTGGTCGTGCAACTGCAGGACGGCGATCATGTGGGCCGCGGTGAGGCCCAGGGCGTCTTTTACCTGGACGAGACGGCCCCCACCCTGCTGGAGCAGGTCGAGGGGGTGGCGGACAAGCTCGCCCGGGGCCTGAGCCGGGCCCGGTTGCAGGACCTGCTGCCGCCCGGCGGCGCCCGGAACGCGCTGGATTGCGCCTTGTGGGATCTCGAGTGCAAACAAAAAGGTGTCAGTATCTGGAAGCTGACCGGCATCCGTCCCGGCCCGGTCACCACGGTCTTTACCATCGGACTGGAACCTGATCCCGAGACCATGGCCGCCAAGGCGGCGGCAGCCGCGCGTTTTCCAGTACTGAAAATCAAGCTGAATGCAGACCGCCCGCTGGAGCGGTTGCGCGCCATCCGCGCCGCGAGGCCGGATGCGGAACTGGTCGTCGATGCCAACCAGGGCTGGGATTTCGCGTTGTTGAAGGACATCCTTCCCGCGTGCAAAGAACTGCGGCTTGGCATGATCGAGCAGCCTCTGCCCCGTGGCCAGGACGCCGAACTGGAAGGTTTCAAGTCCCCCGTCACACTGGCGGCGGATGAATCGTGCCTGCACAGTGAGGAACTCGAAACAGCTGCACGCCGTTATGGCATGATCAACATCAAGCTGGACAAAACCGGCGGCCTGACCGAGGCATTGGAACTGGCCAGGGCAGCCCGAACGCTGGACTGCAGCCTGATGGTAGGCAACATGGTGGGCACCTCGTTGGGAATGGCGCCTGCCTTCGTGGTCGCCCAGTTGTGCGATTTTGTAGACATCGACGGCCCGCTGCTGTTGAAACATGACCGTCCGTACGGGCTGGAATATCGCGATGGAGTGGTTGATCGAATCGACCCTCGTTTATGGGGATAGTTTTAATTATTTTTCATATATTTAAAGAAGGAATTTAAGGCTTTGTTTCAGAATATGGATGCCCTGGCCCCGGACCCGATCCTGGGCGTGATCGCTGCCTACTCGGCCGACCCCAACCCCAACAAGATCGACCTTGGTGTCGGTGTGTACCGAGACGAGACGGGCAATACTCCCATGCTCGACAGCGTGGTCCGCGC
>JAHEFS010000121.1 GCA_024640045.1 Chromatiales bacterium | reverse complement strand
TTCGAGCGCCTCGGAGGGCTCGACTACCCCTATATCAGCGTGGTCACTCGTCCGGTGTATTCGTTGCCCTGGCATCTGAAATCACTGGGGTACTCGACCCTTGCGATTCATGCCAACAAGCGAACTTTCTGGCGCCGTGGGGTGGCTTTGCCCCGGCTTGGGTTCGATGATTTTATCGCTCTGGAAGACATGAAAGACACGGAGCGGGTCGGGACCTATGTATCGGACGCGGTCATGACCAACGAAATACTGGACAGGCTGCCTTTGACACCGGATGAGGCACCCCAGTTTGTCCTGGGTATCTCCATGGAAAACCACGGGCCCTGGTCCGAAGCGCGGCTGGGCCGGCTGCCGGACGGGGCCACCGACTTCCCGGTGCCGGAGGCGTTGACCGAGGATCCGGCCAGAGCTTTCCAGCAATACGTGTATCACGCGGGCAATTCAGTGCAAGGGCTGAAGCGACTGTGGGATAACGTCCAGCAGCGCGAACGAAAGACGGTGCTGCTGTTCTTTGGTGACCATTTGCCTGCCATGGCGGGAGTGTTTCAGGCCATCGGTTTCGATGACGGCAGGCAACCCTGGCAGCAAGTCACTCCCTGGCTGGTTTTGTCCAACTTCCCAATCAACGCTGATTTCCCTGAAGATCTGGATTCGGACCAGTTACTGCTGCAAACCTTGCGCGCCAGTGGGGTGCCGTTGGGGTCTGCCTACGACCGCTTGAGTTTCACGTATGGCTTTTTGCCGCAGGTAAGTGACGATGCGCAGCGGAAAATCCTGCGCGAGTATCTTGAGCAACTGCAGTTGGGCGTATTGGCCAGGCGTGTCAGTCCCTGAGCCGGGCCGAGCCGGTCATCACAACAGGCCGGCGCGCTGTTTCCACTTCGCTAACAGAGCCTGAAAACCGGGGTCGTCCTCGAGCGGTTCCAGCAAATACCCGGTGTAGAGCCCGATCATGCCGGGGTCGCTGGTATCGAAGGCCTTGTTGAGCCATTCGACCGCCTTGTCGGGTTGCCCCCACTGGGCGTAGATTTGTCCGAACTGGGTGGCGGCGGCTTCGCCGTACTCTGTGTCCAGGAATTCGAGTTCGGCGTTTGCTTTATCGAAGTCGCCCTGCCGGTGCCAGGCGATGGCCAGCAGCGTGCGGTGTAGAAATCCCACGGGTTCTTGCTCGAACAGGGCAATGGCCCGATCCATATCGCCCCCATTCATCATCAGGCAAACCCCCATCAAACCCCGGATTCGGCCGGCCTGGGGCGCAATAGTCAGGGTTCGTTGCTGGATACGATCGAGGTCTTCACAACGGCCCGCCCTGGCATAACTGCTGGCGACTGATACCAGTGCCGGAATGGCTAACGGGTCAAGCGAGAGCGCTCGTTCACGCAGTTCCAGTGCTTGCTCGTCCTGGCGCATGTTTGCATAAGTGCCGCCCAGGCTAGTCAGGGCATCGACATTGCCCGGATTCAGCGCCACGGCTTTCTTGTAAGCTTCGAGTGCCTCCCTGATGCGAAAGTCGCTTACAGCCGCCCGTCCAAGGGCCAGGTGGCTCTCCGCCAGTTCGGCGTCTTCGGCGAACATTTCCGTTGCCAGCCGGGTCATGGCCTCCTGGCCTTCTTCGTAGTCGATGGCGCCATTTCGTTGGCGAAAATCGAGTACCTGGAACAGGCCCCACTTGGCCAGCGTAAAACCGGGATCGACATTCAAAGCATGCAGATATTCCGCTTCGGCGCGCTTACGATTGTCCTCGCTATCCGGGGCGAGCCGGAACACGTAACGGCCCCGCAGGTAGGCCTCCCAGGCCTCTGGTTTGTCCGTTTGGGCTTGCACCAACGACCCGGTTTCAATTCCCAGCAGCGTCGCCTGCAGGGCCCCGGCAACCATTTCGGCAATTTCTTCCTGGATCTCGAAAATGTCGTCCAGTTCACGATCGAAGGTATCGGACCACAGGTGATAACCATCGCTGGCTTTGACCAACTGGGCCGTGATGCGCACCTTGTTGCCGGCTTTGCGCACACTGCCCTCGAGCAGGTTGGCGACATCCAGCTGTTGGGCGATCTCGCGTAAATCCTGGTTTTGACCCTTGAAGGCAAAAGAGGAGGTTCGGCCCGCGACTTTCAGGTCCTGGATCCGCGCCAGCGAATTCAACAGCTCCTCGGTCAGTCCATCAGAAAAATACTCGTTCTCTTCGTCGCCGCTCATGTTGACGAAGGGCAGTACTGCGATGGATTTGTCCGAGGCTGCAACTTCAACCGCTGGCTGCAGTGGGATTACCGGAACAGTCTCATTGACCTGCGCAACTTGCACGGGGTCGGGTTGTCGCTCGGGAATCAGCCGATCGGCTACCACGGTCAGAATCGCCAACACCAGCAAAACGGTGATCGCCTTGTTGATGCGTTGCCCGGTATGCATTGTGATGGATGCTTCGGCCGCAATCTGGCTCTCCCGCTTGATGCCTTCAGGGGTGATTTCAAACACCCAGGAAAACAACAGAACGAGGGGAAAGCAGATCACCAGCAGGCCGAAGATGAATCGGAAAGCCCAACCCGGCAGGCCCAGTTGCTCGAACAGCACATCGGCCACCTGCAGGATCAGCCAGGCGGCGACCGTGTAGAGCAGGGCTACCTTGATGACATTACGGCGTTTAAGTTCGTTGAACAGTGACATGGCTTGCCTGGGTTCTTGTTCTCGGTGCCAAGCATGAAGTATTGCGGCGGAAAGTCAAATCCGGGATGGGAGATGATCAAAAGGTGGGCAAGAGAGACGCGAATTACGCGAATTTCATGAATTACGCGAAAAGAGCAACATGATCTTTGGGCCGTGCAAACAAATTGACGTATTTCTCTTTCTGTTTTCTTAAACCGGGAAAGTGTTCGAATCACTTGGTATCGCGGTTTTGTTTTTGCGTTGAAATTCCGGCTGTCGACTGGCCAAGATACAAACTTCGCGTAATTCATGAAATTCGCGTAATTCGCGTCTCTCTAAAAACGACCTTTCTGTCACCAAACGGCGTTGACCCAGACCCCGATATTGCGACCAGGGGCATCGATGCCCGAGCCATGTTCACGGTAGGCCTTGTCGCCCAGGTTCTCCAATTTGAGTCCGAGTTGCAGCGTATCACTGGCTTGCCAGCTCAGCAGCAGGTTGAGCGTACCCCAGCCAGCCGTGCCGTTCGGGTCAATACGAGGGTCATCCTGGTCACGGTTGCTGAGACGATCCTGGGCCGCGGAAAACAGCCAATACCCATTCAGCTCCCAGTCGTTGGACAGATCATAAAGCCCGCCCAGTTTGCCGTTCAACGGCGGTATCCGGTCGCCCTTGTCGGTGGCGCCGGTGGCGTCGCGCTCCTCGGCGCGGGTGTAGTTCAGGACGCCATAAAGCTCCAGGTCGTCCGAGGCGACCCAGCGGGCGCCCGTCTCGAAGCCATATAAGGTCACCTGGTTGCGGTTTTCGCTGCGCACCACACTACGCCCCTCGGGCGTGATTTCCCCGGTGGGTACTGAAGTGATCTTGTTCGAGTAATCGAGGTAGAAGCCGAACAATTCAAATTGCCAGTCCTGTGTACGCGCCTTGACGCCGAGGTCGTAACTCCAGACTGATTCTGGCTCCAGCCCCGGGTTGGCGATGTTGAAACGGTTGCCCGGCCGCGGCCCCAGGGTGGCCAGGTCAAAGATGTTGGGTGGTCTGAATCCGCGTCCCGCGTTGGCGACCAGGTGCAGTTCGGGCGTCAGGGCGTAGAGCAGGTTTACATCGCCCGTGAGGTCGGACGGGCTGAGTTTGACGGCATCGATGTCCGCCGTGGCCGGCAGGCGAATGTCAAAGGCGCTATAGCGCAGGCCAGCCCCCAGGGTCAGACGGTCGCCGCGATCCCATTCGCCCGACAGATAGGCCGCCATGCTGTCCATGGTGGATTCATTCGGGAACCGGCTTCGAACCGGGGCAGAAGCGCCGGTGCTGGTGTCCAGGCGTCGACGGGCGCTGGATATTTCATCCGTGTAGTACTCGAACCCCCAGGTCAACGATGGTCCGCCGCTCAGGTTGGAATTGAATTGCAGGGTGATGCCGTCCAGGACACTTTCATTACTTTCCGTGGTGATCTGCGTTGTATCGAATTCCTGGCTCAATCGATCGTCGGTGATGATTTGCCGGGCCAGGTGCAGTTCCAGTTTCTCAAACACGTTGTTATCGCTCTCGAGACGATAGCGCGCGTGCAGAAAGCTGCGGCGGTTGGGCAGGAACCAGTACTGTTCGGATGTTGGCTGGTCCTGTCCAAATCCCGGCACCAGTTCATCCACGCGCGGCGTTTTCGGTTGCTCCAACACCTGCGCAGCCAGCATCAGGTCGCCACGCCCACCCGCTTGCAGCATGAACTTGAGGTCTGCGGCCTCGGCCCGGTAGCCCGAGGGTGAAACAACCTGGCCCGTTCCGGTCTGGCGGTCGCCGTGTTCCTGCCAGGTGACGCCGCCCGTAAATCCGAACCCGGCCTGCCCACCCTGGGTGCTGGCGCGGCCCACCCAGCTGTCATCGGCGCTGTTGAAAGCCCCGTAGAGGTCGCCCTCCTGCAGCCATTCATCGCCATCGAAGCTCGGTTCCGGGGTCAGGACATTGACCACGCCGCCCATGGCATCTGCGCCGTACAGGGAGCCGGCAGCGCCGCGAACCACTTCGACCCGTTCCGTGGCAAAGGCGTCCACCAATCCCAGGTATTGATTGGGTGCATCCCGAAAGAAGGCGTTGTTCAGGCGCATCCCGTCCACCAGGTGCAACACCTGTGACCCCTTCAGTCCGCGAATGATGGGAAGACCCTGGCCAGGCGTGGTTTGCTGGAAATAGGTTCCCGGCAGTCCGCGCAGCATCTCGGCCAACACATCCGGGCTTTCGGCCCGGACACTGATCGCGTCCACCTGGCTGACGGCGACCGAAATGTCGAATTCATTGACAGCCCGGCGCGTCGCGGTGACCTGGACGTGTTCCAGTTCCCGGGTTTCTGCATCGTAACTGTCGGCCAGCAATGGGCTCGCGGCCGCCAGCAAAAGAAAGGGCGGGAGCATCGCTCCCGCCCATTTACGGTCGATCAAGATTCAGCCTCCAGCCGGCACGCTGCGCCCTGGCGTCCAGGGTACGCCAGCTTTATCCAGGGCTGCCCGCAAAGCAGGTAACTGGGTGTCGAAGATATCGTCCAGGGCAGACCGCACCTCGGCGAAGGCCGACTCGGCGATCTCCAGGCTGCGCTCATGCATCGGGCTCGGCCCGTACGTGGCCAGGGCCGTACCCATCTGAACGCTGGAAAGCCGTTGGGAAATCGAGACCGGCTGCTGTTCATTGGCAACGTCACGCGCTTCGTCTCCGCCCACACGCAGTTTCAGGGTGAGTAATTGGAGTTCCAGTTGCCGGGTACGGTCGCGCAGCGAGGCATCGGCACTGGAGCGAAGCAGGGTTTCCTTGATCGCGCTCACTTCCTTCAGAGCCATATCGATCGCCGAATCGGCTCCTGAGGCTTGGCGCAAGGTCTCATCCAGACGCAGGCCGAACGCGACGACCTCTTCCGGGCTGGCGGTGGCCAGGCTGTTCTGGCGCATGACCTTGACGGCAAATGACGTGGTTTTTCCGCTGTCACGTAACTCACCGTTGACGCGTGTAGCCAGGCTGACGGTGTATTGGCCGGGGGCCGCCAAGGGGCCGGCAAAGTCCTGCCAGCTTTCACCCGTGCTCTCTTTCCAGGGGTCAGAGGCGGGGTAACGTAAATCCCATGCGATCCGGTGGAAGCCGGCTTTGACCGGGCCTTCCAGTTTGCGCACCAACTCACCCGCGGCATTCCGGATGGTCAGCACCACGGCAGGGTCCTCCTCGATGCGCTCCGTTCTCAGGGCGTCCCACCCGGGGTAGGGCGTATTTCCGCCCTCTTTTTCGATGGGTTTTTCCTGCTCCCGGCGCTGTTCTTTCGCCGTCAGGATGGGTTCCGGGAGGTAGTAGGTGATCACCGCACCGAACGGGGGGTTGGGTGCCACGAAGTAATCGTCACCCTGGCTGGACTTGCTGCCGACTCGCGACTCGCCCAGGGGCATGCGCGGCAGATACCACAAGGCGTCGCGGACCGGGAACAACAGGTTTTCAGATTCCAGCTGCTTCGCCGTCAGTCCGCGCAGCGGTGTGTAATCATCCAGCACGAAGAAACTGCGCCCGAAGGTCGCGCCGACCAGGTCATTTTCCCGTTTCTGGATCACCAGGTCACGGAATGCGATATTGGGCGCGCCGCCCGCCAGCTTGGTCCAGTCACCACCGCCATCAACGCTGAAGAACACGCCGAATTCAGTACCTGCGAACAGCAGGTCAGGGTCAACGTGGTCCTGCACCAGGCGCCAGACCACATGCCGTTCAGGCAGGTTCTCGCTAATGCTCTGCCAGCTTTTTCCGCGGTTGGTGCTCTTCAGAACGTAAGGAGAGAAATCACCTGACTTGTGATCGTCGACCACCACGTAAACGGTATCCGCATCATGCAGATCGGCCTTGATGTCGTTGACGAAAAAGCCGTTGGGCACCCCGGGCAACTTGTCGATGGCGCGCCAGTTCTCACCGCCGTTTTCGCTGACCTGGATGCGGCCGTCATCCGTGCCGGCATAAAGAAGGCCTTCCACCAGCGGGGATTCGGACAAGGAAGTCACCGTCGCATATTGCGACATGGCGAATGTGTCCCAGGCCGAGTCATAGCTCCAGACCCTGCCCATCATGGGCAGCTTCATGCGGTCACGCGCGTGGGTCAGGTCGCCGCTGACGGGTGTCCAGCTGTCACCGCGGTTGTCGCTGCGCCAGACGCGCTGGCTGGCGAAATACAAACGCGCCGAATCATGCGGGCTGATCAGGATCGGTGAGTCCCAGTTGAAGCGTTCGCTGAGTTCACCTTCTTCCGGTTGCGGCTGGATGTAAACCACCTCACCCGTTTTCCGGTCCCAGCGAACCAGGTTCCCCTGTTGCCATTCGGCGTAGACGATATCCGGGTTATCGGGGTCAGCGAAAGACTGGTGGCCGTCGGCGAACAGGGTGACGAACCAGTCGCTGTTGCGAATACCGTGCACGTTGTCCGTGCGGGATGGCCCGCCCAGGGAGTTATTGTCCTGGGTGCCGCCGTAGATATTGTAGAAAGGCACGTCATAGTCGACGGTGACCTTGTAGAACTGGGTGATCGGCATGTTGGCGAAGAATTTCCAGTTGGCCGTGCCGTCGAAGGTCTCGTAGACCCCTCCATCACTGCCGATCATCAGGTATTCGGGGTCGTTGGGGTCGAAAACGATCGCGTGATAGTCGCCATGCACGTGCGCATTGCGCACGGGCCCCATGTTTTTGCCGCCGTCGGTGGTGCGATGCAAGGTGGGGGCTACCTGGTAAACGGTATCGACATCGTGTGGGCTGGCGAAAAGTTCCTGGTAATAGTGCGGGCCGGTGCCAGCATAGAACTCATCGCTGCGCTTCTCCCAGCTTTCTCCGCCGTTGAGTGAGCGCCAGAAACCACCCTTGAGCTGCGCGAGTTCAATGGTGGCGTAGACCACGTCAGGATTGACGGGTGAAATCGCCAGTCCGATCTTGCCCTTGTCTTCCTTGGGAATACCCTCGGTCAGTTCACGCCAGGTTTTGCCGCCGTCGGTGGACTTGTGGATGCCGGAACCAGGACCACCGTCCATCAACGCTGCGACATTGCGAAAGCGCTGGTGGGTGGAGGCATACAGCACATCCGGGTTGCGCGGGTCGAGGTGTACCTCGTTCACGCCGGTGTACTCGTTCTCACCAGCCAGGACCAGTACCCAGCTGGCTCCGCCATCGATGCTCTTGTACAGCCCGCGTTCACCACCTGCTGACCACAGTGGACCCTGCGCCGCCACGTACACCACGTTGGAGTCCCGCGGGTCGATGCGGATCATCCCGATGTGCTCGGTGGCTTT
>JAHEFS010000120.1 GCA_024640045.1 Chromatiales bacterium | reverse complement strand
TCGAGCTCTGTGCAGGAATCTACGCTTAGTTTATCCGTCTGCGGTACCCAAGAAGACCGAACAGCAAAATCATCACCATCAAACCCCATTCCGAAAGAGTGGGTACGGGAATCGTGTCACTGGGAGGAGGAGCTATTGGTGGCGGCTTATTCACAGCGGCAAAGCCGTTCACGTAAAAACCCGCGATGTAAATATTGTCATCTGACGACGGATTGGCAGTTTGAACCGCAATGGTTGTGTCCCCATTATCGATATAGGGAGCGATATCATAGCGTTCATGATCCTCTTCATATGAGGGCAAGAACGGCGAATAAGGATCGTCAAACCCCCCAACCGTAATCAACGCCCCATTGCCCCCTCCGTCACCATCGTCCCTGTTGCCGGCATTGCTGGTGATCAGCGTGCCATTTACGCTAACAGTCGATGTCTGAGTGCAACAGCTAAAACTAATCCCCAGGAACATCTCGGCGAAAAAGCCTGCTGCATTGGTATCTATCGGCTCAGCAAAATTGATTGAAAAGTTGTCGCCACTCGTATCTGAGTAACCCTCGACCAGCGAGAAAGTTGCATCTTCTATAGCGGCATCTTCATAAACGACAACGAGCGCTTCGCCATCTTGCCCGGAATTAACCTCAACGACCGAGAAGTCATAAACTCCGCCGGCCCCGGCATCGATAATAGGTTTGACGATTGCGGTGACATCCGCCCTCTGCATGGCAAGGTAGGGCGCACTGCTATTAACAATCTGGGCGCCGAATGTTACTGCTACGCCGTTTAGCGTGGTTCCAGCAGTGTCGCCGGGAGCTGCACTATTGTAAGTTGAGGTGTACAGGTATGCTGCGAGGACGGTGGCTCCGGCCGGAACGCTGGCCGAGATGGTCCCCGATTGAGACGTAGACCCAAATCCGTCAGAGGAATAGCCTACGTTACCGGTCCACGTACCTACTTCGTTTAGCGCCGCGAAGAGGTTAGGTGCAACCATCAAACCCAGCAAGACGGGCAAATAGAACTTTCTGAAACCCCTCATATCTCACTCCTTAGTAATTGAGCTTTGTTTTTTGTAATCCCTGAGAGGGTAATCGACCGTCGTCTCCAAATCAATCATTAATGTGAAAAATCATAAAGTTTCCCGCTCAGCCGACTGCGCCGTGCACAATATCAGGGGCTGAATGATCGTTATAAAGGCCGGTCACGTCTCCCAGAAACGGGGGGTCAGCAATACCAGCAGGCTGAATATTTCCAACCGGCCAAGCAGCATGGACAGGGTCAGAACATACTTGGACGGCGTGGAGACCCCCTGGAAACTGGAAGCAATTTCCCCCAGGCCCGGACCCAGGTTGTTCATGGTTTTCGCGATCGCACTGAAGGCGGTGTCCAGGTCCATCTCGATCCACATCAGGACCAGCATCAAAATGAAGAAAACGGCGGTGCAGGTGCTGACAAAAACCCGGATACCTTCCATCAGTCCGTGATGTTGGCTATTGGCAGGGTTCGCCGGATTCGGCTGACAGAACTGAATTTTGGGTCAAAACCCCCATTGATTGAGGAATAGCGGTAAAATTCAACTTCAGGGCAAGCCATTGATGTATATACACTTGAACCAGGGCTAGCTCCTTCACTTTAAAGGCGTCGTCAATTTATGCATAACTCCACACCCCGGCAAAGTTCATTCAGCCGCGAAGACCTCGTACGCTGCGGCGCAGGTGAGCTGTTCGGAAAGGAAAACGCCCGCTTGCCCAGCGGCAACATGCTCATGATGGACCGCATCGTGAACATCGACGATACCGGCGGACGTTACGGCAAGGGCACCATCGAGGCCGAGCTGGACATCCGACCCGACCTCTGGTTCTTCGCCTGCCATTTTCAGGGCGACCCCGTGATGCCGGGCTGCCTGGGCGTTGACGCCCTGTGGCAACTGGGTGGATTTTTTCTGGGTTGGGCGGGTGAAACCGGCAAGGGCCGGGCCCTCGGTGCCGGCGTCATTAAATTCACCGGGCAGGTATTGCCCACAGCGAAGCTTGTGACCTATACCCTGCACGTCAAACGCGTGATCAGCCGCAAGCTCTCTCTGGTCCTGTTCGATGGCGAGGTAGCGGTCGATGGACGAACCATTTATACCGCCGACGATTTGAAAGTCGGGCTTTTTCAATCCACAGACCACTTTTGAGGTAGTGCTATGAGACGTGTCGCCATTACCGGCATGGGTATTTATTCCTGCCTCGGCAATTCAAAAGAAACTGTTACCGAGTCCTTGCGCGCAGGACGTTCCGGCATCCGTTTCAATCCGGAATTTGCCGAAATGGGGCTGCGCAGCCAGGTCAGCGGTTCGGTCGATGCCGATCTGAATGACCTTATCGACCGTCGGCAAAAACGCTTCATGGGTGACGCAGCGGGTTATGCCTACCTCGCCATGCAGCAGGCCATCGAAGACGCCGGCCTGGAGGAACAGCACGTGGTTAACCCGCGCACCGGAATCATTGCCGGATCCGGCGGCGCCTCCAGCATGAATATTGTCTGGGGCGCCGACACCCTGCGCGAGCGCGGAGTCAAACGAGTGGGCCCGTTCCTGGTGCCACGCACCATGAGCAGCACGGTTTCGGCCTGCCTGTCGACGGCTTTCCACATCAAGGGGGTGAACTATTCGATCACCTCTGCCTGCGCCACCAGCACGCACTGCATCGGTGCGGCCTATGAACAGATCCAGCTCGGCAAGCAGGACATTGTCTTTGCCGGTGGTGGCGAAGAGGAACACTGGTCACTGGCCATGATGTTCGATGCCATGGGCGCGCTTTCCACCAAGTACAACGACACGCCCGCCAGGGCATCACGCGCCTATGATGCCAACCGCGACGGTTTCGTGATCGCTTCAGGCGGCGGCATGCTGGTGCTGGAAGAACTGGAGCACGCCCGCGCACGCGGCGCGCACATCTATGCCGAGGTAGTCGGTTACGGCGCCAATTCCGATGGCGCCGACATGGTGGCGCCTTCGGGTGAAGGTGCGGCGCGCTGCATGCGCCAGGCCATTGGCGGTCTCGAGACACCCATCGACTACATCAACACCCACGGCACCTCGACACCGGTCGGTGATGTGGCGGAGCTCGGCGCCATCCGGGAAGTGTTCGGCGAGGCCGTTCCGGCGTTCAGTTCCAGCAAATCCCTGTGTGGACATTCACTCGGCGCAGCCGGCGTGCAGGAAGCCATTCACTGCCTGCTGATGCTGGAGCACGGCTTCATGCTGGGCTCGGCGCATATCGAGGAACTCGACCCCAAGGCCGAGGGCATGCCGGTGCTGCGAGAAAGCGCGGATGCGCCCGACCTGACAACCGTGCTCAGCAACAACTTCGGCTTTGGCGGCACCAACGCCTGCCTGGTGCTGCGGCGGATCTGACCGGAATTGCAGGGGAAATCAGGCGGGATCGTCCTCGTCTGCGTCGCTGGACTGCTCCAGCATGCCGGCCTCCAACTGCTTGGTGTGTTTGGCCCCCAATTGCCGCAATTGCTCGGTCTGTCGAACCAGGTTGCCGGCGCCGGTGGATAACTGGGAATAGGCATCATCATAGGCCTTGTGCGCCTGGTCCAGCCGCGCACCGACCAGGCGCAGGTTATCGGTAAAACCAACGAACTTGTCGTACAGCAGCCCGGCCCGGCTGGCGATCTCCTTCGCGTTGGTGTTCTGCTTGTGCACCAGCCAGACCGAAGCCACGGTTCGCACCGTGGCCAGGAAATTGGCCGGTGACAGCAGAGCCACGCGGTGCTTCAGCGCAAACTCCGGCAAGGTCGGATCCAGCTGCAAAGCCGCGATCAGGGCCGCTTCGATCGGCACGAACATCAGCACGAAATCCAGTGCGTTGAGTTCCTCGACATCCGGGTAGTTCTTGCTGCCCAGGCGCTCGATGTGCGCACGCACCGACTGCACGTGCTCGGCCAGGAAGGACTCCCGCCGTTGGGCGTCGTCTTCGGCATTGAAACGTGTCCAGGCGGTCAGGGATACCTTCGAGTCCATCACGATGGTACGGCCTTCCGGCAGCAGCAGGACGAGATCCGGCTGCAAGCGCTCGCCGCCGCGGCCCGTGACCGAATACTGGGTGTGGTAATTCTCGCCCTTCTTCAACCCGGCCAGTTCCAGCAGTCGTTCCAGTTGCTGCTCACCCCAGTTGCCCTGGGCTTTGACATCACGGGTCAGCGCACGGGTCAGGTTCTGCGCCTCTTCGTTGAGCTGCTGGTTCAGTCCCTCCAGTTGCTTCAGCTTTTCCTGCAGGGCTGCGTGCTGGCGAATATCTTCCTTGTGGGTGGTGTCCACGGTCTGGCGAAACTGGTCGAGATCTTTCACCAGGGGTTTCAGCAGCACGCCAAGTTGTTGCTCACTCAGTCGCGTGAATTGCTGCGAGCGATCGTCGAACACTTTTCCAGCCAGGCGCTCGAAAGACTCGGTCAGGCGCTTCTCAGCCTGCTCCAGGCCGGCTTTTTCCTTTGCAAAATGTGCCGCCTGCTCTTCCAGTCGTGTCTGGGCGACCGCCAGCTGCTGCCGCGACTCCGCCAGTTTTTGTTCCTTTTCTGCCAGTCCCGCTTGCAGTGCTTCCTGCTCGGGCCTGAGGCGATCCGCCTCTCGCCGCACAGCACGCTGCAGCACGAACCAGGCCGCGATGATGGCCACCAACAGGCCGCCGAACAAACCGATCAGCAGGCTGTTGATATCCAGTTGCGCCATCCACTCAGCCATCTCGGTTCTGCTCCAGTGGCAATTTCTTGATCTCCTGCCAGATGGCTTCCATTTGCTCGAGGTTCAGTGCAGTCAGTGAATCCGGTCCTCCGGCATGCTGCTCCATCGCCCGAAAACGCCGTTCGAACTTTTCATTTGCGTGCCGTAGAGCCGCAGCGGGGTCGATGTCCAGCTGCCGGGCGAGGTTGGCGGCCACGAACAGCAGGTCACCCATCTCGTCCTTGATGTGATCGCGGTCTCCCGAATGCATCGCCTCGCGTATTTCCTCGATCTCTTCCTCGAACTTTTCCAGCACCGGTTCGGCTGCGGGCCACTCAAAGCCGACCTCACCGGCCCGCTTCTGCAACTTGACCGAGCGCTGCAGTTCCGCCATGCCTCGCGGTACCCCGTCCAGCAAGCTGTTCTGCCCTTTCTGTTTTCGCTCTTCCGCCTTGATCCGGTCCCAGTTGGCCAACTGATCTTCCGCCGTGGCGATTTCCTCGTCAGTAAACACTCCAGGATGGCGCCGGATCAGCTTGTCGCTGATGGCCTCGACCACGTCGCCAAAGTCAAACAAGCCCTCCTCGTCGGCCATTTGTGCGTGGAACACCACCTGCAGCAGCAGGTCTCCGAGTTCCTCGCGCAAGTGTTCCAGGTCGTTTCGCTCGATGGCGTCAGCTACTTCGTAGGCTTCTTCGATGGTATAGGGCGCGATGGTGGAAAAGTCCTGCTTCACATCCCAGGGACAGCCGTGCTCGGGGTCACGCAGGCGGCGCATGATGCCGAGCAATGCTTCCATATCGTGCTTGTCGTTTGAGCTCATCTCACCGGTCCGGGAACCGCACCGTGATCGCGGCGCCGCCCCACTTGCTTTGTTCGATTTCCAGGGCGCCACCATAGGCGCTGACGAGTTCGGTGACAATGGTCAGCCCCAGCCCGTGGCCTTCGACGCGCTCGCGCTCGTCACCTCGAACGCCACGCTGCATTAAGCCCTGCGCCTGATCGCCCGGGATCGGCACGCCATCGTTCTCGACCCGGATCCAGAGGCCCGCGTCAGCCCTGCCCGCGCTGACCACCACCCTTCCCTGCCCATACTTGAATGCGTTGTCCAACAAGTTGCCCAGCAACTCCATCAGGTCGCGCTGCTCGCCATGAAAAACCAGTTCAGGGGCAATACTGACATCCGTGGTTCTCAATTTGTGGGAATACACCTTGCGCAAACTCCCGAGCAGGCGCTCAACCACCGGCAGAACAGGTACCGGCGTGGCATGGGTTCGTCGGGTCGAAGCGGCGGCTCGCTGCAGGCGACTGGTAATGAGGTGCTGCATGTCGTCTACCGCTTCCTGCATGGCCGGTACTTCAGAGCCCTGGCTCTTGGAGAGGCCGGCCCGCACCACGGCCAGCGGCGTCTTCAAGCTGTGGGCGAGCGAATCGAGCGCATTGCGGTAGCGTTCCTGGTTGGCTTTCTCGGTCGCCAGCAAGCGATCGAGGTTACGGGTCAACGGCTCCAGCTCAACCGGATACGGCCCGTCAAGGCGCTCACGCTGACCTGCCTCGATGGCAGCCACTTCGCCAGCCACCTGGCGCAGGGGCCGCAGGGCCAACCAAAGAAACAGGAACTGGACCAGGGCGAGAAACAATCCTGCCGCACCGAGCGAACGCCACAAACCGCTGCGAAAAGCCTGGATCTGCGGCTCGAGCAGGCGTGGATCAGCAAGTACGGATACGGTAAAGGGCACCAGGCTGGCATCCGGCAGCTCCCAGCCAACACCATACTGGTAGACCAGGAAGCCCTGATCGCTGCCACGTCTTTCGAAGCGCTGTTCACCGGCCGGTACTGGCGTCACTTCGGGTAATTCCAGCCCTAACGCGGAAGGCGAGCTCCAGTGGTCCTGCGAGCCATGGACATGAACGTAAATACCCGAACCCGGCTGGGCCAGCCGCGGGTCGCCCAGGTCATCACGCACCTCGATGCCTCCCGACTCGCTAACCTCGGTCGCGCCCAGGGTGAGGTAGACCCAGGTTTGCATCTGGTTGCGCAGTTCGGTCTCGGCGCTGCGGGAAAAAGCAGCGTCCAGGGCCAGTCCCACCAGGCCGAGCGATGCGGCCAGCGCCAACACGCCAAAGATCAGTAATCGGGCACGCAGGGAAACGGGGCGCCTTACCGGTTCCCGGTGGTCATTGCCAGCACCAGGCCCCGCAGGCACGGTCATCTCAGCCGGGACTGGTCGGCTGCAAGGTCAGGCGGTAACCTCGGCCGCGCAGCGTTTCGATGGGTTGCAGGCTGCCATCCGGGTCGATCTTGCGGCGCAGGCGTCCGATGAATACTTCGATCACGTTGCTGTCCCGGTCCGACTCCTCTTCATATATATGCTCCGACAGGTGGGTCTTGGTGACCACCTCTTCCGGGTGCAGCAGCAGGTACTCCAACACCTTGTATTCATAGGTGGTGAGATCGACTTCCGCACCATCGCGCATGACCCGTTGCGACGACAGATCGATGCGCAACGGGCCCAGGCTGACTTCGGGCCGGGAATGACCGGCCGTCCGCCGGATCAGCGCATGAATCCTCGCCTTGAGTTCTTCCGGGTGAAAGGGTTTGGTCAGGTAATCGTCGGCGCCGGCTTCCAGGCCCTCGACCTTGTCCTGCCAGCCTGATCGCGCGGTCAGGATGAGGATTGGGAAGTGCCGTTCGGATTCACGCAACTTGCGGATCAGGTCGAGTCCCGACATGCCGGGCAAGCCAAGGTCGATGATTGCCAGGTCAATGGGAAATTCCTCGCCATACCAAAGGCCTTCGATTCCGTCGCCGCTGGCATCGACCGCGAAGCCAGCCTCACGCAGGGTATCAGCCAATGAGTCTTGCAGGCGTACATCGTCTTCGACCAGTAACAGGCGCATGACGATCAGTTGGGTTTCTTCTGTTTTCGCCGGTCCGGTATCTGAACAGTCTTGACCACACCCTGCTTGGTGAGCAGCTTGATTTCATGAACCGGTTGATCGCCCCGCTTGATGGTCCGGGCGGAGAGCACCTTGGCATCGTACTGCTTGGCTGCCTGCTTGGCTGCCTCTTCCAGGCTCTGGGCGAACACCAGCCCCGGCATCGCCACCGCAAGCACCAGCACCAGTAACCATTGCGTCAATTTTTGTCTCACCCGTTTCAATTCCATAGTTTGGCGACCTTGCCGATATTCTAGAACATCTTGCTGAATTGAAGCTGAATCATCGGCGCTC
>JAHEFS010000119.1 GCA_024640045.1 Chromatiales bacterium | reverse complement strand
TGGCCAACGACCACATGCTCAAGGAAGACGCCCGTGACATGGTGGCGATTTACAACCCGGTGCCACTTGCAGACCTCCCGGGCCTGATGCCGGAATTTGCCTGGGATGATTTTCTTCAGGTGGTCGGTATCAGCGATATCGAGAATCTCGTGGTGATGCAGCTCGATTACATGAAAGCACTGGATGGCATCGTCACCGATACGCCATTGGACAACTGGAAAACTTATCTGACCTGGAAGGTCCTGGATCACTATGCAGCCAGCCTGGATGAAGCCCTGGACCAGCAAAATTTCGAGTTTTACTCCAAGACCCTCAACGGAATCGAACAGCCGTTGCCAATGTGGAAACGTGCAGTGGGAACTGTCAATGGGAATCTTGGCGAAGTGGTCGGTAAAGTGTACGTGGCCCGGCACTTTCCGCCGGCAGCCAAGGACAGAATGCAGGAGCTGGTTGACAACCTGATCAAAGCCTACGAAATCAGCATCAATGAACTGGACTGGATGGGCGAAGAGACCCGCGCACAGGCGCTGGATAAGCTGTCCAAATTCACGCCCAAGATTGGCTACCCGGACGAGTGGAAGGACTATTCCTCACTGAAGATTGCGGATGACGATCTGGTGGGTAACTTGCGCAGGTCGGCCGAATTTGTCTACCAGGAACAGCTGGCGCGCCAGGGCGGCCCGGTGGACCGGAACGAGTGGCACATGACGCCACAGACAGTCAACGCGTACTACAACCCGCCGCTGAACGAAATCGTCTTTCCGGCTGCGATCCTGCAGCCTCCGTTCTTCGATATGACCGCGGAAGACGCTGTCAATTATGGCTCCATCGGTGCCGTCATCGGTCATGAGATTGGTCATGGGTTTGACGATACAGGCAGCACTTTCGATGGCGACGGCGTGCTGCGCAACTGGTGGACAGATGAGGACCGCGAAGCATTCAATGCCCGCACCGCCAAACTGGTTGAACAGTACTCCGGGTTCAGACCCTTCGAAGACCTCGCCGTCAACGGCGAATTCACCCTGGGTGAGAATATCGGCGATCTGGGCGGCCTCAGCATTGCCTTGAAAGCCTATGAACTGTCTTTGGAAGGTGAAGAATCACCGGTGCTGGATGGCTACACTGGCGCCCAACGCGTGTTCATCGGATATGCCCAGGGCTGGCGCGGCAAGGCGCGTGAAGAGGCCTTGCGCACGCAGATCGCGACCGACCCACATTCGCCGAGGCAATACCGGGTCAATGGCGTCGTTCGCAATGTGCCGGAATTCTACGAAGCCTTTGACGTGGCGGAAGCCGATGGGCTCTACCTGCCGCCGGAAGAGCGCGTCAAGATCTGGTAAACGTGTCTCTGGGCCGGGCAGTTTCCCGGCCCAGAGCTTTCCGACATCAGACAACCAAAATATCCTGCCCTACCCCGGGCAGGATTCAGATTCATGCGGCGATCGCAATTTGACAGCATATTGCTCATAGTCGAATGAGACCGCCCGCCATGAGCCATGAACCAGGACTTCTAGTTGTAAAGCGTATCGTTACACGATACACTTTGCTCACGTGATTCGTTCCTTTCGACACGAGGGTGTCCGGAAATTCTTCCAAACGGGCTCCACTGCAGGGATTCGAGCGGCACATGCGCCCAGACTGGCCAGACAGCTGGCGAGGCTGGATGCGGCCCGGAACGAGCGCGACATGAATCTGCCCGGTTGGGCATTGCATGCTTTGAAGGGCCAGTTTCGGGACTATTGGGCAGTCACCGTTAACGGAAACTGGAGATTAACCTTCAGGATCATCGATGGCGACGCTTTCGATATTGATTACCTGGATTATCATTGATATGGCGGAGACTCAAAACATGTTCCACCCACCGCACCCGGGGGAAACCTTGAGAGAAGATGTGCTGCCGGCCCTGGGACTGAATGTGACGAGCGCAGCACGAGCGCTGGGGGTCAGCCGCGTCACGCTATCACGGGTGCTGAACGGGAGAGCGGGTATTTCTCCTGACATGGCACTGCGCATCGAAAGCTGGCTGGGTTTGGAAAATGGAGGCAGCGCGGAAACCTGGCTGACCCAGCAAATGGCCTACGACCTTTGGAAAGCCAGGGAAAAAGCGGCTTGACGGCGATCGCGCAACCGCACGGTGGCACTCAGGCTGGTGAGGATGCTCTTCTGGCCTTTGAACTACCAGAATTCGACCCTATCTTTGAAAGCAATCAACTCGAAAACCTTTGAACAAGGAGAATAACGTGAGCCACGAACTTCCCGCACTGCCCTACGCCAAAGACGCCCTTGCGCCCGTCATTTCTGCCGAGACCCTGGATTTCCACTATGGCAAACACCACCAGGCTTACGTCACCAACCTGAACAACCTGGTTCCGGGAACGGAATTCGAGCATGCGAGCCTGGAAGAGATCGTCATGAAGGCTGATGGCGGCATCTTCAACAACGCAGCGCAGGTCTGGAACCACACGTTCTACTGGAACGGCCTTTCCCCCAACGGTGGCGGCGAACCTTCCGGTGCACTGGCGCAGGCGATTGAAGAAGCGTTCGGTTCCTTCGGGGCCTTCAAGGAAGCATTCATCAAGTCTGCCATCGGGAATTTCGGCTCCGGTTGGACCTGGCTGGTCAAAAACGCCTCCGGAGCACTGGAGATCGTCAACACCTCCAACGCCGCCAACCCGATGCGCGATGGCAAGACGCCACTGCTGACCATCGACGTGTGGGAGCATGCCTACTACATCGACTACCGCAACGCGCGTCCGAAATATCTCGGGGAAATCTGGAATATCGTGAATTGGGATTTTGTCGCGGCCAATTTCGGCTGAATCGTCTGACCCGGCCGATCGACACCCGGTCCCGGCCGCCAGGTAACAACGCGTGATGGGAATCATCAAGGGCGTGGTGGCACTTCTGGCTTTGAGCGTCAGCACCATTGTGCTGACGCTCCTGATCTGCGTCCTCGCCATTGGCAAACTACTGGCTCCGAGCGAGCATGCGCGCAATAGCGTACGCAGATTACTGGCGGGTATCGCCGAGGCCTGGATCTCTTTCAACAATGCAGCCCTGAGCCTGTACAAAACCGAGTGGGACGTCCAGATCCCTGATCGGCTCGATCGCAGGGGCTGCTACCTGGTCAACTGCAATCACCAGTCCTGGGTGGACATCCCCGTGCTGCAGCGGTGTTTCAATCGACGCTTACCCTTTTTACGCTTCTTTCTGAAGAGTCAGCTGATCTGGGTTCCTTTTCTGGGTCCGGCCTGGTGGGCTCTGGATTTCCCGTTCATGAAGCGGGTCAGCCGGGAACAGGCGGCCCGTAAACCGGGGTTGAAAGGCAAAGACCTGGAAAATGCCCGAATTGCGTGCGAGAAATTTCGCGCCATTCCGGTGGCAATGATGAATTTTCCCGAGGGTACGCGGTTCACTGCGGCCAAACGCGAGGCTTCGAAAAGCCCCTATCAGAACCTGTTGATCCCCCGTATTGGCGGTATCGGTCAGGTGCTCTACGCGCTGGCAGAACCCCTCGATGGCCTGGTGGATGTCACCATCGTCTACTTTGACATTGGCGGGTCAGTTTCTGCCCCCACCCTGTGGCAGCTGCTCTCTGGCCAGGTTGGGAAAATCGTGGTTCGGGCTGAGCTGCGGGAGATTCCCGATGACTTGCGGGGCCGCAACTTCCGGACCGACCCCGTCTTCCGCCACCAACTGAATCACTGGATCGAAGCAAACTGGCAGAATAAAGACGAATTTATCAGCCAGCTCTCAAAAAACTGAATTCCGAGCCCGGTTTTCACTCTGCAGCCCACAGGCAGGTATCACACTCGGGAGATTTTCCGTGTGCCTCGAGCACGGCAAATATCCATTTCAGCCAGGTTTCATTCGGCACCCAGACAGAGTCGAGGTCTGCCTTGGCTTCTCCCATGGGCACATCCAGGAAGATGACGCGGTACAAAAAACTGAATGAAGAAGCCCGAAAATTGACCTGGCAATGCACCAGGGTCTTTTTCCGGGAAGATTTTTCCATCGCTCCGGCAAAAAGGGCGAAGTCACCCAAAGCAGGCGCTTCCCAGTCCACTGGTATGTGCACGAATTCCATGCCCCGGTTCTTGACGGCCCGGTCCTCGTTCTCGAGCACGCCCTCATTATCGGTGAAGGCCAGGTACACCACCCGCTCAAACCCCGCTTCCTGCACAGCATCCATTTGCACAGCATCGGGCTGGCCTGAACTGGAAAGCATGGCCGAATACTCACGGTAATTGGTGATTTCTTGCAGCGATGAGGTCTTGTCAGCCCAGGCCGGGCAGGCCCAAACCCACAGGCTAATAAGAACGATCGCGTTAAATTTCATGGGTTATCCGTGTTTTGGCCCTGCCAGCATTCATGGGCGGCAAGAAAAGAACGACGGGCCATGATTGTTGCCTTTAACCAAGGCCGGCGAGATGCGCCGACCTTTGAATGGGCTAGTTGGCCAAAGCCATTTCGATGGCGCTGACCAGCTTGGCGTCATCGGGTTGCGTTCTCGGGCTGAATTCCGAAATCAGCTGGCCATCGCGTCCGATCAGGAACTTGTGAAAATTCCACGTGGGATAGGTGCCGGAGGCCTCCGCCAGTGCGGCGAAAAAAGGATGTGCATTCTTTTCCTTGACCGTTGTTTTTTCAAACATCGGGAATTGCACCCCGTAGGTCAGGCGGCAGAATTCCTTGATGTCCTCCTCCGTTCCGGGCTCCTGGCCGAGAAAATCATTGGATGGAAACCCCAACACGACCAGCCCGTCTTCAGCGTACTGGGAGTACAGTTTTTCAAGGCCATCATACTGTGGCGTATTGCCACACTTGGAAGCGGTATTCACGACCAGTAGCACTTTGTCCGAATAGGATTCGCATAGATTTACACTTTCTTCGGAAGCGAGTTTTCGAAAATCCTGATTCAAGAGCTCACTGTCGCAAGCCATAGATTCATTGATACCAAACAACAAGAACAGCGTGATGAGAAATTTCATTACCAATACTCCACAGGAATTATGTACATATTTTGTACAATTTAAATGCAAAAAGCAAAGAAATCTTCCAATCCCTCATTTTATACCTTAAACCATCCCAGGCCGACGATGGAGAATGCGGCAAATCCCGGTGATCAGTTTACGTGCTCTGTTGGCCTGCCGATGAACTGTTCCATCCCGGCATCCAGGCAAGCCGGCCGGCCAGTGGGCCACACGCGGGCAACTCATGACTTACGGGATTGACGTTGGCGTGCGCTTGTAGGACATTCATCCAACAGAACATAAAATCAAGTGACCGTCATGCCTCAGTCCCCCCTGCCCGAACACGCGCGCGTCGTCATCATTGGCGGCGGCATCATTGGCTGCTCGATAGCCTACCACCTGGCCGAAATGGGCTGCGAAGATGTTGTGATTCTGGAGCGGGACCAGTTGACGTCTGGCACCACCTGGCATGCCGCGGGACTGATGACTACCTATGGATCAGGCTCGGAGACCATTCTGGGCATCCGTAAACACTCCATGGAGTTCTACCAGCGCCTGGAGGCGGAGACCGGCTTGCAGACCGGCTTCAAACCTTGTGGATTCATCGAAGTGGCGGCCGATGAGGACCGCCTGGAGGAATACCGTCGCATCACCGCCTTCAATCGGTTGCACGGCAACGACATTCACGAGCTTTCTCCCGCCGAGGTGAAAGACCTGTTCCCGCTGGCGGATGTCGATCACATCAAGGCCGGTTTTTACGCCGAACACGACGGCCGCATCAACCCGGTCGACGTCACCATGGCCATTGCCAAGGGGGCGCGCCTGAAAGGCGTCAAAATCTTCCAGAATACGCCGGTACGCGATGTACTGACCCGTAACGGGACCGTCACCGGGGTTCGCACCGAACAGGGCGATATCCAGTGCGAGTTCGTGGTCAACTGCGCCGGCATGTGGGCACGACAGTTGGGAGAAAAGTCGGGCGTTGTCATTCCCAACCAGGCAGCGGAGCACTACTACCTCATTACCGAGGAGATTGACGGTATGACGGCCGACCTGCCTATACTGGAAGACCCTTCCGTGCACGCCTACTACCGAGAAGAAACCGGCGGCCTGATGATCGGCCTGTTCGAACCCGATTGCGCCCCCTGGAAAGTCGAGGGTATTCCCGATGACTTCTCCTTTGGCGAGTTACCGCCCGATTGGGACCGCCTGATGCCTTTCCTGGAAAAGGCCATGGCCCGGGTGCCGGTCAGCATGGAAGCCGGCATCCGCAAATTTTTCTGCGGACCGGAAAGTTTCACCCCGGACCTCGCCCCGGTGATGGGCGAGGCACCGGAACTGCGAAATTATTTTGTCGCCGCCGGGCTGAACTCAGTGGGCATCATTACCGGCGGGGGCTATGGCCGGGTGCTGGCGCACTGGATACTGAACGGGCGGCCCGACGTGGACGTGACCGGCATCAACATCGATCGTTTCCATCGCTACCAGTGCAACCCCGAATATCGCCGCGAGCGGGCCCTGGAATCACTCGGACTGGTCTACGCCTGCCATTATCCCGACCGGTCACCGAAGACCGCCCGTGGCGCACGCCAGTCCCCTTTCCATGAACGCCTGGCGGCGCAACGCGCGCACTTCCGGGATGTCAGCGGCTGGGAGTCCCCGGGCTGGTATGCCCCTGCAGGACACGAACCTGTCGCCGACCGCCTGACCTGGGGCCGGCCGAACTGGTTTCCCTGGTGGGAGGCCGAGCACCGGGCCTGTCGGGAAGCCGTTATCGCAATGGATATGTCTTTCATGGGCAAGTTCCTGGTCCAGGGCCGCGATGCCGGAGCCCTGCTCGACAACCTCTCGGCCAACGAGGTGAATGGGGCCTCCGGGCAGATTACCTACACCCAATGGCTGAACAAGGGCGGTACCATCGAAGCCGACCTTACCGTCATCAAGTTGGACCAAGAGCACTTCATGGTGGTCACTTCCGACATTGCGCACCGGCACACGGAAACCTGGATCAAGCGGCACATCGCTCCTGATCAACACGTGTTCGTCACGGACGTGACCTCGGGCTACGGCCAGCTGAATGTACAAGGCCCCAACTCACGAGAACTGCTGCAATCCCTCACCAGCACTGACCTGTCCAATGAAGCCTTCCCATTTCGGGCGGCCCGTGAGATCGACATTGGCCTGGCGCGCGTGCTGTGCGTGCGTATCACCTATGCCGGCGAGCTGGGCTATGAGCTGAACATCCCGTCCGAGCAGGCGGTGCATGTATATGACCGCGTCGTGGAGGCCGGCAAGGCCTTCGGGCTGAAGCACGCCGGACTGAGGTCGTTGGGCAGCCTGCGGCTGGAGAAAGGCTATCGCGACTACGGCCACGACATCGACAACACCGACGACCCCTACTCAGTGGGCCTGGGCTTTGCTGTGAAGGCGGACCGCGAGGGCGACTTCATCGGCAAGCAGGCTTGCCTGGCCCGCAAGGCGGACAAGCGATTCCCGCACAGGCTGGTCCACATCCTGCTCAAGGATCCCGATCCACTGATGGTGCATTCCGAAATCGTGCTGCGCAATGGCACACCCGTAGGCGAAGTTCGGGCGGCTTCGTATGGACACACACTGGGCGGGTCGGTCGGCCTTGCCATGGTCCACGGCGAGGACGTCACTATTGGCTGGTTGGGTGAAGGCGACTGGTCCGTGGATATCGCCGGCAGAATCTACCCGGCCGAGGTTTCGTTAAAGCCCTTTTACGACCCTGGCATGGCCAGGGTGAGAGCCTAGCACTCGCGCCTAGTTAATGTCGTAAAGCTCGATTTCGAAGAGCAGTGGAGCATTGGGTGGAATCAGCTCTGTGCCTTTTTTTCCGTATGCGAGTTCGGGTGGAACCAGGAACACGAACACGCTGCCCTCGGGCATCAGCTGCAGGCCTTCCCTCCAGCCATCGATAACCTGCCTGACGTTCAATTCGACCGGTTCATCGCTGTTGTAGGAGTGATCGAA
>JAHEFS010000118.1 GCA_024640045.1 Chromatiales bacterium | reverse complement strand
GTGTCTCACCCTCTGCCCCGCTATGCACGTCGTACACCCCCTGCAGCTCGTCATCTTCCTTGCTGACCACCAGCCAGGTTTCCGCCGACTTGGTTATGGGATCCACGGGAATCTTGCGCACATAACCGGCCTCGGCGATCTCGGCCAGGGATTCCGGATAGCGGCCCCGGTCTCCGTAAAAATGGTCGATGGCGTCACGCATTACCGACAGGTCCTGCTTCAGCACGGCCTCGCGAGAAGAATTCAGACTGCGCATGTAGCGCGGCGCGGCAATGGTGAGCAAGCTGGCGATGATCACCATCACCACCAGCAGTTCGATTAGCGTAAAACCGCGGCCGCGCCGTTTACCAGTTGCTGTAAGAAACGCCATTCAGGCCCACTCCCGAAGACATGGAATACACGTCGAAGACATCCTCGCCAGGCTGGGGATCCTGGGGCTCGCTGGCGTAGGACCTGAGGCCCCAGGTCTCGGACGCCGAGGCCGAACCATCCGGATAAAACGGATCCCGCGGCAGGCGACGGAGAAAATACATTTTCCTGGCATCCGGGGTCTTGATGTCCACCACCCCTGTCACCAGATCGTCCAGGGTGGGCGGATAGCCGGACTCCCCCAGTTCCATTTCTATTCGCCCGGCATCGGCGGCTGCCTTGTACTCATCCAGCGCCGTGCGAATTTGATACAGGGCCGCTCTGAGGTCCTGTTCCTTGGCCCGGCGAAACCCGATTTCCGCCAGGGGCAGGGCCGCCGTGGCCAACATTCCCACGATGGCAACCGTGATCACCAGCTCAATTAACGTGAATCCCCTGGCGCGCATATCAGACATCACGAATTACTGGGTCACAACCACATTCAGCGGGCGAGGCGCCATGACCGGGACGGACTTCCCGTCTGCACCTGTGGCGGCAAACTGTTGCACCGCTATCATGGACGTGGGTCTTGCCGTCAGGGCCTTGAAGCGCAGGGTCACCAGGGTGCCGCTCCCGGATATGGGATCGTCCATGGCGCCGCCCATTTCAAGCTTGGCCCGGCCGGCGCGTTCCTGGATTTCCGTGGTGGTGGATCCACTCAGGCGGGAGGGTATGAAATCGCCCACATCCATGCTGGCCAGTTCCAATGCCCCGTGGTCATAGCGCACCTGCGTGCGCAGGGTTCCCAGCCCGGCCTGACTGTTCACCTTGAGACTCACCGTAAATTCTTCGCCCACCGAAACCTGACCCGGGCCATCCCAGTTCAGTTCAAGGCGAGATGGCGGCGGTTCATTGGCACCGGTCGTGTCTGCGCCGGAATCCCTGTCAGCTGTCCCACGGGAGGTACCCGCGGCGCCTCCGTAGTTCCTGCTGGCGCTTCCCCCGGCGCTGGACGAGGACGTGGCGGTAACCAGGGGCCCACTGCGCAGATTTGACTCGGTGCCATACCAGAATTCGGTGTTTTCACTGGCCGGCCGCGGCTGGGCGCGAATTATCCTGGGAGTAATGGACAGGACAATCTCGGTTTTCTCCCCGCTGGTCTTCTTGGAACCAAACAGCCGTCCAAGCACAGGCATATCGCCTAGCCCGGGAACATGATTGGAGGTGTCACGGTCGTTATCGTTGATCAGGCCGGCAAGAATCTGAGTCTCACCATTGCGCAGACGCAGGGTGGTGTTCGCGTTGCGGGTACCAATCTGATACGCGAGGGTGCCTGAGGTCGAATTGAATATTTCACGAATGATATTACTGACTTCCAGGTTCACCTTGATAGCAACTTCGTTGTCCAGGTGAACCGTGGGCTCCACTTCCAGGGTCAGACCCACATCCACGTACTGGACACTGCCGGTCACCACGGAGCTGCCATTATTGGTCGGCGTCACGGAATTGGTGATCACCGGGACACGCTGGCCGATCATGACCTTGGCCTTCTCATGGTTGCGAGCCCGAATCCGGGGGCTGGCCAGGAGGTTTGAGGTCCCCACTTCCTTGGCCAGGTCCAGGGTGATGGGCACCGGCGTGATTTGTATGGTGGTGGAGTCCTGGCCACGCAGGTCGGCAATCACCAGAGGATCCCCCGCCAGCGGCGTGGGAGACAAGGTCACCGAGGTCGGATACTGGATACCCAGCTGCTCCATCTTGGTACGGGTAATCTCCATGACTTCCACTTCAATCAGGACTTCCGCATCGGGAATGTCCACGGATGCCAGCATGCTCTCCGCCATGCGCACCACTTCCGGCGTATCACGCATGGTCACTGAGCCGGCCCGCGGATCCACGAACACGGTCTTGGCATTCAGCATAGTCTTAAGCATTTCGCTGAATTGCTTGGGTTCGGTGTTGGTCACGTAAAAAGTCTTGATCACCTGGTCCTGGTACTCCTCCTGCTTCACCGGTGTGTTCGGATACACGATGACCATGTTGTGGGAGAGTATCTGGCGACCCAGCTGATTCTGGCCAAGAATCAAATCGATGGCCTGCTCGATGGGCACGTTCTGCACAAAGATCGTGGTCTTGCCGTCGGTCTTCACGTCCTTGTCAAAAATGAAATTGATGCCGGTCTGACGCGACAGGACTTCAAACACCATCTTGGTGCTGGCATCACGAAACTGCAGCGTCACTGGTGCATCATTGGCTGTACGCAGTCTTGGAGTCAGGCTGACAGGCGGCTTGGCGGACTCGATTTTTTCCAGTATATCCCTTGCGGCCCGCATACCGGGGTCTTCCGACAGTACTGCCCTGAGCTTGGCGCCGGCGCCATCCACATCACCGCGATCCAGCATGGACTGGGCTTGCTCCACCATTTCCATATGCACCCGGTCCATGGCCACGGCGTCCAGACCACGCAGCGCGCGACCGTTGCGAGTTTCAATCTTCAACGCCCGGTTGTAACTTGCCTTCGCGGCATCCAGCTCACCCGCCGCCCTCGCTGCATCCCCCTCAGCCACCAGGCGCTGAATCGCTTGGTCACGCTTGGTTTTCAGATCCAGTTGATAGGTCATATTGCCGGGATTTTGCCTGGTGGCTTCCTCGAGCAATTCGATGCTGGTCTCGTAGTCGCCGCTATCGAAAGCTTCCACGCCGTCCCTGTGGGGCGCACTGCCGGTGGCACAGCTCACAATGGTTGAACAGCTTAATATCAGCATTGCCCTGCGTAGTCGGGTTTTCATTGGCCTTCACCTAGTTGTATTCCCTGGCTAATATCAAGCGGCAGGTATGTAAATTTCAGTTGCCCGTTGGATGGGCCATCCACGCGGTAGGTTCCTTCGAGGACATCGCCCACCCGGACGTCAAACACGCGATCTCCCTTCACCAGGAAATACAGGGTGTCTTCGCCTTCTGCCTCATAACTTCCCATGACAGAAAATGGCAATGGCGGGGCCGTTGGCGCGGGTGCCTGGTAGGTGCGAACCTCACGCACCGGGGCGGCCGGCGGAGGCGTATACCAGCTCTTGCGACCGAACAAATCCATGCTTATCCCGTCGTGAGGGCTGCGCGCCGGCAACCCGGCAACGGCCTGGGCCGCTTCGGACTGGTCCGAATCAGGGGCTGAGATTGCGGCCAGCTTCTGCTGCCCGTCAGATGCCTGATCATCGGAATCCTGGTCCATGGCATCCTGAACAATGGGATCCTGGTCCATGCTGACCTGTGGCACAGCCTGCTGATCCACGGCCTCAGTCTCCTGCGACTGGACAGGCAAAATGCTTCCCGCGGCCAGGGCGAATACGCCGGCAGCCAGCACAATCAGCACTTTTAACCTGCTTGAGAAACTAATATTCATGACTGTTCACCCAGCATCACGGTGAATTGCAGCTCGGCCGAAATGGCGGAGTCGGATACGTTCTTTCGCTCTACCCGCAATTTTTCCAGGGCCATGGCCGGCACGGCCGCCAGCGAATTTTCGATGAACTTCCTGATCTGGGCATAGCTGCCGGTCAGGGGCAGGGAAATCTGGTAACGGCCAATCTCGCCCTTGCCCGGCGCCACATAAGTGTAGTTGCCCCGCTCCAGAACCACTCCGGATGAGGCAGCCACTGCCACCAGGGTGCCCAGGATCTTTGGCGTATCCAGGCGGGTGGGCAGGCTGTGTTTGAACGCGCTTCCCGGATCCCGGGGCGCGCTGCTGCCGGCGCCTGATTTGACGCGCTGGGCCTGCTCGGCCCGGGCCTGCTCCAGGTCCAGGCCCTGGGATGCCAGTTGCTCACGCAGAGGCAACGTATTGGCCAGGAACATCACCAGGCTGAAAATACACAGGGACAGACCCACAATGCCGGTCTTGCCCATTCTCCGCGCCCCCAGGTAAATAACCGGCAGGGCGTTGTCGCGCACCACCTGGGGCAGGGATTTGACCTGGATTGCCGGAAGCGTCGTTTGTCTTACGTTTTCGCTTACCTGGACCGATTTAGGGTTACTCATTGCCTGGCCCTCCAGGTAGCGGAAATCTCAAACTCCACGGGTCTTTCCCTTTCCGCGGTTCGCATTTCATGTCTTTCCAGCAAGGGGTCGACCACCGATCCGGCCTTCTGCAGCCTGGACACGTAATCCAGGGCGGCTACGAGCGTCCGTGCCTCGCCGGAAATCCTGACTCTTCCCTTTTCCAGGTCGGGTGCAATTTCCAGCAGGGCCACATCACCCCCGGTATCCGAGCCGGCCGCCTCCAGGTCGTTGAACAAATCGGACCATGGCGTATTCAACCGCGCCTTGGCCGCCGCCACCGCGGCGGGCTTGACGGTCTCCCGACCTTTTTCTGACGGGCTCCAGCGGTCCTGGTAGCGGGCAAGATTCATGTCCAGCAACTCTGACTCCACCAGGGAGTCCCGGTAGTCACTGAAAGTGGCATAGGCCACGCCAATGCCGGCTAACAAGAGCAGCACCCCAAGCACCGGCGTGCGGCGGACACCGGGACCGAAATCCAGGTCTATGCGGGCGGGCATCACAGGGCACCTGCCTTGAGCATGGAAACTCGATCACCGGCATGTTGTGGCAGTCGCCTGGTGTCCAGAAAAACCAGGTCTTCATTAGTCAATTCGGTCTGCTTGCGCAGGCGCAGGGGAACGTCCGCATACACGGGTCCCGCGGCCTTGTGGCCCCGTGCCAGGCGCCACATGGATTGCATTCTCTGCATTTCCACACCCCAGTCGGCACTGCAACGCACCGAGCGTATGCCGTCACAGCGGCCATCGGTAATGTGCATGGCAGAGAGCAAACCATCGTCCACCAGGGCAAACCAGGCCGTGGGCTTGCCAAGATTCTTGCACCAGCTGTTATAGGCAACAATCAGATGTGGTTGCAGAGAAATCATTTTCAACTTGCAGGCACCACTGAGGGATATCAGCTCTTCAATCAAGGCCGTCGGCAACGCACTGACAATTGACGGCGAACCAGGAATGGCTTCGCTGACGCTCACGGTCCATTCGTTGGCTTTCTCTCCATGGGTCTTACCCAGGATCAGGCGGGCGTGGGCCAGACGTTCGGCATCCCGCCCCAGTTCAGGTGACCATGGCAGCAAGCTGTAATGGGCCCAGCTGTCCGAGATGACCAACCTGAGATTGGCGTTGTGCCAACGCACATCTTCCAGTTGCTGCCGGAAGGCATCAACCGCCGGCCCCCAGTCGTTGCCGCGCCCCGACTCCAGGCCCAGGTGATTTTCTATGCTGCAACGGGGACGTATGCCACGCTGCATCCGCGCCATCACAATGCCGCGCGGCCCCAGGAACGCACCTATTTCATCACGCCATAGTGGTGACACGCTGGACCTCCTCTATGGTGGTAACGCCTTCACGAACCATGTCCATGGCGGCGGAACTAATGGATTTCAGGCCTTCTTTCCTGGCCAGCTCCTTGAGCTTGCGTACCGGTACGCGCTCCACGATGGCCTCGCGCAATTCGTCGCTCAGCACCAGCAATTCGCCCACCGCCTTACGGCCCTTGTAGCCGGTTCCCCGACACTCGCTGCAGCCACGACCAGCCCGCCAGTTGAAGCCCCTGGCGATCTCCACGGGCTCGCCCGTGGCCTCCAGCATCGCAGCGGTAGGTGTGATTTTCTCGCCACAATTGGCGCAGACAACGCGCAGCAGACGCTGCGCAAGGATGCCGTTCAGGGCAGAGACAAAGCTGTAGGGATCCACACCCATGTGCGTGAATCGACTCAGCACGTCGAATACGTTGTTGGCATGTACCGTGGTGAACACCAGGTGACCGGTCAGGGCCGACTGGATGGCGATCTGGGCGGTTTCCGGATCACGAATCTCACCCACCATGATCTTGTCCGGGTCATGACGCAAGATTGAGCGCAAGCCACGTGCAAAGGTCAGGCCTTTCTTCTCGTTCACCGGAATCTGCAACACGCCGGGCAGTTCATATTCCACCGGGTCTTCAATGGTGACGACCTTGCCATAACCGCTGTTGGTCTCGGACAGGGCCGCATACAGGGTGGTGGTCTTGCCACTGCCCGTTGGCCCGGTGACCAGCAGCATGCCGTAGGGTCGCTCGCTCAAGCGCCTGAGGGCCCCGATCATGCCATCGGCAAAGCCCAGGCTGCTCAAAGTAAGCTCTGTCATCTGGGTAGTCACGGCCTGCTTGTCCAGCACACGCAGCACGGCATCTTCCCCGAAGGAGCTTGGCATTATGGAAACACGGAAATCGATGGGTCGGCCGTCATAGGAACTCTTGAAGCGTCCATCCTGAGGAATGCGTCGTTCGGCGATGTCCAGCTCCGACATAACCTTGATGCGCGAGACCACCTGCTCGGCAACCTCGGCGCCGGCCACCGAGGCCACGTGCATCAGCACGCCGTCTATCCGATACCGGATTTCCAACGCGGCAGCGCCGGTCTCAATGTGAATATCGCTGGCACCGGCGCGCAGGGCGTCGTACAGGGTAGAGTGAACCAGTTTCACCACGGGACTGGAGTCCTGGCTGATCGATGCCAGGGAAAGGGCGTCAATGTCCCGATTCAGATCGACCTTCCCGCCGGTATCCTTGACCACCGCGTCCATGGCACGCATGGACTGCTCACGCCGTGAGATAAAGGCATTCAGATCACCCGGCGAGACCAGCGCCCACTGAAGATCCGCCTGCAATGCAGACTCCAGCCAGGGACGTAGTTCCTGGTCAAACGGATCGCAGAACAACACGGTGGGAGCACTCGCCTCCCCCACGATCACACAACGATGGTTCCTCGCATCGTTCAGATTCAGGGCCGCGGTATTGGCTTCCAGGGACATAATTTCCCGGCTGCTCATGGCGGGATAACCAAACAATTGTCCCAGGGCAGCAGGCAGGTTCGACTCACGCCCCTGGAACATCTCGTACAAAGCCTCAAGCATGCTGTCCGGATCATCAGCGAGCCTGGCGATGGCCTGCTCCACTTCGCCGGCCTCAATGCGGGACTCAGTGGTGGCCTCGTCAACCGCGGGTTCGGCAGGCTCCACCGACTCGGCAGGCGGCAAGGGTGCCAGCGCAGCTTCAATTGACTCCAGGGCGTCCAGGTCTTCGATGCTGTCGATTCGTTCAATCATTCCTTTCTTTTCGCCAGTAGTTTCTATGGCCACAAAGGACCCGGAAGGCTCAACCGCCCCCGGAACCATAATACCCATATCTATCTCGAATGCCTTGATGGACTCAGCGTCCACGGAATTCAGATCAAGACCGCTCTCCAGCACCTGGGTGACCACGAAGGGATCCAGCTCAAACCCATCCACCAGCTCCTTGCCAGCCTCCATCCAGGCAGCCCCATGCTCGGCCGGCTCAATCACCTGGGTCGCGGCCATATCATCGTCCAAGCCGGAGGCTTCCCCGGAGTCTACCGTTGTCACTGCATAAAGACTGGCATCGGCTTGTCGGGAAACCGGCCTGGTCCTGGAGTGTGGCTGCAACTTCGAAATCTTGATGACCTTTGGCTCCTGCACAATTTCCCTGGCACCCTGGTCGATTTCCGCTTCCACGGTTGTTTCCCGGGCCGCTCTCTTGGCCGCGGCCTCCTTCTCGATTGCACGCCTGATCGCGTCACGCGCCATCACTGTATGCTCCC
>JAHEFS010000022.1:27582-29030 GCA_024640045.1 Chromatiales bacterium | reverse complement strand
CCACCTGCTCTGCATCGTGTCGGTAACCCAAACTTTGCGCCGCAGGCTCATCCTCATCGACCGTCTGGTTCTGCTGTGCGTTGGCGTGCCGTGCCACGGGTGATAGTCCGGCAAGAAGCATGACTGACAGGGCCTGCCGGCAAAAACTGCGTCTGGATTGTTTATTCCCGGGTTTCAAATAGACAGCACATCCCGTTTCCAAACTGCGGAGTCAATTGACGTTTTTATCGAGCAAGTTGTCGAGCAAACTGAGTAATCTCGCCTGCGGGAAAGGCTTTTCAAGAAAATCCCTGGCGCCCATCCGAACCAGGTCCACCGCGCTTTGCACGTCTGTCTGGTGCCCCAGAAACACTAACGGGATTTGACGCTGATTGCACGCGTCGAGCACGCTAGCAGCGCTCATGTCCGGTAACGTGGATTCGCAAACAACTACCTCCGGAGTGGCCTCATCGAGAGTCTCATCCAGTGCCTTGCCGTTGTCCAGGGCCAATACTTTCCAGCCCCTGCCCTCCAGCAGCGTGGACAATGCCGATCTGACGGCCTCGTCCGGCTCGACCAGGGTGATCGTAATTGTTGGAACGGCCATGTGTAGCGCTCCGCCTTGAGGACACGGACTCATCAAGGAAATGCTAACGTTTGGGGCCGATGAGGAGTATCCGGGAAACTACGTAATGCAGCAGTTTTAGCGCCAATAAAACCAGGTTCAGTCATCGAGATGGAGCATGGAAGCCATCCGGACCAGGCTGGCGACGGAGTCCGCTTCCATTTTCTCCATTACTCGAGCACGATGAATCTCCACCGTGCGGGGACTGATATTCAACTTGTTGGCAACCCGTTTGTTCGACAACCCACTGACGATATTGAGCATCACGTCGGTCTCGCGCGCAGTCAGGCTGGCATAGTGCTCCTGCACTTGTTCGAGTAGCCCCAACTCCCGAACCAGCGTCCTGTGCTGGGAAACAGCCGCATCGATCTTGCTCAACAATTCACCATCCTCGAACGGCTTGGTCAGAAAATCGAATGCACCCCGCTGGATGGCGGCGACGGCCAGCGGAATATCGCCATGGCCAGTGATGAAAATGACGGGGATACGGGACCCCCGCTCCACCAGCTTGCGGTGTAGTGCCATTCCGTCCATGCCCGGCATGCGGATGTCCAACAGGATCACATCGACTTCAGGCTCCGATTCCAGCATAAGGAACTCGTCGGCAGATTCAAATTGGCAGGACTGGTAACCTTCCGCGAACAGCAGTATGCGCAACGATTCTCGAACGGCGTCGTCGTCATCGATGATACAAATGCTGCCTTTTCCTGACACTCGAATGGCTCTCCTAACCTATCAATTCCAGCGGGAGGCTCAGGCGGAACTCCGCGCCGCCGCCATCGGCCCGGCAATAGGATAAATCTCCACCGTGCGCTATAGCGATATTACGGCAAATCGAAAGACC
>JAHEFS010000022.1:0-27482 GCA_024640045.1 Chromatiales bacterium | reverse complement strand
GGCTGGTTGATCTCATGCGCGATTCCCGCCGTCAATTCACCCAACATCACCAGGCGGTCGGCGTGCGCAAGTTGCGCCGTGAGTTCACGCACCATGTCCTGTGTGGCTTTTTCCTCACTCAGGTCGCGGATGATGCCCACGTATCGTGCCTTTTCGGCGCCTTCTATCAACCCCACGGACAAGTGCATCGGGAACACTTGTCCGTCAGAACGTAAACCGGCAATTTCCCGCCCGAAACCAATGATATTGGCCGGTCCGCCTTGCCGGTGTGCGGCCATGTATTGATCATGGTGACTGCGGAAAGGCTCGGGCATCAGCACGCGGAGGTTCTGACCCAGTACGTCTTCCTCCGCGAGTCCAAACATACGCTGCGCGGCCGAGTTGAAACGCAGGACGAAACCCTTTTCATCACTGATGATAATGGCGTCCACTGCGGCTTCCAGCAAAGCATCCAGTGGTCCTTCGTTCAGGATCTTCAAGTCAGTTCGGGTCATGGCCTAGTCAGATGTCCAGGGCTGCAGCCGCATCCAGCCAAGCAGTTTACGGTATTCACCGTTAGCTTGCCGCGAGGCGCTGATCAACAGACTGTGTGTTTGCATGTCCACTCGAACCCGAAGCACGGCGTAGTACCGGCTCAGCCACGCATCGGGACTCAGGGTTCCCGCCTTCCCATCTAGCTGGCATTGCCCATCGCTTTTCAATTCGAGCCGGCAGGCGGTATATCCGCGCTGTCCGATCCACAGCACCAGGATCAACGGACAGAGCGCCAGAGTCAGGCGATAGAAGGTCGGCAAGGAAGTGAGAAGAATGGCGCCGGTCCCCACCGCGGCCAACAGCCAACGCAGCCGCCGCAGCCGCAGATCGCTGCCACAAACAAGCCGCAGGGGCGCTTCAGTCCCTGCGGGTGATCGCATTCATCAGTTCGGGATACTTGGCGCAATCGCCGGGGTTTAGCACCCAGTGCCAGATGCGGTCATCTTCCTCGGCCAACAACGTCTCCAGGTCAGGCCACGCCCCGTTGGTCAATGCTTCTGCTTCCCGGCTCAGGAAGGGCTCAAGCAGGATGTCGAGTTCCTTCATGCCACGCCGGCATAGCCAGCGCAACTTTCGGATTCGCATGTCGTCCGGCATGGGTCGCGGCGTCAGCGGCCCTTGCGAGACAGCAGCATCTTCTTGGTTTCGGCGATGGCCAGCGCGGGATTCAGCCCCTTGGGACAGGTCGCGGTGCAGTTAAGGATCGTGTGGCAACGGAACAACTTGAAGGCATCGTCCAGTTGGTCGAGGCGTTCGTTGGTGTTCTCGTCTCGGCTGTCCACCAGCCAGCGATAGGCCTGGAGTAGTGTCGCCGGACCCAGATATTTATCGCCGTTCCACCAGTAACTGGGGCAAGATGTCGAACAGCAGGCGCACAGTATGCACTCGTACAAACCGTCCAGTTTTTCCCTTTCGGCATGCGACTGCAGCATTTCGGTGTCCGGCTCCAGCTTCTGCGTGCTCACCAGCCAGGGCTTGATGCTCGCGTATTGATCATAGAACTGGCTCATATCAGGAACCAGGTCCTTGATCACCGGCAGGTGCGGTAACGGATTGATGATCACGTCACCCTTGATGTCACTGATCGGCTTGGTGCAGGCCAGCGTGTTGGTGCCATCGATGTTCATTGAGCAGGAACCGCAGATGCCCTCGCGGCACGAACGCCGGAACGTCAACGTCGCGTCCACCTCGTCCTTGATCTTGATGATGGCGTCCAGGATCATCGGCCCGCAATCGTCCAGATCGACTTCAAACGTATCAACCCGGGGGTTGGCGCCAGCATCGGGGTCCCACCGGTAGATCAGGAACTTCTTGACCCGTTTGGCACCCGTGGCCGCCGGAAAGACTTTACCCTTGGTAATCCGCGAATTCGCGGGCAGTCGCATTTGCAGCATGAGATTTCCTCGCGTCCTCGTCAGTACACTCTGGCCTGGGGCGGCACCACCTCAACGTCATCGCTGAGTGTGCGCATATGCACCGGCCGGTAGTTGAATTCGACCTGTCCTTTTTCATCCAGAGTGATCATGGAATGTTTCATCCAGTTTTCGTCATCACGATCCGGGTAGTCCTCCCGGGCATGTGCACCCCGGCTTTCCTTGCGGTTCTCGGCGGAATACATGGTGGTGACCGCGCAAGACAGAAGGTTGCGCAATTCCAGTGTTTCAGCCAGGTCTGAGTTCCAGACCATGGAGCGGTCGGTAATGCCGATTTGCTCGAAGCTGTCCCAGACCTCACTGATCAACTTGCAGCCTTCCTGCAAAACCTCGCCGGTTCGGAAAACCGCGGCGTTGTTCTGCATGACTTGCTGCATGTCATCCCGGATTTCGGCGGTCGAACGCTTGCCTTTGGCGTTACGCAGGCCGTCAAAATCATTCAGCACCTTGTCCAGCCAGGGCTGATACACCTCGGGGTGCGGAGTACCTGGCTTAATGACCTCAGCTGCGCGCTGTGCAGCGGCACGGCCAAAGACGATCAGGTCAAGCAATGAGTTCGAACCCAGGCGGTTGGCGCCGTGCACAGACACGCAGGCCGCCTCGCCGATGGCGAACAGCCCGGGCACCACGGTCTCGCCGCCGTCATCTTCATGACGGACATACTCACCGCGATAGTTGGTGGGAATACCGCCCATGTTGTAGTGCACGGTCGGCAGCACCGGGATCGGGTCTTTTGAAGTATCGACACCGGCAAAAATTTCCGCCGTCTCGGAGATGCCCGGCAAACGTTCTTCGATGACTTCGCGGCCGAGATGCTGCAGGTTCAGAAAAATGTGATCTTTCTTCGGACCGACACCCCTGCCCTCTCGGATTTCGATGGTCATCGCCCGGCTGACAACATCGCGAGATGCCAGGTCCTTCGCGTTGGGCGCGTAGCGCTCCATGAAGCGCTCGCCTTCGGAGTTGGTCAGGAACCCACCCTCGCCGCGAACGCCCTCTGTGATGAGGCACCCTGCACCATAGATACCGGTTGGGTGGAACTGCACGAATTCCATGTCCTCGAGCGGCAGACCGGCCCGCAGTACCATGCCGTTACCGTCACCCGTGCAAGTGTGGGCCGAAGTGGCGGAGAAATAACTGCGCCCATAACCGCCCGTGGCCAGGATGACCGCATGGGCGCGAAACAGGTGCAAGGTGCCGTCAGCCAGGTTCCAGGCCAATACGCCGCGGCAAGCGCCGTCTGCATCCATCAACAGGTCAATGGCGAAATATTCGATGTAAAACGTCGCGTCATGCTTCAGCGACTGCTGGTAAAGCGCGTGCAGGATGGCATGCCCGGTCCGGTCAGCCGCTGCCGCGGTCCGTTGGGCGATGCCCTTGCCCATGTGGGTTGTCATGCCGCCGAACGGCCGTTGGTAAATCTTGCCCTCCTCGGTCCGTGAGAAAGGCACTCCGAAATGTTCCAGTTCAATCACGGAGGGAACGGCTTCCCGGCACATGTATTCGATGGCGTCCTGGTCACCGAGCCAATCCGAGCCCTTGACCGTGTCGTACATGTGCCAACGCCAGTCGTCGTCACCCATGTTACCCAGCGCGGCAGACATGCCACCCTGGGCCGCGACCGTATGGCTGCGGGTCGGGAATAACTTTGAAATACAGGCTGTGGAAAGACCGGTAGCCGCCATGCCCATGGTAGCCCGCAGGCCAGCACCGCCGGCTCCAACCACCACGACATCGTATTTGTGTTCAACCAATTGATAGTCACGACTCATGGCTCAGACCCCCTGCCAGACGGTATAAATGGTGTAGACGGTTGCAAGAAATCCGACCAGACAACCGATGCGGGTGAGCCAGATAGCAACCTGCTGCAGCCACGGTGGGTAGAGGTAGTCCTCAACGACCACGGTCACGCCACTTTGGGCGTGATAGACCAGTACACCCGCTGTCAGAATCGCCATGAAGGCTTGCAGGGGTGAGCGGAAGAATGCGACCGCTGCGGCGTGATCCGCGCCGGCCAACGCAGTGAAAGTCCACAGCAGCCACAGGATGAGTGGCATCAACAATACGGAACTGATGCGCTGATTTTTCCAGTGGCCGAGACCGCCATGCTTTGATTCGCTCATGTCAGAATCCTCCAAAGTACCAGCGCATACAACGCGGCTGCGCAGACGACCGCGATGTAACCCGAGTTGTAAATCCCCTCAAGGCTGAGCATCTTGCCGGTGTCCCAGGTGAGGTGACGGATGCTGTTGCAGAAATGCCAACACATCATCGCCAGGTTGACCAGGCAAAAAACCTTACCTGGGAGACTGGTCAACAGGCCCATCATCAGATCGTAGGAATCTGGCCCCGCTGCGACCGCCAACAGGTACAGGAACATCACCGGCAGCGTCATTGCGGTCATGAACACTCCTGCCAGACGGCTGGTGATGGACAGCATCGATGTCAGTTGCGGCTTGTAATAGGGCCCGATCAGATAGGGCGAGATGGGTCGCTGATCCGCTTTGTTCTTCACGATAGGTTTCCCTTACTGAGTACTTGCCATGAGATCAGAAGTCCACGCAACGACCACCTTTCTCCCAATCGCCGAAGCGAGTGGGCTCGGGGCCGTTTCGGCCGCCAATCTCGCGCGGTTTCCTGTCGGTGGGAGCGTGGTCTTCGCTCTTCCTGCCTTCGGTGCCATCCACGGATTGGGGTTGTTGCGACTGCTTCTTGTCCATTTTCATTGCATGGGCGTAATCGTCACCCGGAAGCCGGTGCTCCCGGTAAGACAACGCCTAGACTAAACTTCCGGCCCCACCACTTCAATCAGGGCCCGCCTTGAATTGGTGCCCTCTGGCTACCATTTCAGACAGGCTACATAGTGGCGGCAACGACCGGCGTATGCAACAGGAAATGATCGTTCTCGACTATCTTTCAGTGCTTGAATTTAGCGGCCATGACGCAGGTCAATTCCTGCAGGGCCAGTTAACTGCCGACCTGGCAGGAATCAGTCCGGATTCGGCCCGATTTGCCGCTTGCTGCAACCCCGCTGGCCGGGTGTTGGGGACCCTGCTGATCACCGGGGAGAATGATCGTATGCTGGTCATTTGCGCGGCCAGTCTGGCCCAAACCCTGAGCGATTGGCTGGCCCGCTATATCCTGCGGGCAAAGGTCTCGATTGTGCATCGGGAAGACCTGCAGGTTTGTGGACTGGAGGGAACGGAATCCCCCGACTGCGATTACGTGCTCTTCAACAGCGTGGCGGGCCGTTATGCCGCCCTGCCCTCAGCTTCCGCCTCCGAACAACTCGCACAAGCTGATGGCAAAATCGAAGCCTGGCGCAGCCAGGAAGTGTTGGCTGGCACCGCCTGGCTGAACACCGCCACTTCAGCCCAGTTCCTGCCCCAGATGCTCGGTATGGAAGCGATTGGCGCACTGAGTTTTCGCAAGGGTTGCTACCCAGGTCAGGAAGTGATCGCACGGACACATTACCTCGGCAAACTCAAACGCCATCCATTGGTGTGCCTGGTGGACGGCCAACTGCCTGTTGAAGCCATGAACGAGGTCGAATTGACCGGGGGCGACGGTGCCAAGGCTGTCGTGGTCGACCGGGTCCATATCGACCGCAGCAAGACCTTGGTGTTACTGGTCGCACGGGGCGATGGCTCGTTCGAACCCACGAGCCTGGAAGCCGCAGGGATGAATCACGCAGTGCTCTGGAGTGCCCGACCGGGCCCGGACAACCGGTTACCCTGACGGCCGCTCAGGGCTGAGCGACGACATAGCAGACCCAGCCCGGGTCAGCATCCCCCATCGTGGCCGGTTCGTAGATACCGTTGCCCTCATTGCTTTCTTCATCGGTCCCCTCCCAGTAGACGTCCACTTGCCGGAAGCCGGATTCTTTCAGAATTTCCTGGATCTCCGGCAAAGTCCAGAGACGCCAGTGATAACTGAAAGCCCGGTCCAGGCGCGAACCATCGGGGAATTCGAAGTGAATCAGACAGGTCATCAGCGAATCGATGGGATTGAACGAAGCCTGCTCCCAGATGTAAGTGAACTCACCACAATCGCGCGGTTCTTCCAATTCCATCGGAGCTTCGTAACCTCCGTAGGCGTCCAGGAAAAAAATACCCTCATCCTTCAGTCCGGCCAGCACGTTCTCGAAGTATCGCCTGAGCCCGTCACGGGTCAGGAACAGGAAGTAGCTGAAATTCATCGCCAGGATGATATCGGCCAGTTCGGCTCGCACTTCGCAGACATCACCTTGAATCAGTCTGATGCGCGCCTGCTGCTCCGGGTTCAGGCTTTCAAGGTTGTGCGCGCGTCCCCACTGCAGCACCGCCCCGTCGAGATCGACACCGAATGCCTCGTGCCACGGCTGGCGGCGCACCCATTCACACGCAGTATTGGCCGTACCGCAAAAGTCTTCGCGCAGCAGCGTGGCCGGCTCGCCCCGCAGGGAAGCCCAGGTTTCCTCGATGAAATCGATCTCGGCCTCGACGTCCTGAACAGACGCCTGGTACAAGACGTGCCGGTCGGCACGGGCCGCCATGGAACCCGGTGGGGGCGTGTTCTTGCTGTCGTTCAAGCGGGTTTTTCCGGGTAATTCCGGTCGACGTACTCGTCGATGATTTCGAGAAAACGGTGGGTCAGGCCTTCACCGCGCAGGGTTTCGCGCTTCTCGCCGTCGATGAAAACCGGTGCCACCGGCGCCTCCCCGGTACCTGGCAAGCTGATGCCGATATCCGCATGCCGGCTTTCACCGGGCCCGTTGACGATACAGCCCATGACCGCGAGGTTGAGATTTTCGACCCCGTCATAGCGCAAGCGCCATTCCGGCATCCGTTGACGGACATGGTCCGTGACATCCCTGGCCAGGGCCTGGAAGAATGTGCTGGTCGTGCGGCCACAACCAGGGCAAGCCGTTACCATTGGCGTGAAGGCCCGCAGCCCCATGCTCTGCAACAGTTCCTGCGCAACCACCACTTCGTCACTGCGCGACTGCTCCGGCTCTGGGGTGAGCGAAATCCGGATCGTGTCGCCGATGCCCTCTTGCAACAGCACGGCGAGCGCGGCTGTAGATGAGACGATGCCCTTGCTTCCCATACCCGCTTCGGTCAGCCCGAGATGCAGCGGGTAGTCGCAACGTCCGGCCAAAGTGCGGTAGACACTGATCAGGTCCTGCACGGCACTGACTTTGCAGGAAAGAATAATCCGCTCGCGTGACAGGCCCAGTTGTTCCGCCTCGGCGGCGCTGTCCAGGGCTGAGCGCACCAGCGCATCACGCATAACGATCTCCGCTGGCTGTGGGTCCGGCATGGCCGCGTTCTCATCCATCATGGCCTTCAGCAAGCGGTCATCCAGACTGCCCCAGTTCACGCCGATCCGGACCGGCTTGTCGTATTTGAGTGCAAGCTCGATGATGGTGGCGAATTGCTTGTCCCGCTTGCGCCCAAACCCGACGTTCCCGGGATTGATACGATACTTGTCCAGCACCCGCGCGCATTCCGGATACTTTTCCAGCAACAGGTGGCCGTTGTAGTGAAAGTCACCGATCAGCGGAACATCGCAGCCCATCATGTCCAGACGTTCACGGATGGCGGGGACGCACGCCGCTGCCTGCTCGGTATTGACGGTGATCCGCACCAGTTCCGAGCCGGCTCTGGCGAGTTGAGCCACTTGCTTCGCGGTCGCCTTGACGTCTTCGGTATCGGTATTGGTCATCGACTGGACCACTACCGGATGCTCGCTGCCGATCGCAACCCGCCCCACCAGAACGGTAGGCGTGACGCGACGGCTGACAGTCTGGCTACTCACGCCGCCCGTCAATTCCTGGTGTCGGGCTCTGACTGCTTGCTGAGGATGGGCCAGGCTGAGTGCAAATATACCCACATGGACCACAGAGTCAGCGCAGCGGCCAGGTATAACAAGAGTTCACCCAGGAGAGCGATTGGCAGCCCAAGGAGATCTTCCTCGTACAGCAGGAAAGAGATCGCAGTCATCTGGAAAATGGTCTTCAGCTTGCCGATGCCTGAAACCTCGACACGGGCCCGTTCCCCGATTTCTGACATCCATTCGCGGAGTGCCGAGATGGCGATTTCACGACCGATAATCACAGCGGCCGCCAGGGTAAACGCCACAGGATGAATATACAAAGGTGGCGGATTCTGGACCAGTAAAACCAACGCGGTCGCCACCATGAGCTTGTCTGCCACAGGATCCAGAAATGCCCCAAAACTGGTGAGCAGCCCCATCTTGCGCGCGATGTAACCATCCAGCCAGTCTGTTATCGCTGCGGAGACGAAAATCACGACACAGGCCACATTGGTCCACGTGAAGGGCAGGTAGAAAAACACCACGAGGACCGGAATCAGTACGATTCTCAGCAAGGTCAGGATCATGGGGGCCGTCATGGGCATGGCATGTCTCACAGCACGGGATTAGCGTCGCCATTATCGCAGACTGTTGCAGCCTACCGCCACCGACAACTGACCACGGTTTCTCGGGATCAGTGCAGGGCTTTGAATATCTTCCCGGCCAGTGACTTGCTGATGCCCGGAACGCTGGCGAGTTGTTCCGCGCTGGCCGAGCGGACGCCCTTGATGCCCCCAAAATGGGAAAGAAGCGCACGCCTGCGCCCGGCGCCGATACCGGGAATTTCTTCCAGTTCCGAGCGCACTGATGCCTTCTGGCGCTGCCCCCGGTGACCCGTGATCGCAAAGCGGTGCGCTTCATCCCGTATTTTCTGCACCAGGTGTGAGGCCGGTGACTCCGGTCCCGGGATTTCACTTCTGCCATCCGGCAGTACCCACTCTTCGTAACCCGGCCGCCGCGCGGGCCCCTTTGAGATACCCACCACGGTCAGACCCGAAAGACCCAGTTCTTCCAGCGCTGCCAGCGAACGGGCAAGCTGACCACGGCCTCCGTCGATCAGGATCACGTCGGGCAATGCTCCCTCGCCTTCGGCAGCGTGGCGATAACGACGAAGCAACACCTGCTCCATTGCCGCGTAATCGTCACCGGGCGTAATGTCTTTAAGGTTGTAGCGGCGGTAACGGGACTTGACAGGCCCATTGCCGTCGAAGGCCACGCAGGCCCCGACTGTTTGCCCTCCGCCAAAATGCGAAATATCAAAACACTCCAGTGACTCCGGCGTGGCATCGAGACCGAGCAGTTCCTGCAGGGCTTCTGATTGGGCCGCGTTGCGCTCGCCACCGGCCAGCTTCATGTTCAGCGCGTTCCGGGCATTACCCAGGGTCAACAGCAACCATTCCCTTCGTTCTCCGCGCGGCCGGGACTGTATGCCGACCTTGCGTCCGCTGCGTTCGGAAAAAACCGCCTCAAACAGCGCCTGACCGGGCAAATCGTGTGACACGATCAACTGGGCAGGAGGCATCCGCTCTCGGTAGTACTGCCCGAGAAATGCCTGCAACACGTCCGGGTCTTCGACTCCATCGGCCTGGGTCGGAAAGTAGCTGCGTTGCCCGATATTACGGCCGCCACGAAAGGACACCACCTGCACACAGACGGCCTTTCCTTCTCGTGCCAGCGCCAACAGGTCGACATTACCGCCCCTGCCCGGCTGCCAATGTCCCGCCTGCATGCTCTTCAGGGCGTTGATCTGATCACGAAAGGTCGCGGCCTGCTCATACTCCTGCTCATCGGCGGCGACTTCCATGCGCCGGATGAGCCGTTCAATCACCCGGCTGCTGTGACCGTTCAGGTAAAGCATGGCGTCATCGATCTGCTGGGCATAAGCCTCTTCGGTCACCAGACCAACACAAGGCGCGGTGCAGCGTTTGATCTGAAATTGCAGGCACGGGCGGCTTCGATGCGCAAAGTAGCTGTCTTCACAATTTCTGATGCGAAAAATTTTTTGCATCAGGTTAATGCTCTCCCGAACCGACCGGGCCGATGGATAAGGCCCGAAATAGCGTCTTGCCGGGCTGCGCGCCCCCCGGTGAAAGGCCACCCTGGGAAACTCGTGATCGGAAGTCACCATCAACCACGGGTAGCTCTTGTCATCGCGCAAAAGCACGTTGTAGCGGGGCTTGAGGGACTTGATCCACTCATTTTCCAGCAACAGTGCTTCGCCTTCAGAGCGGGTGAGACTGACTTCGATGGCGCAAATGCGACCTACCATTCGCGTGATGCGGTCAGACTTGGGGCGCGCATCGAAGTAGCTCGCCACCCTTTTGCGCAGGTTAGCCGCCTTGCCGACGTACAGGGTCTCGCCATCGCCATCGCGCATCACGTAAACACCCGGCCCGGTCGGCAGGCGCCGCGCACTCGTTTTGCCGTCGAACTCGCGCTGACTCACGACCTGCTTTCAGTCCGGGCCTCGCCCGGGTTGCAAGTGCTCGAGCAGGCCCCGGGTGGCATCGTCCAGTAACTGGCACATGTAGTGGAAATCGCTTTGTGAGCCATAGTAGGGGTCAGGCACCTCGTCAGGTCCTGGCTGGCGTGCGAAGGACATCATCAAGCGAAGATCTGCCCGGCTTTCGACCGGTGCCTGCCGGGCCAGCAGTTCGAGATTGTGGCGATCCATGGCGAGTATGTGGTGAAAGCGATGAAAATCTGAGGTGACCACCTGCCGGGCTCGCAACGGTGCGATATCAACATTGAATCCTGCGGCCTCCCGGATCGCCCGCTCGTCAGGCGCCTGTCCGGTGTGGTACCCGTGGGTGCCGGCGGAATCGATGTGAAAGTGGCTTTCGAGCCCGCTTCGCTCGAGATGCAGTCGAAAGAAACCTTCTGCAGACGGGGAGCGACAGATATTTCCCATGCATACAAATAATATATTAATCATATTGTTATAAAGTTTATATGATATCTATTCTGAGATAATGTCACGCACGCGATCCAGGTCCGCCTGCGTGTCTACCCCTGGCGGTATATCCATCCGGGCTCGCGCCAGGACGATGCGCCGACCACATTCCAGGAAGCGAAGCTGTTCCAGCTTTTCCGCCATCTCTAAAGGGGTCGCCGGTGTCTTCGCAAACCAGTCCAACGCCCTTCTGCGATACGCGTAGAGTCCCAGATGCCGGCGCCACTTGATGCCGGAACTCATGGCCTCTGCCACATCATTAAAATCCCGCGCCACAGGGATACCGGACCGACTGAACAGCAGCGCGTGTCCATCATGGCGCGCGACCACCTTGACCACGTTGGGATTGTTCACTTCCGCGGCTGATGCGACCAGGGCGTAAAGGGTCGCCACATCGGTATCGGGATGCGCGCCCAGCAAACTGGCCACCTGGTCGAGGCATTCTGCCGGCATCAGGGGCTCATCTCCCTGCAAATTGACGATAACCTGATCTTCTTTCCAGCCCTGGATCCGCGCGCACTCGGCGATGCGGTCACTGCCGCTCCGATGCGATGACGCGGTCATGACCACTTCCGCACCAAAGGCGGTCGCGACGGAATGAATTTGATTATTGTCGGTGGCAATGACCACCTGACCGGCGGCAGAATCGAGTGCCCGGCGCCAGGTATGCTCCAGCAAAGACCGACCTGAGACCTCCAACAGCATCTTGCCGGGCAACCGTTCCGAGGCGAAGCGGGCCGGAATGACGATGACGTAGTCAGGAGTCTGGCTCATGGCTTGTCCCTCCCCTGCTCCACGATCTGTTGAATGCTTGCGACAAAATATTTTTCCCACTCTGCGGGCAACCGCGCAGTGACCGGCAGAAACCAGGCATTTGCCAGGCCAAGGCCCTGGCACTTCACAGCGTCCTTTTCCGTCATCACGATCGCGCTTCCTTTGACACCCGTAAAGTCAGCGGAAGTATAGGCATGATGGTCCGGAAAGGCACGGGCACGGTGTGCGATACCCAAGTGGGTCAGCAAAGCGAAAAAACGCTGCGGATGACCGATTCCCGCAATCGCGAATACCGACTGCTCACCGACCCGCTTCTGCCAGGCAGCCAGTTCCAGTTGCTCCTGGTGGTCGAGCCGGGTCAGCGCGCCCGGTGCCAGGTTCATACGAACCGCAGGTGCTGTCTTCTCCAATACCGGGCCCTGCCCGTTGATGACCACTGCATCCACCCGATCGAGACGGTCTGCGGGTTCCCTCAACGGGCCGGCCGGCAACAGATGGCCATTTCCGATAAGGCGCTCGCCATCGACCACGCAGATTTCGAACTGGCGCGGGAAATTCGGGCGCTGCAGGCCGTCGTCAGAAATCACGACGTCCACGCCCAACTGGAACAACCGCCTTGCAGCAGCCGACCGGTCCGGTCCAACCGCTACCTTGACCCCCGTGCGTTGGTGTATCAGGCTGGGCTCATCGCCCGCCAGGGCTATCGGCTGGGAACCATCAACCACAACCAAGCCCTTGCCTTCACGCCCATAGCCACTGGAAACCACTCCGGGCGTCAGGCCTGCTGCCTGAAGCAACGCGCACAGACGGATCACCAGGGGGGTTTTGCCGGTACCGCCCGCCGTTATGTTGCCGACGACCACAATTGGGCGGTTGGCAAGGTCAACGGCGAATCGCGCTTGGGCACGCCTTTGTGACCAGCGAAAAAGCAGGACGTACAAAGTTTCCAGCAAGCGCAGGAAAAACCCTGGCGGCTGTCCGCCGTACCACCTTCGGGTGACCAAAGACTCAAGGCGTGAGCGGATCATGAAAACATGTAGGTCATGATTGCAGCAAACCCTGCGCTCATAACTGTCCTGACGCTTCAACCTCGCCGAACTGGGTCTGATACAGACGGGCGTAGGTGCCGTGTTGATCGAGTAGTGATTGATGGGTACCGGATTCGATGACCTTGCCGTTGGCGAGCACCACCACCTGGTCAGCACTCTCAATGGTCGAAAGGCGATGCGCGATCACCAGCGTTGTCCGGTTCTTCATTACCTCGGCGAAAGCCTCCTGGATCGCTCTTTCGGACTGGCTGTCCAGCGCGGAAGTCGCTTCGTCGAGAATCAGGATTGGTGCATCCTTCAGCAGTGCCCTCGCGATCGCCAGCCTCTGACGTTGGCCGCCCGAGAGCCGCATGCCGTTTTCACCGACGGGGGTGTCGAAACCCTGGGGTAGTTTTTCGATGAACTCAAGCGCATGCGCCGACCGGGCCGCTTCTACAATGGCTTCGCGCGGTGCGCCAGTCAGCGCTCCGTAGGCGATGTTGCCAGCGATGGTGTCGTTAAACAGGACAACGTCCTGGCTAACCAGCGCGATTTGCCTGCGCAAGGCATCGAGCTTGTAGTTCGATAACTCCTGCCCGTCCAGCAGAATGTGGCCCTCGTTATAGTTGTAAAACCTGGGTAGAAGCCCGGCCAGCGTTGTCTTGCCGCTGCCTGAGTGACCGACCAGGGCAGTCACGCTGCCGGCTGGCACCCGGAAACTGACCTGATCGAGAACCCTGCGCTCACTTCCCGGGTAATTGAAGCTGACCGCATCGAACACCAGGTCGCCCTGGACCCGCCCGATTTCCAATTCGCCGGTGTCCTCTTCGCGATCGTCATCGATGACCAGGAACAGGCTCTCCGCGGCTGCGATACCCCGCTGCACGGCAGTCTGCACACTGGTCAAACGCTTTAGTGGCGGAATGGTCGCCACCATGGCAAAGAAAATTGCCGTGAAATTGCCGGCGGTAATGTGGTCCAGCATCGAAGGCCGTGTGGAGATAACCATGAGGACGACCATGGCCAGGCCTGCAGCCAACTGCACCATCGAGGAACTGAGCAGGTGGGTCGAAACCATGCGCATGTGGAGGCGCCGGGTTCTCTCGTTCACGTCACTGAAGCGCTTGCGTTCAGTTGCATGTCCGGCAAAAACCTTGACCACGCGATGCCCGGTAACGGCTTCCTCGGTGACGTGTGACACGTCCCCCATCGACTCCTGTATGCGCCGGCTGATCTTGCGAAAACGGCCGCTGACGATCGTGACGACGATGGCGACCGCCGGAGCGAGAAGCAGCATGATGGCGGTGAGCCGGGCATTGATGCTGAGCATCACGATCAACAGATATATGACCAGCATGATGTCGCGCAAGGCCGAGACAATCGCATTGGTTGCAGCCTGGGCAACCTGCTCACTGTTGTAGGCCAGCTTGGAGATCAGCTGTCCGGCGCTGAATCGATCGAAAAAGGTCGCAGGCAGCCCCAGGTAGCTGTCGAAGAGCTCCGCCCGCAAATCGGCAATCACACGCCGGCCGGTCCATTCCATGCCATACATGCCGGCGAAGTTTCCGGCAATGCGAACCAGGATGACCACCATGATGCCACCGGCCAGGTAAAGGCCGAACACTGCGTCCTTCTCAACGAAAACCCGGTCGATCAGCGGTTCGATAAACTTGATAAAAAGCGCCTGCATGGCTGCATCGAGACTCACACCGATAAGCCCAAGCAGAAACATCGGCCAGTACTTTCGCGTGTAGCCCCACAGACGGCGATAAATTTCGCCCGGAGTCGTACCCTCCGCCGCAGCCGTCATTCGACCGTGCCGGGCGCGTGTTCTGTGGCAATGGAAAGTCGCGAGAACCCGAGGCGGCTGGTGACATCCATCGCGGTTACCACGAAATGGTGGGGCGTCATGGCATCTGCGCGAAGCAGAACAGGTATGTCGCGCGCATCGCCGGAAATCTCCAGCAAGGCGGCTTCAATCGTCTCTGCCCGGTTATCGACCAACTGGCGGTCATTGAGGTACATACGCCCCCTGGGGTCGATAATCAGCTCAAGCCGTTTGATGTTTTCCTGCGGCGCAGGAGCCACGCTGGCTTCGGGTAAATCGATACGCAGCGCCGCCTGTCGCTCGAAAGTCGTCGAGACCATGAAGAAGATCAGTAACAAAAAGACCACGTCGATCAACGAAGTCAAATTGATCTCCGGGTCCTGTTTAATCCTGGGTTTAAGATTCACGGCTGCGGTCCGTTTCCCTCAGGCGGAAGATTCGCTGCGTGCGCCCGAGTTCTGGCCGCGCTCCATGGCCTCGATCAACCCGATGGCCTGTTCCTCCATCGAGACCACGTATTCGGCCACCATGCCCTGAAAATAGCGATAAAAGAAATAACTGGGAATCGCCACGGTCAAACCCGCGGCCGTGGTAATCAGAGCCTCCGAGATTCCGCCCGCCAGTTCATTGGCGTTGCCGACACCGTGAAGCATGATCGCGGAAAACACCCGGATCATACCGATGACAGTGCCGAGCAGGCCCAGCAGGGGCGCAATACCCGCAATGGTTCCAAGCGTGTTGAGGAACCGCTCCAGTTCGTGCACCACGTGCCGCCCGGTGTCCTCGACGGCTTCCTTGATAATCTCACGTGAGCGATGACGGTTAATCAGGGCGGCAGCCAGCACGCGGCCCAGCGCGGACTCGGATCTCAACTGGTTGATTTTGGGTAGGTCCAACTCATTGTGAGCTGCCCAGCCCCGGACGGTATCTCCGAGACCTTCAGGCACGACATTGCCACGCCTCAATGACCAGAACCGCTCAATGATGATCGCGGCCGCCAGGGTGGAACACAACAGGATGGGGGCCATCAGCCAACCACCCGCCAGGATGATTTCCAGCATGCGAATACAACTCCTTATGATCGCATTGACGCGCGCATGATACCGCAAAGCGCCGCCGCCAGCCCATTCAGGACCTTTGGCTCGAACCCGAACAGCGGCCAGTCGCGATCAGGGGCATTCCCGGGCGGGCGGCCAACGCCAGATGGCATTACGTACTCTTCGGGCAGATTCCAAACCCGCCGTCTGCCCGGGCCTGAGTCGCAGCCGGAGCGCGCCACAGTCTGACACCGAGGCCACCCGTGCGCCGGACACCCGGTACCGTTGCACGACCTCGGCGTGAGGAAAGCCAAAGCGGTTCCCGCTTCCAGCCGGAATCAGTACCCAATCTGGCGCAACGGCCCGGATAAACCCGCGTGAAGAAGAGGTTCTGCTGCCATGATGCGGCGCCACGAGGATATCGTGCTCTTCCAGGCCTTGATTCACCAGGCGCTCTTCGACGGCGTGGTCGATGTCTCCGGGCAACAACAGCGACCACCCTGAGGTTCGCAGACTGAGGACACACGAGCTGAGGTTGCCCAGGTAAGGCAGCCACGGCGTAGGATGCAAAATACGGCCGGCCACGCCTGAGTCATCCCAGTTTAATCCCGTATTGCAGGCTACATCCCTCCCTGCGGCCACTCGGGCATTGATCCTTCGGTCTGCGCCGGGAAACGCCGCACTCAGCGTCGTGAACCCGCCCGCATGATCGAGGTCACCGTGACTAACGAGGATTCGGGTCAACGCCTTTTGCCTGGACTGCCTGACGGCCGGCTCGATGACCTCAGATGAGAGGTCCCAACGTCCGGGCTGGCCGGGCCCCGTGTCATAGAGAGTTACCTGCCGCGGCGTCTCGATCAGCGCCGCCAGCCCTTGGCCGACGTCCAGCAGATGGAGATCGATAGCTCCACGAGACAATTGGCCGGGACGAGTCCCGAGAACCGGGCACAACAACGCCAGCGACAGCCAGCGAAGCCGAAGGGCCCGTGGCCATAGCGCAAACAGCAGGCCGGCGGTCGCCAGCAACACCAGGGAAAAGGCAGGCGCCCCGGTGGGCCGGGACAACAGTTCCCCAATCGAGGCCAGCCAACTCAGGGCCCGCACCAGACCATCTGCGGCCCAGGCAGCCGGCAGCAGGAATACGGCCGCGAGGCTGGATGGGGTCAGGTTGAGTAAAGCCAGGCCAGCCAGCACCAACGGAACGATGATCAGGCTGACCGAGGGAATAGCCAGCAAGTTGGCAGGCAGGCTGAGTACCGAAACACGTTGAAACCAGAACATCCCCAGAGGCAGCATAACCAGCATGATCGCAGCCTGGGCCAGCAACGCCTGACGTACGGGGCCTCCCGGATATGTCCGTGGTGAGAACTGCCACACGAGGACGGCAACGGCGGCAAAAGACATCCAGTAGCCCGGCTGCAGGGGCGCCAGCGGATCAAGCAGGAGCACCAGCATTAGCGCCAGCGCCCAGGGCTGAAAAGGGTGCAGACTCCGTCGCGTTAGCCGGGCCGCCATCAGGACCAACAGCATCACCAGGGCTCGCCGGGTACTGACACTGAATCCAGCCAGCCCAGCGTAGGACACTGCCGCCGCAATGGCTCCAAACCAGGCCGGAAGCAAACCCAGCCGCAAACGCATTGCAAAAGGAATCAGCCATTGTGACAGCCAGCCAATGCGGAACCCGAGTAAAGCGGCAAAACCGATGTGCAAGCCCGAGATGGCCAACAAATGTCCCGTACCCGTGGTTGCGAGGGTCTGCCACTGTTGCTCGCTCATCCGGCTGCGGTCCCCTATGGACAGTGCCAGAATCAGCCCGAAAGCGGGCTCATCTTCCAGTATCGACACCATTCGATGGCGAAGGGCCTCACGCCACCGGTGCACGTTCCACCTTGGGGCCGGATCCGCCTGCAGGTGTTCTCCTGTGACGACCGTGCCCAAGGCGCCAATCCCGTGGGCGAAAAATCTTCGCTCAGGATCATTGCCCGTGAAATTGACCCGCCCACGCGGTGGTTGCAACCGTAATTCGAGTTGCCAGCGCTGCCCTGCTTCTGGCACCGGAACACCGTTGTACCAGCGCACTCGTATGAGCCGCGGCAATCCGTCCCCACGTGATACCGGTCGAAACAGAAATTCCTGCATATCGTCGTACGCAGCTGGAAGGCCGGCGATGGTTCCGGTGACGGTTTGCGTTACACCCGCCCGGACCGCCGGCAAGCGTTCGTGCAGTTTGACCATGATGAGGGTTTGACAAAGCAGCGCTGGCAAGAGCAACCCGGCGATGTGCCGGGTACGTGCGCGCCAGAGGCAAAGGCACAGAACGCCAGTCCAGAGAACGGTTACCCAGTCGTTCGGTGGGCCGGGCTGAGCCAGTGGCAGCATCGCACTGACCGAAAGGGCCAGCGCCAGTGGAATCCCCTTCAGCGGCTGCACCCCTGCCCGCATCATCCCCCCTGCGCTAAAACCTCAAGTCATTTGCTCAAGCCTGCCCAGGCTGAGTTCCAGGGAATGGTCCATGCGTCTGGCCAAATGCCGGTCATGGGTCACGATCACCAGGCTGGTGTCCAGTTCCGCGTTCAGCTCCAACAGCATGCCGAACACCTGCTCCGCGGTACGTTGATCCAGGTTGCCTGTGGGCTCGTCTGCCAGCAGGCAGGCTGGGGAGCCCACCAATGCTCGCGCCACCGCCGCCCGTTGTCGCTCACCGCCCGACAGCTCTCCCGGTTTGTGGTCGAGCCGGTGACTCAAACCGACTCTTTCGAGTAGCTCGCAGGCTGCTGCCATGGCAGATGCCACCGCCTCCCCACGAATCAACAGGGGCATGGCGACGTTCTCCACTGCCGTGAACTCCGGCAGCAAGTGATGGAACTGGTAGACGAAGCCAAATTCTCGATTGCGCAAACGGCCGCGCTCGTTCTCGCTCAACTCCCAGAGGGACTGACCTCGCACCAGCACATCCCCCTGGTCAGGCCGGTCGAGGCCACCGAGAATATGCAGCAAGGTGCTCTTCCCGGCACCCGATGCTCCGACGATCGAGACAGAGCTGCCCCGAAAGACCTGCAAATCAACATGCTCCAATACTTCCACACGCCGCGGTCCTTGTCTGAATCCTTTTTGGACCGCGCGCGCTTCCAGCACCAGCGAATCGGCGTTATTCATAGCGCAGTGCCTCCGCCGGGTGCGTTCGCGATGCACGCCACGCGGGATAGAGCGTGGAGATCAGGGACATGACGAGCGACATCAAAGCGAAACGGACAACGTCATTTTGCCTGAGGTCCGAAGGCAGTTCGGTGATGTAGTAAATGTCCGCCGGAAACAGGCTGAAACCGAACAAGCGTTCCAGCACCGGCACCACCGTGCCAATGTTCTGGGCCAGCAAAATACCGCCGATGACGCCCAGCAAAGTACCAATCACCCCGATCAGTGAACCCTGCACGATGAATACCCGCATGATGGTCCCGGTCGGTGTACCCATGGTTTTCAGTATCGCGATGTCTGATTGTTTGTCAGTGACCACCATCACCAACATCGAAATGATATTGAAAGCCGCCACCGCGATGATCAATGAGAGAATAACCCACATCACTGTCTTTTCCGTCCGGACAGCCTGGAAGAGATTGCCACGCTCCTGGGTCCAGTCGCGCACCCGGTACCTCCCCTCGAGCGAATCGGAAATCTTGCGCGCGGTCTGCCAGGCCAGGTCCATGTCCTCGAGTTTCAGCCGAATCCCGCCTACCGCGCCTTCCGGAAGCCGCAGCAGTCGGGCCGCGTCGGCGATGTGCACCAGGGCAAGTCCACTGTCAGTCTCATATTCACCCAGCTCAAAAATACCAACCAGCGTAAAACGCCGCATCAAGGGGTTGGCGCCGAAAGGACTTGCCTTCAGCTGCGGTGCAATTACCGTGATTTTGTCGCCAAGACCCGCCCGTAGTTTTGATGCCAGTCCGATACCGATCACGATGCCATAGGATCCGGACTGCAGATCCTGCAGACTACCGGCCAGCATGCTTCCGGCGAGATCAGAAACCCGGGATTCGTAGTCAGGCTGGACTCCACGCAAAAATGCCCCGGTGGAGCCGTTGGCGTGCAGCCACACTCCTTCTTCGATGAAGGGAGCCGCGGCGATCACTTCCGGCTCAGTTTCAACGTGCCCGATGACACCGGCCCAATCGGTCATAGGCGGTCCAACCGATTGCACGGTTGCGTGAGAAATCGCGCCGAGGATCCGGGCCTTCAATTCCTTCTCGAATCCATTCATGACCGAAATCACGGTAATCAACGTGGTAATGCCGACGGCAATCCCGAGCATGGAAATCAACGAAATGAACGAAATAAAATGATTCTGCCGCTTGGCGCGCAGGTATCGAAGGCCAATGAATACTGCAAGGGGTTTATACATCCGCGAATTAGACCACAGCGCGCCAGGGCCAACCACTGCGCGGGACTGAAAAACGGGTAGGAGTTCTATGCGTAAAGATCAAACCGAATCCAGCACGGCGCGGAGTTCGGGGGGCAGCGGCGCCGTGAATGCCAAAGAATTTCCCTGCGCATCCAGAACCGTCAGCGCGTGGGCATGCAGGAACAGACGCTTGAGCCCGAAATTGCGCCAATATTTGGCTTGTTGCGGCGTCCCGTAGCGGGTGTCGCCGGCCAACGAATGCCCCATAAAGGCAGCATGGGCCCTGATCTGGTGTGTTCTGCCGGTCATCAGGTGAACTTCCACGAAAGAGGCTTCGCCATGGTGCTCGAGGAGCCGGAACTCTGTCAGGGCATGCTTGCCGCGGGGGTCCACGGTCATAAAGCGTTCCCCGCCACGCTCCGTCTTGAAAAGCGGCTCATTGACCACGATCCGTGCCTCGGGCAAGCGCCCGTTCACCAGGCACAGGTATCGCTTTTCCGCAACGGATTCGCGGAACTGGCGTTGTAACTCCCGCATGGCCTTCTTGTTTCTGGCCAGAACCAGGCAACCGCTGGTATCTCGATCCAGGCGGTGTACCAGTTCAATATCCTGGCCAGGCCGAAGCTGGCGCAGCACATCGATGACACCCCACTTGATCCCGCTTCCGCCATGCACGGCCATACCTGCTGGCTTGTCGATCACGAGGTGATCGGCGTCCTCGAACAGGATCGCCTTGACGACCAGGTCGAGGGCGTACTCCGGTATCGCGACAACCGCAGCCTCTTGCAGTTGCACAGGCGGAATTCGCACCTTATCGCCAGCCGCTAGCCGGGTGGCGGCCTTGGCCCGTCCGCTGTTGACACGGACCTGACCAGTGCGGATCAGCTTGTAGGCCAGCGAACGCGGCGCTCCGCCCAGCTGCCCGATGAGAAAATTGTCCAGTCGTTGTCCATCCTGGCCGGATTGAACCGATACAAGCCGTACCGCTGACTTTTTCCCTGATTCTTCCATGGTCAGGCAACTCATTGATAGAAAATGGATTGACTGCTATATTACCGCTCTTCGGATTTCACCGCGCTGGTTTCTCGGCCAGCCCAGTGGCTGACGGCGTCACGCCGGAACCTGTAGAAAACACAGGCCTTGCACCATCGCCCGCCGCTTTAAGCTGAACCCGGTGGTATCCGGCTCAGTCGGATGAGACTGAAAAACCGGCATTTTCGGTCGGCGCTCCTTTTTCGGCAGGACGAACAGCTGAAAAAACACACAGACCGGAATTGCTGAACGTGATATTTCGCTGGCAGATCAAGCTTCTGCCAGCCTGGCCCGGCCCTGAACAGGTCGGCAACAAGACAGAATTTGGCAGTCCTGGCAACAAAATTCGAACAACGCCAGGCATCGCAGCGTCATTGACCGGGATCGCAATCCCGGCGGTGCGGCGTGGATGGCAGGGCTGCCCGAGGAATTGACAATGAAACGTATGCTGATCAACGCAACTCAGCAAGAAGAGTTGCGTGTTGCGATCGCGGACGGGCAGCAACTGCTCGATCTCGATATTGAAGTTCCGTCCCAGGAACAAAAAAAGGCCAATGTCTACAAGGGCCGAATAACCCGGGTTGAACCCTCCCTCGAAGCTTGTTTCGTGGACTTTGGTTCAGTTCGTCACGGCTTTCTGCCCCTGAAGGAAATTTGTCGTGAGTGCTATCTTCCAGACGCCGCCAAGAAGGACGGCAAGGTCTCGATCAAGGAGGCAGTACGGGAAGGTCAGGAACTGATCGTCCAGGTAGAAAAAGAAGAACGTGGCAACAAGGGTGCGGCCCTGACCACCTTCGTTTCACTGGCCGGCAGATACCTGGTACTGATGCCGACCAACCAGACAGCTGGCGGAGTTTCCCGCCGCATCGTCGGCGATGACCGGCAGGAACTGCGCGAACAACTCAAGCAGGTCCGCTCCCCTGACAATGTCGGGATTATCGTACGCACCGCGGGTGTTGGGCGCGAAGCCGAAGAGTTGCAGTGGGACCTCGACTACCTGTTGCAACTGTGGCAGGCCATTGAGCAGGCGGCGACGACCCGGAAGGCCCCCTTCCTGATTTACCAGGAGAGCAACCTCTTCATCCGTGCCTTGCGTGACCACCTGCGCGCGGACATTGGCGAGATTCTGGTGGACAATCCTAAGGTGTTTGACGACGCACGAGAGTTCGTGCAGCAAGTCATGCCGCACAACTTGCGCAAACTTAAGCTCTACGAAGATCCAGTACCGCTTTTCAATCGCTATCAAATCGAGAGTCAGATTGAATCTGCCTTTGCGCGTACCGTCCACTTGCCCTCTGGCGGTTCGATGGTAGTCGATCATACTGAGGCCATGCTGGCAATCGATATCAACTCTGCACGGGCCACGAAAGGCGCAGATATCGAAGAGACCGCCTATAACACCAACCTGGAAGCAGCGGACGAAATTGCCCGCCAGTTGCGTTTGCGAGACCTGGGCGGACTGATTGTCATCGATTTTATCGACATGATGGATCGCAAACACCAGCGTGCGGTCGAAGAGCGTTTGCGACACGCATTGCAGATCGACAAGGCCCGGGTTCAAACTGGCCGGATCTCCCGTTTCGGCCTGCTCGAGATGTCCCGCCAGCGGCTGCGTCCTTCATTGGGCGACTCCAGTCAGGAAACCTGCCCTCGCTGCTCCGGCCACGGGAATATCCGCAGTGTCGAATCTTTAGCCCTGTCGATTCTTCGACTGGTCGAAGAAGAGGCAATGAAAGAATACACCGGCCAGATCGAAGTCCATGCTCCGGTAGAAGTGGCCAATTTCCTTCTCAACGAAAAGCGTTCAGCCGTACGTGGAATCGAATCGCGCCACCGGGTGCCCGTGATGCTGTTGAGCAACACCTACATGGAAACCCCCCGATTCGAAATACACCGGGTCAGGAAAGCCGAAATTTCCGAACAGCCCAGTTACCAGCGAATCGCGGCACCGCAACCTGAACTCGTGGCCAGCGATCAGACACAGGCTGCCGGGACCGCTACCACGGCGCCGGCCGTGAGCGCCATTCGACCGGCAACTCCGGCCCCCAGCCCTGTACCCAAGACCAAAAAGAGTCCCGGCCTGTTCCAACGCCTCAGCAAGCTGCTGTTCGCTGGCGGCGAGGAAGAGGAAAGCCCATCACGCAAGCCGCGTTCCAGCGGAGAGGACCGGGAAAGCTCGCCTTCCAGGACATCGCGCGCGCCCTCGGGCGGACAGAAGAAAAAGCAGACTTCTTCCAAGAAGGCGACCCGCAAAGCTTCCGGAAAGCGATCGCGCAAGAAGACCACCAGTAAAGAAGCAGCGACCGACACCGGGTCCAAAAAAACCCGTTCGCGCAAATCCAGGCCACGTAAACGTAAACCCAAAACAGACACCACCCAGACACAAGCTACCCAGCAGGGCAAGGAGACAGCAGATGCCAGCGAGGGCGTAGCTTCCGAGAATTCGGCAAAGGGCGAGACAACCGGCAAGAAGCGTAGCCCGCGGCGGCGACGATCTCCCTACAAAACAGCAGGGACCAAGTCACGGAACGAAGACCAGTCGAGCCAGGCAGAATCCGGCGGCAACGCAGGTGCCGGGGCCGGACGAGAACCGACAAAGGCTGGCGAGACGAAAGCGAGCGCGCCACTGGCCGGCACACCGAAGTCTGAGGACAAACCAACAGACAAGCCTCAGTCCAACCGGGCTGAGACGCCAGGATCAGAACCGAAACCAGAGCATAAGCCCGAAGTCAAAACAGAGAGCAAACCTGAAAAGCCGGTTTCCACACCTGAGCCAAAACCTGAGCCAAAGCCTGAGCCAAAGCCTGAGCCAAAGCCTGAGCCGAGAGCCGAGCCCAGGAAAGAAGCACGGCCGACGCCATTACCTGCCAATGTTCAGCCTGCAGGGGAGAGCAAAGGCCTCTATACGCTCAAGTCTGAGTCTTCGAGCAAGAAACCCGAAGGTTCTGACAACTCCTGAACCCCAGATGGGCGGGGAGAGTGTTCTCCCCGCCCCGCCGTTCATGCCGCTTCCAGCAAGCCATAACGCATGGCCATACGCAGCAAACCCACTTCGTTTCGTGTGCCGAGCTTTTCATAAATGCGGTATTTGTAGGTCGCCACGGTCTTGGGGCTGAGGCACAACAAGCTGGCGATGTCAGAAACCCGGCTTCCTTCTGCCAATTTGAGCAAAATCTCCATCTCCCTGCCCGAAAGCTTTTCGAAAGGCGACGCCGGCGTCCCGGGAAACACCGTTAGCGCGAGTTGCTTGGCGGCTTCCGTACCTAGATAACATTCTCCTTGCGCGACGGCCTGGATGGCCTGGATCAGCTCAGAACTGTCGCAATCCTTGGTCAGGTAACCGCTGGCTCCGGCATCCATCAACCGGTTGGGATAGGGTGACTTGGCATGCACAGCGATGACGATGATGCCAATCGTGCGGTGCACCCGTTTTAACCTGCGGGTAATTTCAAACGCGGACATGCCAGGCAAGCTGAGGTCGAGCAAGATAACGTCTGGCGTAATCTCCCTGCATAAGGAGATCGCATTTTCACCCGTTGAAACTTCGTGAATTTCCCCGATTTCCGGGCACCGCTCCAAAATATGGCGCAGACCGGTCCTGACGAGTTCTTGCTCGTCAACCATAAGTACATTGATCATTTATTCCCCCTAAAGAATCGTATTAGACTGGCTGTAGTAGCCTCCCCTTGATGACGGCCACCTACGAATATATACCCCAAAGTTGGCCAAAGTGAAGTATTGGGGCCTTTTTTTTCGTAAAAATAATTGATTTAGGAAATTTGCTATATTCCACGGGCAGGCAGTTCTTACAAGCACACTGGGGTACAGGGGAAATGGAAACAAGCGGGACAAGTGATTCGTGGGACTTCAGCAAGTCACCAGCTGAGATTCATGAACAGTACCTCGTGCCGGCGGTGTATGCCCAAGTGGCCATCCAGTTGACGCACGTGGCTGAGATCGACAGTGGTTTCAAGGTGTTGGATGTTGGCTGTGGCACCGGGATACTCGCGCGCAAGGCCTTTGAAGAAGTGGGATTTACTGGCAAGGTGTACGGCCTGGACCTCGACGAAAGCATGTTGGCAGTCGCCTCAAAAGCTGCGCCCCAAGTCGAATGGCGGCAAGGTGACGCCGCGGATTTACCGTTCGAAGCCGAAACATTCGATCGGGTAGTCAGCCAATTCATGCTGCCGGCTGTGAAAAATCGGGTCGGCGTAACCCGGGAAATGTGGCGCGTGCTCAAGCCGGGCGGAAAATTGATCCTGGCCGTCTGGGCGGCATTGCACCAGTCCCCGGCTTTCAACATCCTGGTGCGGCTGACCCAAGAACACGCGGGCTTCAGAGCGGGTGCCGCGCTATCGCTGCCCTGGGAGCTCGGTTTCGAGAACAAGTTGTCTGCGATTCTGCAATCTGCAGGAATCAAGGATGCGACGATCAACCACCAGAAAGCGACTGCCCGCTTTCCCAGCCCCGCCACCGTTGTGGAATCCTGGGTTGCACACAACCCAGCAGTTAGCAGCTTGATAAAGGAACGCCAGTATCAAAGAATTTACCACGCCGCCTGTGACGAATTGGAACAATACCGGGTTTCAACGGGTGGATTGGTCTGCAGCATGGACGCCTTGGTGATTACCGCCAGAAAGCCCTAGAGAACAAGCGGCAGGCGTGCGGTAAAAAAAGCCCGCTGACGCGGGCTTTTCTCAACTCTGAGGAAATCGACGTCAGTCGTCTCCAAACCCAAACCCGAGCAAATGCAAAAGGTTGTTGAACAGGACAAAAATGTCCGCCAGCAACATGGTGGCAGCAACAATGTAGTTGGTTTCGCCCCCCTGGACGATTCTCTGGGTCTGCCAAATGATCCATCCACTGGCCAGCAGGACAGCCATCGAAGACAGTGCCAACCACAACGCTGGTAGTTGCAGAAAGTAATTGAGCACAAGGGCGCCAATCAGAACGATGGTGCCCACGGAAAGAAATGCGATCGTATTGCTGAAATCGCGGCGGGTATTCATCGCGTAGGCGGAAAGTGCGAAAAAGACAAAAGCGGTCAAGCCGAAAGAGGCAACGACCAGTTCTCCGCCATTACCGTAGCGATACAGCGCCTGGTCGACGTTGGCTCCGGTCATGACGCCCAGGAAACCCGAAAAAGCGAATCCGACCACGATCCCCCAGCCGCTGTTGCGCGTGGCACCAATGGCCCAGGAAAAAGCGAAAATACCAATCAGAAACGGCCAGAATCCGATACGCCAGTGCATGGCCTGCGCCATCCAGGCGGTTCCTGCGCCAAATACGAACAGCATGGACAGGAGGGCATACGTGTTGCGCAAGACGCGGTTCGTAACCTCGGTGCTGGGGCGGGCAATTGTATTCGCGTACATACGGTTATTCATGTTTCGAGAAAACTCTCCAATTTGAACGAAAACATACGATCTTGAGACTGCGTAAAGGCTTACAAGTTGCAATTCCAATCATACCCCAAATTCGATCACGCTCCCGGCTCGCTTGATCGCGGGCGACCACCCGTCTGCCTGATGCGAGGGCTGGCGAGCGATTGAAAAGTTCGGTAAGCTTGCGCGCCTGCGCAGTACCGCTAAGGCCTCCCGGCACCTTCAGGGGCTACAGGCGGGTTGGAACTTGGAGAGGTGGCAGAGCGGTTGAATGCACTGGTCTTGACCCGGCGCCAGGAGCGCAAGGGCGGCGGCCGCAGGCCGGGGCGAAGCCCCGAGCACAGGGATGTGCGAGTCAATACCAGCACGCTGGTTATACTGCGGGCATAGAAAGAATTCATTTTTTGGAGAGGTGGCAGAGCGGTTGAATGCACTGGTCTTGAAAACCAGCAGGGGTTAACGCCCCTCGTGGGTTCGAATCCCACCCTCTCCGCCAAACAGAAAACCCCGCTCCCGCGGGGTTTTTTGTTTTTCACAGAGGCTGGATAAAAACCATCAACGAGTCGCTGCGCGACTGAACTATTTACGAGGATACTGCCTCGCAGCACCCCGTCTCCGCCAAACAGAAAACCCCGCTCCCGCGGGGTTTTTTGTTTTTCACAGAGGCTGGATAAATACTTCCCTACACCTTCGCCGTCAGCTGTAACCCAACAATTCCCGCCACGATCAACACCAGACACAGAACCCGTAAAATTTCCCGGGATTCGCCCAGGAAAATCATTCCCAGCACCGCGACGCCTACAGCCCCTATTCCTGTCCATATCGCATAGGCCGTGCCTACGGGTATGGTTTTCATCGCGATGGCCAACAACCACAAACTGACCACCATGGCGAGCGCCGTTAACAACGTTGGTACTGGACGGGAGAAGCCGTCCGTGTATTTCAGTCCGAAAGCCCATGCGCATTCAAACAGGCCTGCAACAAATAAGTAGGTCCACGCCATCGAATATGCCTCTCATTTCGCCAAGATTATTCGAGGCCAGTAGACCTCCCTTTGACCCGAAAGCATAAGCGCTTTTATAAAAAAGTGTTACGGGGGTGATTCGTGGGTCACTTGGTGGTTTAATACACCCCCTCGGAGAGGTGCCGGAGTGGTCGAACGGGCTTGATTCGAAATCAAGTGTACGGGTAACCGTACCGTGGGTTCGAATCCCACCCTCTCCGCCA
>JAHEFS010000021.1 GCA_024640045.1 Chromatiales bacterium | reverse complement strand
CCGTATATGTTCTGGCTTCAGAATCGAGCAGGAACACATGTTCCTGCTTATCCAGGATCGCGCGGGTCCGCGTGTAACGCAGCGACGCCACGATTTTACGTGCCGCCTCCCGGGACTCGGCGCCGGAAATGCTACGTGAAATGGAAGTCGCCACCAACCCCATGACCAGGGCGATAATGACCATGACCACCATCAGCTCCACCAGGGTGAAACCGGCAGTCCTGCCTCGCTTTTTCAAGACAGAGGCCATCAAATGGAATGCCTGTGCGGGCTATTCCCAGCTGGTGATGTCGGCATTTTTACCTTCACCGCCCTGCTGTCCGTCTGCGCCATAGGAGTAAATATCGAAATCGCCGTGTTGTCCGGGGCTGCGGAACTGGTACTCACGCCCCCAGGGATCCTTGAGGATTGAAGTTTTAATGTAGGGACCGTTCCACCCGGTGACGTCACCCGGTTCGTTGACCAACTCGTTCAGGGAGTCAGGGGTAGAGCCCGTATCGAGGTAAAAACTCTCCACCGACATCGAGATGCGGCTGATCTGCGAAGAAGCCGCGCGTACCTTGGCGCCTTCGGCCTTGCCAATGATACCCGGCAACACCAGGCCGGCAATCAACGCCAGGATCACCAGTACAAGCAGTAACTCCACCAGCGTGAAGCCCGTCTGCAGCTTTCCATTTCTTTTGTCTTTCATTTTTCAATCACTCCCTTCCCGGCCTTGCGCCCCGCCGCGTGGGCCCCGGGGTTGATGGTTACCCAACGAGTTCGTTAATACTGAGAATCGCCAGCAGTACGGAAAGCACGATGGTGCCAATCATGACTGCCAGCAGCAATGTCACCACTGGTGTAAATACGGACAACAAACGATCGATGGTGTTCCTCACATCCCGGTCGAAGGTATCCGCGACTTTCAGCAGCATGTCGTCGAGCCGACCCGTTTCCTCACCGACGCTGATCATCTGCAGGGCCAGGCGCGGAAAGCGGCCGCCCTTTGCGAGGTTTCGGGCCACACCGCCGCCCGTCTTGACCTGGCGGGAAGCGTCTTCAACGTCTTCGCGCAGGCGGGTATTGGTCACGACGTTGCGGGCGATGCCCAGGGCGGACAGCAAAGGCACGCCATTTACCAGCAGTGTTCCCAGGGTGCGTGCCAGGCGCGCGGTCTCGAGCTTGGCCACCAGCCCACCCACCCAACGAGTGGACAGCAGCCGGGTATCGAAGGCCAACCGCCGGGGCGGATCGGCCATCATGCGTTTGAACAGGACAAATCCGATAAAAGCCAGCCCGATGAGCCCCCACCAGAAATTCTGCAACACCCCACCCACGGCCAGCACGATCTTGGTAATCAACGGCAAATCGCCACCGAGCTCCTCGAATATCGGCGTGAACTGCGGGATGACGTAAACCAGCAGCAAGATCAACGAACCCGCGGCCAGCAAGATCAGCAGGACCGGGTAGATCATCGCCGATATCACGCTATCCTTGAGATCCTTGCTGCGTTCCAGGTACTCCGTCAGACGGTCGAGTGTCTGGTCCAGGGTGCCGCCGATCTCGCCCGCACGCACCATGTTGATGTAGAGGCGGCTGAACGTGCCGTGTTGCGCTTCCAGCGCATCGGACAGGCTGCCGCCCTCGCGCACACGTTCCCGGACATCGGTCACCATGCGGCGCAACCGGTCGTTTTCCGTCAACTCGACCAGCACCTGCAGCGAGCGGTCAAGGGGCAAACCGGCACCCAGCAAGGTCGCCAGTTGCTGGGTGAACTCGCCGACTTCCCGGGCGCCGACGCCACGACGGCCCGGCCGCAGTGCTGCCAGGCCGAACCCTCCCTTACCGGCTTCGCGTGCCTGCAGCGGGATGTTTCCAGCCTCCTGCAACTTGGCAATCACCCGGTCGAGGCTGCCCGCCTCCATGCTGCCCTGCACGGTTTCACCCGTCGGAGAGACAGCCTTGTACTCGAATACCGGCATCAGGCTTCCTGCGTAACCCGCAGTACTTCTTCCACCGAGGTCACGCCGAGCAGGCACTTCAGCAGGCCGTCCTGGTACATGGTTCGCATACCTTGTTCAACCGCCAGTTTCTGCAGTTCACCCGCTGTTGCGTGCTGCATCACGAGGCGGCGCATTGGATCGGACATGGGCATGAGTTCCAAGATCGAGGTCCGCCCCAGGTAGCCGCCCGGATTCTCCGCTGTGGCGATGGGCCGGTATACGATGTACTCGTCCTGCTCGATCAGCCGCGTGAAACCCAGCTCTTCCGCGACTTCCGGCAGTAAACGCACCGCTTCACGGTGGTCCGGATGCAGGGTGCGGACCAGGCGCTGGGCCAGGATAGCGTTGACCGTAGAGGTCAGCAGATAGTCTTCCACGCCCATATCCAGCATTCGGGTAATGCCACTGGCCGCATCATTGGTGTGGATAGTCGATAACACCAGGTGACCGGTCAGTGCCGACTGGATGGCAATCCGCGCCGTTTCCAGGTCACGCATCTCACCGATCATGATCACATCCGGATCCTGGCGGACGATGGAGCGAAGGGCATGAGCAAAATCCAGGCCGATGGAAGACTTGGCCTGGATCTGGTTGATACCCTCGAGCTGGTATTCAACCGGATCCTCGACCGTGATGATCTTGCGCTCGGGTGTATTGATCTGACTGAGCGCCGTGTACAAGGTCGTCGTTTTACCGGATCCGGTCGGGCCGGTCACCAGGATGATCCCGTGCGGCATTTCCAGCACCCTGACGAATTTCCGGCGCAAATCCTCGTCGAAACCCAAAGAATCGAAATCCAGCACGATGCTTTCGCGGTCCAGGATACGCATGACCACGCTCTCGCCGTGCGAAGTCGGCACCGTGGAAACGCGCAAGTCCAGTTCCTTGCCCTGAACGCGATGCATGATCCGACCGTCCTGTGGCAAACGGCGCTCCGCGATGTTGAGCTTGGCCATGATCTTGACACGGCTGATTACCGCGGCGGTGGAACTGGCCGGGGGTGCCTCGACTTCCTGGAGCACCCCATCGATCCGGTAGCGCACCTTGAGCCGGTTTTCGAACGGCTCGATGTGAATATCCGACGCGCGCGCCTCGACAGCCCGCTGCATTATCAGGTTCACCAGGCGGATGACCGGTGCTTCGGACGCCAGGTCACGGAGGTGTTCGACGTCTTCCAGTTCTCCATCACCCTCACCGCCCAGGCTGTCCACGATCTGACCCATGGCGCTACGGCCACCACCAAACAGTTTTTCGATTCCGTTTTCGATTTCCGAGGCAATGCCGACGCGGGGCGAAATATTTTTTCCACTGGCCATGGCCAGTGCCTTGAGGGCAAATTCGTCACGCGGATTGGCCATGACAACGACCAGGTCGCCTTCGTTCACTTCGATCGGCAACAGCAGGTTCTGCTTGAGAAACCGCAGCGAGATCGAGTCCAACTCAGGCGCCTCGGCCGGAAGATCGGCCATGGAGACCATGGGTATTTTCAGCAGGTTGGATTCCGCTTCGGCCACGTCACGTTCTGACACCAGGCCCAAGCGTACCAGCAGGGTGACCAGGTCACCCCCATTCTGCTCGCGATAGGCCTCGGCACGACGCAGATCCGACTTGCGCAAGCGGCCGCTTTCCAGCAGGAACCCGACAACCTCGTCCTGGGGTTGTTGTTCGCCGGACACCGGCGCTGTCTCAGCCTTCGCTGCTTCTTGAGGTGCTACTGATTCCATGGATCGATTATATCCTCTCGCCGTGACATGCTAGGACAGTCCAGCGAAGTAAACAGTTCCCACCAAGGCGCGTCACGGTTTGACCGGCGGTTTCCAACCCGTGTAACGCTCCACTTCCTGCCAATTTGCCAGCAACCAGATAATCACCGGTGCCAAAGCCGGGAAAATCAGCACACCCAGCTGATAACACAGGGCGATGAGTTCATCCGGGATTCCAGCCGCTGCCACCACCTGGTGAGCAGCGGGTCCAAACTTGAAGGCCAGCGTCATCAACGATTCCCAGACCACACCCCAGACCTGCACCAACAGAATCACCGCATAACCACCGAGCAGGGTCAGTCCTTTTCGCCACAGGGAGGCAGATGCCGCCATGACGAGCCCAAACAACAAGGGCAGCCCGTAACCATACACCAGGGGATTGACGATGAATCCCAATGGTTCACGGCTGCCATCCGGGAAATCGAACAGAATGCGCGTCTGCACCTGGAGCAGGTAATGCCGGTCCGGGTTGGGAATCATATTGAAAAATGGCTCGCCCAGGGTGCTGGATAGGATTTCGGAAGCCATCAGCCTCACCGGCACTCCGTGCCACGCGGACAGGTAATACCAGAGCATGAAGCCAAACAACATCCACAGGGCCGACAGCAACACTAACTCGAACAATCGCATGGGCTCGCGTTGTCCGGCCACTCCACTCACCCCAGCCACTTCCGCGCATTCTGGAACAAGCGCTGCCAGGGTGAAATTTCTGGCCAGTCAGCCGGGGCCCAGGAAAAATTGACGGTTCTCAATGTACGCTCCGGGTGCGGCATCATGATCGTCACCCTGCCGTCTTCGTTGCACAAGCCCGTGATCCCCGCCGGCGACCCGTTGGGGTTGTCCGGGTAGTTTGTTGCGACCTCACCATTACCCGCCACGTAGCGCAATGCAACCTGTGCCGCTTGGGGCGCGCGTTCACCAAAATCCACGCGGCCCTCGCCATGCGCCGTGGGAACCATCAGCAGGGAGCCCTGCATGCCATCCAGGAACAGTGACGGTGAATCCTCGACCCGCACGAGGCTGAGTCGGGCCTCGAACTGCTCCGAACGGTTGCGCAGGAAGTCCGGCCAGTGTTCCGCACCTGGAATCAGTTCCCGTAACGCCGAAAGCATCTGGCAGCCATTGCATACGCCCAGGGCAAAACGATCCGAGTCTGCCAGAAACCGGGTGAAGGGGTCCCGCAACGCCGGGTTGAACAGGATCGATTTGGCCCACCCCCGACCGGCGCCGAGCACATCCCCGTAAGAAAATCCGCCGCAGGCGACGAACCCATGGAACTCATCCAGCTGACGCCGGCCGGAAACGAGTTCCGACATGTGTACGTCCACCGAGGTAAAGCCAGCAGCGTGGAATGCTGCCGCCATTTCAACGTGGCCGTTGACACCTTGTTCCCTGAGCACGGCGACCCTGGGACGGGACCCAACGTTAATCATCGGGGCCGCGGGGTTCTCCCTGGGGTCAAAAACCAACCTCGGCCGCAAGCCTGGGCGGTGCCAGTCACCCAGGACCGCGTATTCCTCTTCGGCACATGCAGGATTATCGCGAAGCTGCTGAACCCGGAAGCTGGTTTCGCCCCAGGCCTGCGCCAATACCGGTAGCGCAAAACACGCCTTGCGCTCGCCGCGTACGGAAATATCCAGGCTGTCGCCTGCCGCCGGCATGCCGATATCCAGCAGTAAATCACCGATCCCCTCATCGCGGCAGATCGCCCGGACTTTCTTGAGGTCGTCGATGCGGACCTGTAACACCGCGCCCAGCTCTTCACTGAACAACCGGGGCAACAGGCGATGCTCTGGCACATCCAGTTCCAACTGCAAACCACTGTGCGCGGCAAACGCCATCTCGCAGACCGTTGCCAGCAAACCGCCATCGGAACGATCGTGATAGGCCAACAGCAAGCCATCGCGGCGCAGACGCTGGATTACCCGAAAAAAAGCGGACAAGTGATCCGCAGACTCGAGATCCGGCACCTCGTCACCGAATTGCTCCGTCACCTGTGCCAGCACCGATCCACCGAGCCGATCCCGGCCAGCTCCCAGGTCCAACAGTAACAAGCGGCTGGGCCCGGCGTTGCGCCTTAGTTGAGGTGTCAGTGCGGCCGCTACATCCGTCACTGGCGCAAAGGCGGATACCACCAGGGATACCGGCGCCAACATGCGCTTTTCTCGTTCAGTTTCGCGCCACACCGTTTTCAGGGACAGGGAATCCTTGCCCACCGGGATAGCAATACCGAGCTGCGGGCACAACTCGAGCCCAACCGCCCGTACCGTTTCATACAGGACGGCATCCTGACCCGGCTCTCCCGCGGCCGCCATCCAGTTGGCTGACAGACGCACATCACTCAGCCGGGCAATGGGCGCCGACGCGATGTTTGTCACCGCCTCGCCAATCGCCATCCGCCCCGAGGCAGGGCCGTCGATGATTGCCAGGGGGGTACGCTCCCCCATGGCCATCGCCTCACCGGTCACGGCCGAAAATCCGGACATCGTGACGGCAGCATCGGCCACCGGCACCTGCCAGGGCCCGACCATCTGGTCCCGCACCGTCAGTCCGCCCACCGTTCGGTCACCGATGGTCACGAGGAATGACTTGCTGCCCACTGCGGGAAAAGAAAGGACATCCTTGCACGCTTGTTCGAGATCAAGATACTGCCAGTCCAGCGGCCCCGGTTTCACCGGCAGGCTGGCTGCCTCTCGCTGCATCCGTGGCGGTTTGCCCAGGACGAGCTGCAGGGGCACGTCGACCGGGGCCTCGTGCAATACCGGATCGGCGACCTTCAAGTGTCGCGCTTGCGTCACCCGGCCCAGGACGGCCATGGGGCAGCGTTCCCGTCGGCACAATTCCTCAAACTCGGCCAATCGCACCTCTTCCACCGCCAGCACATAGCGTTCCTGGGATTCATTGCACCAGATTTCCATGGGCGACATGGCGCTGTCCGCAATCGGGATTTTCCGAAGGTCGAGCTCACCTCCACGTTCGCTGTCGTTGAGCAGTTCGGGCAAGGCATTGGACAAGCCACCCGCTCCGACATCATGAATCGAGACGATGGGGTTATCCTCACCCCGAGCGCAACAGGCATCGATCACTTCCTGGCAGCGTCTTTCCATTTCCGGGTTGCCCCGCTGAACCGAGGCGAAATCCAGTTCCTCGTCGCTTTGACCGCTGCCCACGGAAGAGGCCGCGCCGCCGCCCAGGCCGATCAGCATGGCCGGGCCTCCCAGCACGATCACGGCCGCCCGGACTGGCAACGAATGCTTTTCGATGTGCGACGGGCGAATGTTGCCGAAGCCGCCCGCCACCATGATGGGTTTGTGGTAACCCCACAAGCGCCCCCCGACTTCCTGCTCGAAGGTACGGAAGTACCCACCGAGCGCCGGACGCCCGAATTCGTTGTTAAAGGAAGCGGCGCCAATCGGTCCTTCAATCATGATTTCGAGGGCACTGGCGATCCGGTCCGGCTTACCGAAGTCGTTTTCCCATGCGCGCTTGCAGCCCGGCAGGCGCAGATGCGAGACCGAGAACCCGGTCAGACCCGCCTTGGGTTTTGCGCCCCGCCCGGTGGCTGCCTCGTCACGAATCTCACCGCCGGACCCGGTCGCCGCACCCGGAAACGGTGAAATTGCAGTTGGGTGATTATGTGTCTCCACCTTGATCTGGACACAGACCTGTTCAGGGTGCTCGGCATATTCACGCGTGGCTGGATCAGGGAAAAACCGGCTGGCCGCGCTGCCCTCGAGCACGGCCGAGTTATCGTGGTAGGCAGACAGCACCCCTTGCGGCGAAGACGCGTGGGTGTGTCGAATCATGTCGAACAGGGAATGCTCCATGGTTTCGCCATCCAGCGTCCATGCAGCATTGAATATCTTGTGCCGGCAATGCTCGGAATTGGCCTGGGCGAACATCATCAGTTCGGCATCGCTGGGATCACGGCCCAACTCCGTGTAGGCCTCGTGGAGATAGGAAATCTCGTCACCTGAAAGCGCCAGCCCGAGGTCCCGGTTAACGGACTCCAGCGCAGCACGACCGTCCTGTGCCAGCGGTACTTTCACCAGCGGACGTGGCTCCGGGTGCGCGAACAGGGCTTCTGCTTCCGCCAGGGTGAACAGGACCGATTGCGTCATGCGGTCGTGCAGACAAGCAGCGAGACTGGACAGCGATTCAGCATCCACGGGCCACGGACTTACCCGGAATTGAATCGCGCGCTCGATTCTGCGCACCTCATTCAAACCACAATGCCGTGCGATATCGGTTGCCTTGCTCGACCACGGGGAAATGGTGCCGATACGCGGCGTCACCAGGACCAATCCACGCTCATCCAGCTGCGGCACCAACTCGCCATGCAGCAAGTCCTGCAGGCGGGCTTGGGATTGCTCGTCCAGTGGACCTGCGCACTCGACCAGGTAGCAAAACCGGGCCGCGATTTCGAAAGCTTCCCCCGTGCCTGCCGCGATGGCTTCACGCAGTTTGCTGGTGCGGAATTCCGAAAGTGCGGGCTCTCCCAGCAGACAGGTTACACCGGTCACTGTATCGCTCCTGTTTGTTGGATATACGGGTGACTATCTTTTGGGCGCCCATTATAGAGAAAACCCGCCAGGGTTGGCGGGTCTCTGAAACACTCTTGCTCCAAAAAAGTCCCTGGTCAGGGCGCAGGTTCGGCTTGTGCTGCGAGTTGCTCCAGCCTCTGCTTCAATTGCTCAGGCGGCATGTATCCAGGTATCAACGTGCCGTCGGCCGTCAGCAGTGCCGGCGTACCGGTTACCCCGACATCGCGCCCCAGGTTGTACTGGTCTTCAATCGGATTTTCGCACTGCAAGGGCTCGGGCTCGGTACCGGACTTGGCCTCGGTCAGGGCAGCCTGCTGGTCGTCGGCGCACCAGACGGAGACAAATTTATCGTAGGAGTGCGAGCCCAACCCGGCCCTGGGAAAAGCCAGGTAGTGGATGGCGATACCCTGGGCCATGTAGTCTTCCATCTGATTATGCAACTTACGGCAGTAACCGCAGTCGATGTCCGTGAACACCAGCAGTTCATGCTCGGGCTTGGCCGGTGAAAAGGTGATCTGCTTACTGGCATCAAGGTCTTTCAGAAACTGTTTGCGGATGCCCGCCTTGGCCTGATCGGTGATATCTACCCGTGTGTCCAGGTCGATCACGCGCCCGGTAATCAGGTACTTGCCATCCGCCGAGGCATAGTAGATTTCGTTGTTGACCTGGACCTGAAGAATACCTTCAATGGGCGTCTCAGAGATGGCGATCATATCCGCATTGGGCGCCAGCGCCCGAATTTTGGACTCGATGGCGCTGCTGTTGTCCTGCACCTCTATAGGCTGTTCGTCCTGGGCCAGGGCAGATGCCGACAACACCAGGAAAAGCGACAAACACCAGTGGCCTGCCTTGGCTGGACTATTTCTGCGAATCATCTTGATCTCCGATTTGTTCATTCTGTGCCGTGTGAACCTTAGACGCACTGCAGGGTAAAAGTTCCCCGAACCGGCTGGTTTTACCACTAGCCACGGGGGTGGTGCTTTTCATGCAGACGTTTCAGCCCCTCTCGGGCGACGTGAGTATAAATCTGCGTGGTGGAAAGGTCACTATGCCCCAACAGCAACTGCACCACGCGCAAGTCGGCGCCGTGGTTCAACAAATGCGTCGCGAAGGAATGCCGCAACCCGTGGGGTGAAATTTTTTGGCGAATTCCGGCAGCCCGGGCGTGGCGTCCCACCGCATGCCAGAATGCCTGGCGTGTCATACCCGACTTTCTCGCCGTGACGAACAAGACCGGAGACTGAACGCCCTTCACCAGTTCAGGGCGACTTTCGCTCAGGTAACGTTGCAGCCAGTCGAGCGCTTGCTCGCCAATGGGCACCAAGCGCTCCTTGTTTCCCTTTCCAATCACGCGCAGCGTGCCCTGGTTGATGTGAACACTGGACAGGGACAGCCCGATCAACTCGCTGACGCGCAAACCGGTTGCATACATCATCTCGAGCATGGCCCGATCCCGCAGCCCCAGCGAAGTGCCTGTATCCGGCGCAGCCATCAGCGCCTCCACTTGTTCCTCGGTCAAGGCCTTGGGCAGTCCGCGCCCGAGTTTCGGGCTCTCGATCAGAGCCGTTGGATCTTCCGTGAGGCGGCCTTCACGGACCAGCCAGCGGTAGAACTGGCGAAACCCCGAAAGGTACCGCGACACCGACCGCGGGCTGCGACCCGCACGTATTTCCCGGGCGAAGAAAGCCAGCAGGTCCTCGCGGCTCGCACCCGCCAAAGATTGGCCCGCGGGTTGCAGGGCCGCCGCCAGCTTCAGCAAGTCTCTCCGGTATCCGTCCAGTGTGTTCTCACTCAGGCCGCGCTCCGCCCAGGCGGCATCGAGGAAACGATCGATCAATGCCGCGTCGCTCATCCCGGTTTTCTGCTCTGGCACAAAAAGAAAGCCCGGTCAGGGCCGGGCTTGCTATTCACTGGCATCCGCAACATCACGCGGAATTTCTGTTCACGGGCCTTTGCGGGCACGCTCTTCGCGCAGGTGATTCCGCCACTGTTGCGCCGCTTTTTTGGACTGCTCGATGCGGCCGGCCTGGACCCAGGCGTTTTCGGCCCCTTCCCAGTTCCCCAGGTTGAATTCGCTCATCCCCAGCATGAGATGTGCTTCCCCGGTTTTGCGTTCGTTCAGGCCGCCTTTTTGCAGGGCTGTGGTCAGGGCATCGCGGGCGGCTTCCCAGCGCTCGAGATCAACCAGGATGTAACCCCGTCGCAAGTCGATATCGCCGTCGTCAGCGACCTTGCCGGCCTGCTCGAAGGCATGAAGCGCCTCCTCCAGCTCTTCAGCCGCGTACCAGGAATCGGCGACAACGGTCCAGTGCTTTTCAGTGGGCTCGACCAGGCCTTTTTCAATGCCTTCCTGCAGGGTTTCGGCAGCCTTGAAGGGCACGTCGCGGAACGAATACAGGTTGGACAGGTACAGGTAGTCGCCTTGGGTGTTCAGCAAGTTATTGCGGTGAGCCAGCGCGAAGACTGCCAGCGCCTTATCGTCCCTCTCCAGCTTGAACCAGATGTTCGACAGCTGTGACCAGTACTGCTTCTTGTTGGGCCAGTGCGTAATGATTTCTTCCAGTGTTGCGGCCGCTGCCGGGTAATCTTCCAGTTCGTAGTAGGCGGCCAATTTCAGCGAAAACCAGTTTTCCTGCGGCTCATCTGTCATGCCGATGGCGGTATTGATGGCCGAAATAACCTCGTTCCACTCCTTGATCTGGGCATTGATGGAAGCCTTGAGGACGTAGGCGTCCGGCTTGATCCTTTCCGGTGGCGCCTTGCAGAACCAGATTTCCAGCCGGTCCAGTGCGTCCCGGTAGCGTTCCTTCATGTAGTACAGCTGCGCGATCTGGTACATCAGGGAGAAGTGCGTATCATTCGGCAACGCATCCAGCTCGACGGCACGTTCGAAAGAGGTCAGCGCGGAATCGAAGTCTTCCAGCGCCCACTGCACCTGGGCTAACGCCTGGTAAATGATGGCGTCGAGGTAGTTGTTGCCCCGCGAACGTTTTTGCAGCGCCAACAGGTCATTTCTCGCGGCCTCGTATTCTTCGTTGCCGACATATTCATAAATCCTGTTGAGCCGATTCCAGGTGGGCTCGTCCAGGGCCTTGGACTTCACATCACGCTCGATGTCACAACTGTTGGCCTGCGCCATGACGGCTGGGCTCAGTGCGAGTCCAAGCAAGGAAACGAAAGTAGCGAAAATCAGTCTTTTCTTCATCGATACGTCTGTGGTCTAGCCCTGCTCGAGATTGAATTCAATTCTCTGGGTGGCCGGCCGGTCGACCGCCACACCATCGATCACGCGAGGCTTGAACTTCCACTTGAGGATGGCGCGCAGCGCCTCGCGATTGAATATACGGGGCGGCTTGGCATCGATCACCCGGGGGTCCTTGACGGTGCCATTCTCGGTAATGGTGAACTCCACGTCCACCCAGCCCTCGATGCCTTCCATCGCCGCGTCACGCGGATACATCGGCCGGATCACCACGATCGGGATGATGTCGCCTTCCTCGGTGCGGTCCACGGTGCCAAAGTTTCCAATGAACATGCCTTCTCCGCCCACCAGTGGCACGTCGAGGTTGGGCATGTCGATCTTGGGCATTTCGGTGACCTGCTGATCGACCTTGGAAATCTGCATTTTCGGCGGCGGCGGCGGATTCTTTGGCGGCGGCGGTTTCTTGGGAATCCTGCGGCTGCGGGTCACGACATCGTCGGGAATGTCCACCGGGCCAAAATGAATACCCGAGATGGCTTCCATTTCCTCGTTTTTGCCACCGCCCGAGGAGATCAGCTTGAACATGAACACGAACAGTCCAAAGGTGACACCGATGGCGGCGATGGCGGCGATAATGGTTCGAAACTTGTTCATGATCTCTACCCGCTGGGGTTCTCGGCTGAAATTGCGATGCCCTCGACCCCGGCCAACCTGACCTGGTCCATGATTTGCGTCACGGTGCCGATGCGTGAATCCTTGTCGGCAACGATCACAACGCTGCCTTCCGGGTTTTCCGCCTTGGCCCTTTCCACCATGGACCTGACTTCACGCAATTCGATCTGCCGCTTGCTCATGTAGATGTCGTCATTGGATCGCACACCAATGAGGATGGTTCCGTTGCGAAGCGAAACGGCCTGTTCCGCTTCCGGCTTGGTAATCGCAGCGCCGGTCTCTTTCGTGAAGGAAGTCGTCACGATGAAAAAAATCAGCATGATGAACACAATATCCAGCATTGGCGTGATATTGATCTCCGCGTCTTCGTGCTTGGAATGCTTTCTCGCCATGCATCATTCCTCTCGATCGTGGTACCCGGCAGCGAGGCCCGGGCACCTGTAGGGCTGCTTCAGTGGTGCTGCAGCAGGTCTTCCAGTCGCTCGGTTTCGGTGGACGCCTTGTGCTCGAGCCAGGTTCCAAAATAGACACCCGACAGCGCTGCCACCATCCCTGCCATGGTCGGAACCGTGGCCTTGGAAACACCCGCAGCCATGGCTCGGGCGTTACCCGTTCCGCTGAACGTCATCACGTCAAACACCGATACCATGCCCGTGACTGTTCCCAGCAGGCCCAGCAGGGGACAGATGGCAATCAGCGCCTTGATCAGCCCGACATTTCGTTTCAGTGCAATGGAAGTCTGCGAGATCATCTGCTCCCGGATCCGCTTGGCGTGCCAGGAGGTCGTGTCGGCACGTGCCTCCCAGTCCGCCAGGATTTTCCGCTTTTCACCCGGGTGAACGCGATAGAAATACCACAGGCGCTCCAGGATGAAAGTCCACATCAGGAACAGGGTGGCCATAATGCCGTACAGCACATCACCACCGAGCTCCAGGAAATCCCGGATCGCCCCGATGCTGTCATAAAACCAGATCATTACCGACGCTCCGCCAACCGGGCGATGATGCCAGCCGCCTGTTCTTCCAGTACCTGGATGAGGGCCTTGCTCTTGCCCTGCAGGAAGCTATGCAACAGCGTCAATGGAATGGCCACACACAAGCCCAGCACCGTGGTGACCAATGCGGTGGAGATACCGCCGGCCATCATGCGCGGGTCACCGGTGCCGAACAGGGTGATCATCTGGAAAGTCGCGATCATGCCGACAACCGTACCCAACAGACCGAGCAGCGGCGCGACCACGTACAGCACCTTGATGAAGGCCAGACCGGACTCCAGCGGCGCGGACTCGCGCAGAATCGCCTCGTCCAGTTTGAGTTCCAGCGTCTCGATGTCGGTGTCCGGGTTATCCGTATAGATCGCCATGACACGACCCAGCGGATTGGCCTTGTTGGCGGTCTCGTTCTTCAGCTGCTTGCTGATCTTGCCGCCGGTGGTATACAACACGAAGGCCTTCCACAGACAAAGCAACAGTCCCAGTGCGCCCACGCCAAGAATCACGTAGCCGACCGGACCGCCATCTTCTTTAACCCGCTCAATGGGAGACTTGGTCTGCACCACCGCGCGCAGGATCTGGCCACGGGAGAAATCCACCGACATGTCGACAACCGCCCCGGGCGCAGCGTTCTGCAGGCCTGATGCCATGCCGCGGAAGCGCTGGGCCGGCTGACGCGCCAGCTCAATCAGGTTTTCCCGGCTCTTGCTGGTATCCCAATCAAGGAAGCTGCCGTCCGCAATCGCGTTGAAAACGCCCACCCGGACTACCTCGATGTTTACCTTTTCGCCATTTGCGCGCTCGACCGGAGCGTTGAACTTCACAACTTTGCCGGACTGCGCGATCTCGGTCATCATGCGCTCCCAGACCTGCCGCAGTTCAGGCACGTTGGGCAGTTCCTTACGTTGCGCCAGTTCGGACAGGAAGTCGCCCCGACCGGGGAACTGGGCTGAAACCATCGAGTCGTCCAGTGAGGCCTGTATGTCGCCGGAAGCTTGCCGAACGATACCGAACAGTTCACCCAGGTTACCCATGCGTTCCTGCAGCACTGTTTCCAGCTCTGCCAGTTCGCGCTCGAGACGGTCATATTCCGCCTTCAGGCGATCGCTGCGCGCTTCTTCCTGGGCGAGTTCGCGCTGAGCCTGGGTCAGCAGGCCGCGTTGATTGTCACGGGCGGCAAGAAATTCCGCCTCGCGTTCCTTGTTGATCTGCGCTTCTTCGGTCGCGGCCTTGCGAACAATCTCGGCCAACTCGTCCAAAGTCTGCGCCATGGTGCTGCCGGAAACCGCCATCAGAGCGGCGATGGCCAATATTTTCAGCGTTTTCATTGTGCCACCTCCGGGCCCGGAACCGGCAGCATGACGAGGTTGGGCGCTTTCTCGTTACGTGCGATCGCCAAGCCCTCCTTGACTTCCAGTCGGTACTTCTCAGGCAATTCTTCATACTGGCGCGTCGTCGGATTGAACCAACCAGTCGTCTCCTGATCGGAAGTCTGGTAAACCAGCAATGCTCGGCCAACGCGCAGGAATTCCACCGTCTGGCCAGTTGACGGCAACGCTTCCGAATAAGCCTCGGTTGTTCTGCCGTATTCCAGTTCACCCTGGTAGGCTTCCATCACCCGCCGGTATTTCTCGGAAGTGGTGACATCGGCCTGGTCCATCATGTCCTGCAGGCGCAGCACTCGTTCCCGCCGCTCTTCCAACCGGAAAGGCATATCGCGCTCGACGATCTGACCGAGCATGTCGATCATTTCCAGCATCAGCGGCACCACACCACGGTTGGTGGCCTCCAACCCTTCGAGTTGATCATTGATCGACACGACCTCGCTGCGCTGATCCTGGACGATCGCCTCGAGCGAGTCGTTGTAGATCTTGAGGCTTTCCGTCTCCCGCACCACGGAACGGAATTCCGCCAGCAAGTCTGAAGTCTGTTGGGCCAGCGTGGTGACACGTTGCTGCGACTTGGCCGCCGCCTGGTTGATACCACCCTCGACCTCGACTGAAGAATCCAGGTCCTGCGCCTGTGCGCTACTCAGGAACATGAGTGCTGCGAAAGCACCGGTTCCCAGTATTCTCGAACTTTGACTGAATAGTTTTGGCATTACCTGTTCCAATTGTTCTGTACGAAGAATTTATATTTCGGTCTCTCTCAGCCCACATCGCTACCCGCGGGGAAACGGTGGGGCGGGTCAGGATACCCGAACTCGGCAGAATAATGCCAACCGCGCAAGAGTTCCAGCACCAACGCACAATTAACCAGTGATTCCAAGCTGGGTTTTCGCGTTAGAATCCGCCTGCGATCACCCCAGGGCCGAGCATGACAAAGCGAACGACACCCTATCGCCCGTCCACGCCAGCCGGGCTGCTGCGCCGGATCCTGGCGTTGAGCTATGACGGCGTTATTGTCTTCGCCCTGCTCCTGCTGGCGGGCCTGGTCGCGCTTCCGTTCAGCGGTGCCGAGATGCGCGCCGGACGAAATCCGCTCTTTACTCTTTACCTGCTTGCGGTCTGGTTCGCTTACTTCGGCTGGAGCTGGCGCCGGCTGGGCATGACGCTGGGAATGCGCGCCTGGCGCATCCGCCTGGTTACGCCGGACGGCGTCACACCCGGCTGGGGGCGTTGCCTCCTTCGTTTCACAACGGCGCTGCTATCCGGTGCGGCGCTGGGTGCCGGTTATCTGTGGTCCTTGTTCGAACGGCAGGGCCGCAGCTGGCATGACCTGGCTTCGGATACCCACCTGATTGTCATTCCAAAAGTCTCAGGCCGAACGCCGCAGATACAGGGCCGCGGCAACGGCAAGAACAATTGACGGACCGATGACGGTCAGCAGTGTGGATATGCCGTAGGCTTCTCCCAGGTTCTGCATGGCGCGATTCACAATCGTGAAAGCGATGCCGAGCGTCATCCCGAAGAAGATGCGCACCCCGAGTTTCTGATTACGCGCCGAACCAAAAACGAATGGCATGCCTGCCAAAACCAGGGCCAGCACCATTCCCGGGAAGAACAGTTTGGAAATGAGATAGGAGCGGTAAATACGATCGTCGAGCCCATTTTCATTGACGTAGCGCATTTGCTTCCACAAGGTCTCGATAGACATGTGGGGTGGCCGGTTCACAGCCGCGTCCACCAGTTCGGGCTCCAGCCGGGTATCCCAGGGCGCCTCGCCCAGGAATCGCTTGGCCACGGACTCGTCGGAAAAAGCCATCTGCACGACATTCTGCAGCTCCCAGCTGACCCCATCGTGGAGCGCGCGCGCCGCGCGGGTCACCTCATCCAGCGAACCCGCATCGTCGAAGTCGTAAATGATCACATCCCGGAACTGGACGTTTTGCTGGCCATTCTCCACGATCATCAGAGGCTGGCGGATGTTGACGATGCGCATGCCATCCCGCAACCACATACCCTTGGGCCCCCCAATGATGTATTGGCCGATCAACTCACTCAGGCGAAAAACCCTCGCTTTCTGCTCGGAAGCGGGCGCAAGCCACTCTGCCATGCCCATGACTGGAAGCGTCACCAGCAAGGTACCCGCCAGCGCTGCTCCAGCGATGCGCAGCCGCGACACGCCCGAAGTCCGGAACGCTACCAGCTCATTGCCCGCCGCCAACCCCCCCACACCAACGAGCGCCCCAATCAGGGCGCAGATTGGAAAAACCTGGTAGGCAGTACGCGGCGTGGTCAGGAAGACAAACCAGAAAGCATCGAGCGCCGTATACCCGTCCGTGGTGGAACGCAGTTCACTGAGCAGGTTGAACATCATGGCGAGCAGCACCAACACGGTCCATACACCCACCACACCCAGCAGTGCGGCCTTTCCAACATACCGGTCCACTCGCTTGATCATGCCTGGATCGCTCCCGCGGAAGCAGCCGATACGCACGGTCTCAATCGGGCAGGCTGGTTACCGGTCATGGTTTCAACCCCGCTTAGGCATCCGGCCCTGGCGCTGCAGCCAGACCAGACCGATGAGCAAGACTGCCAAGTGAACCCACCACAGCCCCATCCAGAGCGGCAGGGTGCCGTCCGCAATCCAGCTGCGCCAAAGCACCAGGACGTTGCTGTAAAGCGCATAAACCAGGATTCCAAGCACAACGCGGCCACTGCGGCCTTCTCGCGGATTGGAATGTGACAGTGGAATGGCCAGCAAAGCCAGTATGATCACGGCGCTCGCCGGCGTGAACCGCCACTGCAGTTCCGCCCAGGCCTCGGCGCCTGACTCCGCCAACAGTTGAGTGTTGGACATGTTTTCGAGGTCATCGTCATGCTTGCGCACTTCAGGTTCCGGCAGGCGCAAGTCGTTGCGCGCGAATTTCAAACGGCGCACGTCCAGTCGGTCATCAACGCGCTCGGTCACCTCGCCATCAATCAATGTCAGGTATCGTTCATGTGTTTCGGGATCGAGCCAATACTCGCCGGAACGGGCCGCCCACACTTGTTCGCTTGCCCCATCGACAAGGTTCACGAATACATTGCGAAGAGAGCGGCCATCCTCACCCAGGGACTCGACATATATGACCAGGTCACCGCGCTTCATCACATGGAACTGTCCCGCCTGCAGACCCCACACGGCAGCGTTGCGAACGGCCTCGTCAAGCTTGCGCTCAGCCAAATGGCTGGCCATGGGTGCCAACACCAGGTCGATCAGCAGCAAGGTCATAGCGACCGGGAGGGTCAGGTTGAGCAGCGGGCGCAGCAGGTGCTGCCAGTGGAAGCCACTGGAGCGCATCACCGCCATTTCCTGATCCCGGTACAGCCGGCCCAACCCCCACATAATGGCCACGAACCCGGCCAGCGGCAGGACGTGACCGACGGCCCGGGGCATGTACAGTACGAGTTGCGTGCCTACCAACCCGGCTGGCATACGGCCGTCCGCAATATCATCGAACATATCACCGAGGAACAGGGCCAACAGGACCACGATCAGCACCAGGCTGACCGCCAGCAGCGTCCAGCCCCATTCGCGCAGGATGTAGCGCTGCAGGATGGTCAAGATGTAACCCGGGTACGGAAATTCCGTTTTTTCATTCTCAGCGTTCCCCAACCCTTGTAGAATGAGGGTGAAGCCGCATTTTAACAGTACCAAAGCAGTTCAGGCCGGGAAATTCCGGTACTGGCGCACCAAAACAAAAGGGAAGTCCATCCATGCAATTTACTTTGAGCGGGCATGCCCCGCACCAGGTCGATACACCCTGCCTCGTGATCGGCGTCTTCGAGGATGCGCCGCTGCAGGGCGCGGCCGCCGAGATTGACCGGGCGAGCGAAGGCGCCTTGCAGGCGCTCGTGAGCTCCGGTGATATCGATGACAACCGGGGTCAGACAACCCTGCTGCATGGGTTGCCCGGGGTCCAGGCCAAGCGCATCCTGGTGGCCGGCCTGGGTAAACCGTCTAAATTTGATCGGGTACGGTTTGATCAGGCTTGCGTCAAAGCCGGCGCACTGCTGCGCGAACACCCTGTCACCGAGGCCCACATCTGCCTGCATGAAGTGGCTGTTGAAGACCTGGATGCAGCATGGCGCTTACGCCACGCTGCGGTCGCCATCGACCGGGCGAATTACGTGTACACCACGACCAAGCCGCGCAAGGATGACTCGCCCCATCCGCTGCAAAGTGTCAGCTTCCAGGGCGAAGCGGAGCTCTCGCCAGCCCTGGATCAGGCCAGCAGCATCGCCGCCGGTTATCGGCGGGCCCGTGAACTGGGCAATTTGCCTCCAAACATCTGCAACCCGGCATACCTGGCGCAACAGGCGCGGTCGATCGCTGAACACGTCAATGGCGTGGAGGTCGAAATTCTCGACAAACGCCAAATGGCGGAGCTCGGCATGGACGCGCTGCTGGGTGTGGCCCAGGGCAGCGAAAATGACCCGCGGCTGATCGTGCTCAAGTACCGGGGCGCCGCAGAGGATGTGCAGCCGTTTGTGCTGGTGGGTAAAGGCATCACCTTCGACACCGGAGGTATTTCGCTGAAACCGGCCGAGAACATGGACCAGATGAAGTTTGACATGTGCGGGGCCGCCACGGTCATCGGTGCTTTCGAAGCATGCGCCCTGATGCAACTGCCGATCAATATCATCACGGTCGTCGCGGCAGCTGAAAACATGCCTGATGGCAAGGCCTACCGGCCGGGCGACGTAATCACGAGCATGTCCGGCAAGACCATCGAAGTACTCAATACCGATGCAGAAGGGCGTATGGTGCTGTGCGACGCGCTGACTTACTGCGAAAAATTCAATCCGCAAGCCACCATCGACGTCGCCACGCTGACCGGTGCCTGTGTGGTCGCGCTGGGTCACCATGCCTCGGGCTTGATGAGCTTGCACGACGACCTGGCGGGCGAGTTGGTCGATGCCGGACAGCAGGCAGTAGACCGTGCGTGGCGGATGCCCCTGTGGGAGGACTACCAGGAACAACTGAAGACCCCCTTCGCGGACATGAAAAACGTGGGCGGAATGCCCGCGGGTTCCATTACCGCAGCGTGCTTTCTTTCACGATTTGCCAAGAAACAACGCTGGGCGCACCTGGATATCGCCGGTTCAGCCTGGAAATGGGGCTTGACCGAAGGCGCCACCGGCCGGCCGGTGGGCCTGTTGGTTCAGTACCTCATGAACCGGGCATGAGGTAAGGGGATGGTGAGTTGCCAGGTTGATTTTTACGTCCTCAGCACACCCCGGCTGGACGGCCGCAAACTCGCTTGCCGCCTCGCGCTGATGTCCTGGGAACGGGGCCAGCGTGCCCAGGTGCTCACTGAGGATGACCAGGCAGCAAAGACAGTCGATGAACTGCTCTGGTCATTCCCGGCCAAACGGTTCGTCCCCCATGCGGTCTCCGGAACACGGGAGGCTGAGGCTGCCCCGATCACGATTACCACACCCGAGCGCCTGGCGGCTGGGGAACTGGTCATCAATTTGTCCCAGCAACCAGTGACCGACCCACAGCGTTTCGAGCGGCTGTTGGAGATCGTTCCTCACCAACAAGCCGATCGGGACGCCTCGCGTGAAAAATTCCGTTTTTACAAAAGCCAGGGGCTGAACCCCGAAACCCACGAGATTTCCAAGTAATGGACAAGAGCTACGCCCCGGCAGACATCGAAAAGCGCTGGTACGAGACCTGGGAGAAATCGGCTGCCTTCGGCCCGGCCGATCACGGCACACCCTATTGCATCATGCTGCCACCGCCCAACGTGACCGGCAGCCTGCACATGGGTCATGCCTTCCAGGACACCATCATGGATGTCCTGACCCGTTACCATCGAATGCGCGGGGATGCCGCCCTGTGGCAGCCCGGTATGGATCACGCAGGCATCGCCACACAGATGGTCGTAGAACGGCAACTGGGCGAGAAAGGCGTATCCCGCCACGACCTCGGTCGTGAAGCCTTCGTTCAGGCCGTGTGGGACTGGAAAGAGGAATCAGGCGGCAGGATCCAGAACCAGATGCGTCGACTGGGCGTGTCCGTGGACTGGGAGCACGATTGCTTCACCATGGACGAACACCTGTCCGACGCCGTGAAGAAAGTATTCGTGGATCTCTACGAAGACAAGCTGATTTACCGCGGCAAGCGCCTGGTCAACTGGGACCCGGTGCTCCACACCGCACTGTCCGACCTCGAGGTCATGTCCGAGGAAGAGAACGGCAAACTCTGGCACATCCGCTACCCGCGCACCGATGGCAAGGGCCACGTGGTGGTCGCGACCACCCGTCCGGAAACCCTGCTCGGCGACACCGCGGTAGCGGTCAACCCCGAGGATGAGCGTTACGCTGACCTGGTCGGACTGGAGCTCGAACTGCCCCTGACGGGCCGCAGTATCCCGGTCATCGCCGATGACTACGTCGACCAGGAATTCGGCACGGGATGTGTGAAAATCACACCTGCACATGATTTCAACGACTACGAGATCGGCAAGCGCCACGATTTGCCGGTGATCAACGTTCTGAACGACGACGCCACGCTCAATGACGACACCCCCCAAGCCTATCGGGGACTTGATCGCTTTGAAGCGCGCGAACGCGTCGTGGCTGACCTGGAAGCTGCTGGTTTACTGGAGAAGATAGAGAACCACCGGATGATGGTCCCGCGCGGTGACCGGTCGCAGGCCATCGTCGAACCCTACCTGACCGACCAGTGGTACGTGAAAATCGAACCGCTGGCGAAGCCGGCCATCGAGGCCGTGGAGACCGGCCGCATCCGCTTCGTCCCGGAAAACTGGAACCGGACCTATTTCGACTGGATGCATCGAATCGAGGACTGGTGCATTTCCCGTCAACTCTGGTGGGGCCACCGCATCCCGGCCTGGTACGACCCCGATGGTGGCATCCACGTGGGAACCGACGAGGAAGACGCTCGCAACCGCAGCGGTTTGGCTCCCGACATCCCTCTGAGGCAGGACGAGGATGTACTCGACACGTGGTTTTCCTCCGCCTTGTGGCCATTCACAACACTGGGCTGGCCCGAACGCACCGGGCGCCTGGAGCGCTTTTACCCAAGCTCGGTGCTGGTGACCGGTTTCGATATCATATTTTTCTGGGTGGCCCGCATGATCATGCTGGGCCTGCGTTTCATGGAAGACGTTCCCTTTCGCGAGGTCTACATCCACGGCTTGATTCGCGATGGCCATGGGCAAAAGATGTCGAAGTCCAAAGGCAACGTGCTCGATCCGCTCGACCTCATTGACGGCATCGACCTCGAATCCCTGGTCGCCAAGCGGACCACAGGACTGATGCAACCGCAGATGGCGCCCGCCATCGAAAAGGCCACGAGAAAAGAATTTCCGGACGGCATACCCGCCTACGGTTGTGATGCCCTGCGCTTCACTTTCGCGGCGCTCGCCACCACGGGGCGCAATATCCGCTTCGAACTCGGCCGCATCGAGGGTTACCGGAATTTCTGCAACAAATTGTGGAACGCAGCTCGCTTCGTGCTGATGCAAACTGAAAGTCATAGCGTCAGCATCCCCGAGAAACGCTCCATCGCTGATCGATGGATCATTTCACGCACGCACCGGATGATCACCGAGGTACAGCAGCACATCGACAGCTACCGCATGGACCTGGCCTCGCAGGCTTTGTACGAATTTATCTGGAACGAGTATTGCGACTGGTACCTGGAGCTGTCCAAACCTGCCTTGCTTGGCGGAGATGAACAGGCCAGGAACGCGACCCGGTATACCTTGCTACAGGTGCTGGAAGTGACCCTCAGGACGCTGCATCCGTTCATGCCATTTATCACCGAGGAAATCTGGCAGCGCGTGAAGGTGCCGCTGGGGATCGACGGGGACAGCATCATGATGCAGCCCTACCCGACCCCGGAAGGCGTCGACCCCGAAGCTGAGCAGGCCATCGACTGGCTGAAACAGGTCTTACTGGGCATCCGGCGCATCCGCTCAGACCTTGACCTGGCGCCCGCACTCGAACTGGCGGTTGAATTTCAGGGTGGCGGGCAATCCGACCAGGGCTATTTCGAGTTGTTCAAGCCTGCATTGGGCAGCCTGGCCCGCGCCCATTCCTTTGACTGGCTGGGAGACGAGGCCGATACGTCCAAGCACGCCGTTGCCCTGGTGGGTGACCTGAAGGTACTCATCCCCTTGCAGGGCCTGGTCGACGTCGAAGCCGAACTGGCCCGGGTCGGCAAACAACTTTCTCGCGAAGAAGGCCTGCTCAAACAGTCTCGGGCCAAGATGGGCAATACGCGTTTCGTTGAGAACGCGCCGCCCGCTGTGGTGAAGCAGGAGCAGGAAAGGCTGGCGACACACGAGGCGAACGTCCAGAGCTTCCGCGACCAGATCCTGCAGCTGGAAAGCCTCGGTCGCACCTGAGCCGGACGGCCGATGACCGGTGCGTCAGGCCTGCAGGTCCAGACGTAAGACCAGGGCGTCTTCGCGACCCTCGTGCGCCGGGTAATAATCCGGACGCTGACCGGCTTCTTCGAAGCCCCGCCGCTCGTATAATCGCACGGCCCCGGAATTGCTCGGGCGCACCTCCAGGAACATGACCCGGCAACCGAGCGTTCGGGCTTGGCGTATCGAGTGGTCCAGCAGCAGGCGCCCGAAGCCCTGCCTTTGCCAGTCCGGGTGCACGCAAAGATTCAGCAAGTGTGCTTCCCCGGCACCCCAGTTGAAGACCGAATAGCCCACGAGGTCCGAGCCCACACAGAGGCCAGAACATGCATAACCGACCTTCAGACAATCCCTGAAGATGCCAAGCGTCCAGGGAAAGGGATAACTGGCGCTCTCGATGGCCACCAGCCGGTCGAGGTCGTCAGCCTGCAAGGGCCGTATGACCGGACAGGAGGCTGCACTAACCGCACTCATCGCGCGCGGACCAGGCTCCTGCTGCAAAGCATCTGCCAGAGACTGCGCCGTGATTCCGGCCGCTCGGCAAGTGTTCGGAAGTCGTCTGTCACCATGAGCCGGGCCGGGCCGATCCGCTCCGGTGCGGCGTGTCCACACACCTGCTCCGCCAAAGCACCCCCGAACACCAGGATGCTGGTGAAGAGGCGCTCCTCCACGGCCCGGGGTAGTTCTGCCCCACCGACATCCGCGGATGGCCATGCCCAAACCGGGGTTTCCGGCAGGATTCGAACGATATCGTGCGCCAGGGCACTGGCCGGAATTTCCTGGCTGGCGCAGACCAACAAGAGGCCACTGCTGCCCGGCCCAAGGTGTAAGGACAGTGCAGCCACTTCCGGCGCGTCGCCTGGCGTGCCGCGAGACACCCAGACCGGGATTTCCATGGCTTCCAGGTAAGCCAGGCGGCGAGCATCCATCAGGATTTATCTTCTTCCGGGGCAGCCTGGCTGGCACGCTTGCGCCGGCGGCGCGCCGCCAGGCGTCGGGCCCGGAGCGTTTTCCAGTTACGCCTGCCCAAAAAGGTGATCAGCACACCCGAAACCACGTAAGCCAGGCCGGTCAGCGTCATCATGGCAGGTGGATCAATGGCCAGAAAAGCCAGCAGCAGCACGGCGAGGAACACCCAGGTGCTTGGCACCCGATCGCCCTTGGGCCAGCTTTTGAAACTGAAATAACGAACACGTGAAAACATCAGTAACCCGAGGATCATGGTTTCCAGGAAAATCAGCCAACGGACCGAGGATCCGTCAACGCCGTTATCCACGAAGAACCAGATGGTCGCGACCAGCGTACCGGCCGCCGCAGGGCTGGCCAGCCCCTGGAAGTAGTTCTTGTCCTCGATGCCGGCCTGCGTATTGAACCGGGCCAGGCGCAGGGCGGCGCAAGCCACATAGAGAAATGCGGCCAACCATCCCAGCTTTCCGGCCAGGGGCGCCAGCTCGCCCAGGCTCCGCAAAGACCAGTTGAACGACAGTAACGCCGGCGCCAGTCCAAAAGACACCAGATCGGACAGGCTGTCGTACTGCACGCCGAAATCAGATTGCGTATTGGTCAGGCGCGCGACACGGCCGTCCAGACCATCCAGCAGACCTGCTACAACCACGGCCACGGCCGCCTGCGCGTAGTGCCCGTTGATTCCGGAAATAATGGAATAGAACCCAGCGAACAGCGCCCCGGTCGTCAACAGGTTCGGCAGCAGGTAAACGCCGCGATGGCGGTTTTTTTCGGTGGGGTCCATGGTGAACTCCGTGCCGGATGAATGCGGATCATATCATGCTGACCCGCTGTATCGGTGCGGTAGCAAGCCGGTTTGTGCTATAAATGTGGGGTCAACAATAGCCAAGGAAAACCTGCATTGAACAAGCGCCAGATACTCGTCCTGCTGCTCGGCCTCGGCCTCGGCTGCGCCTTTTCCGCCGGTGCGGAAACGGTCTACCGATGGGTGGATCAAGACGGCGTGGTGCATTTTGGCGGCGAGCCCCCGGCAGACGTGCCCTCGACCATCGTCAGTGCTGGCAGGGAAACCAGCGGCCTGGCCGCACCGACAGAACCTGATGCCTCCTCACCTGATGGTGTACCGGCAACCGGGCAACCGGCAGATAAAGAATCGATTTCCTACGCCGAGCAGCGCCGACGGGAACGAGCGCAGCGCCGTGAAGAACAGATGAAGGCCAATGCCGAGCGCAACCAGAAGTGTGCTGCCATGCGTCAGCAGCGCGACGCGCTGGAGCCCAGCACCCGGGTCATCGTCAACGACGAGAACGGCAATCCCGTTCGCATGGCCGACGAAGACCGGCTGGCCAGACTGGATGAAGCAAAAACCTATCTCGCCAAGAACTGCCGCTAGGGAAAGACTGAAAACACAGCCCTGTCACGCCAGCGCAAGCGGCGTTAAAATGCCGGGTTTGTTTAACCGGCACCGCCAGCCTGAAGGCAAGACCTCATGAAAGCTAGCCAATACCACCTTTTCACCACGCGTGAGACACCTGCTGACGCAGAGATCGTCAGTCACCAGTTGATGATTCGCGCTGGCATGATCCGCAAACTCACCTCGGGCATCTATACCTGGACCCCGCTGGGTCTGCGGGTGCTCCGCAAGGTCGAAGCCATCGTCCGCGAGGAAATGGATCGAGCGGGTTATCTCGAAATGCTGATGCCCTCGGTGCAGCCGGCTGAGTTGTGGCAGGAGACCGGGCGCTGGGCAGAATTTGGCGGCCAATTGTTGAAGATTCGTGATCGCGCCCAGCGCGACTATTGCTTCGGCCCGACGCATGAAGAGGTGATCACCGATTTCGTGCGTAACGAATTACGCAGCTACAAGCAATTGCCGATTACCTTCTACCAGATTCAGACCAAGTTCCGGGACGAGATCCGGCCGCGTTTCGGCGTCATGCGGGCGCGTGAATTTCTCATGAAAGACGCTTATTCCTTCCACATCGACGAGGCCAGCCTGGACGCGACATATTGGGAAATGTACGACGTCTATTGCCGGATCTTCGAACGTAGCGGCCTGCGTTTCCGTTCAGTCATGGCTGATTCGGGCGCCATTGGTGGCAGCCAGTCGCACGAATTCCACGTGCTGGCGGATTCCGGGGAAGACCTGATCGCCTTCTCCAACGGGTCCGATTATGCCTCCAACGTGGAGCTCGCGGCAGTGGCGGCGCCAAAGGGCGAACTGGCCGCGCCTGTCATGGAACTCAGCACGGTGGACACACCTGGGGTGCAGACCATCAGCGACCTGGTATCCGGTTTTGATTTGCCGGTTGAACGAACTGTCAAAACCCTGATTGTTCACGCCAGCGAGTCGCAGGATGCGGCGTTCGTGGCCTTGCTGCTGCGTGGCGACCACACACTCAATGAACTCAAGGCGGAACGTCTGGAAGCCGTAGCCAGTCCTTTGGCCTTCGCCGACGAAGCAGAAATCCGGGCCGCAGTCGGTGCTGGCCCCGGTTCCCTGGGCCCGGTTGGCCTCGAATTGCCTTGCATCGCGGACCAGTCACTGGCTGTCATGTCGGACTTCACGGCGGGCGCCAACGAGGACGGAAAACACCTGTTCGGCATCAACTGGGGCCGGGACCTCGAACTGCCGCCGCTGGCTGACTTGCGCAATGCAGAAGAAGGCGACCCCAGCCCGGATGGCAAGGGCACTTTGCAACTCGCGCGCGGCATCGAAGTCGGTCACATTTTCCAGTTGGGGACGAAGTATTCCAAGTCCATGAACGCCGTCGTGCTGGGTGAAGACGGCAAGTCTCACGTCATGCCCATGGGTTGCTACGGGATCGGTGTTTCCCGCATCGTGGCCGCCGCCATCGAACAAAACCACGATGACCAGGGGATTTGCTGGCCGCGGCCACTGGCGCCATTCGAACTGGCACTGCTGCCCATGAACGCGAAGAAATCGCACCGCGTCCGCGAAGCGGCCGACAAGCTCTATTCCGAATTGCAGGCGGCAGGTGTCGAGGTTCTGTATGACGACCGCGAATTGCGTCCCGGCGTCATGTTCAACGACATGGAATTGATCGGCATCCCGTTCCGCCTGGTCATCGGTGAACGAGGTCTGGATGCTGGTTCGCTGGAGTTTCGCGAACGCACCGCGAACGCCAACGAAGAAATCCCGTTGGAAGGCGCCGTCGCCGAAATTCTGAAGCGCTTGCGCGCCTGAACTAAACGCCAGAAAAAAAGCGTCAGTCGTCCCGCCCGGGCGGCATGGTACGGATGTGAACATCCGTTTGCGGGAATGGAATCTGGATGCCGGCGGCATGCAGGCCCTTGTAGATGGCCTTGTTCAACTCATGCACGATCCGCCCCCGTAACTCAGGGTGATCGATCCAGCCAAGCAATTCGAAATCCAGGGAACTGGGACCAAACATTCTCAACCGAACCCTGGGTTCAGGATTCTTGACCACCTCCGGGTGCTCCAGTGCAATCTTCACCAGTAGTTCCTCGACCGCATCCACGTCGCTGCCGTAGGCCACACCAATCGGAATCCGAACCCGTTCTTTTTCCCAGGGCCCCCCGCTTTCGTTGGTGATCTTGGCATTGCCGATCACTGCGTTGGGAATGGTGATCTCAATGTCGTCCCGGGTCAGCAAGCGCGTGGAACGCATGCCGACCTGTTTGACCATGCCACGCTCACCGGTATCGAGGATGATGTAATCACCGATCTTGTAGGGTGCATCGGCAATGATGAAGATGCCGGAAAAGAAGTTGGCCAGGGTGTCCTTGGCGGCGAAACCTACCGCGATACCAATGACACCGGCAGAAGCCAGCCAGGCCGTCGGGTTGATGCCCCAGATCAGGAGAAACAGGTAAGCAGCCGCACCCACTACCAGAATCTTCAGGGTCATGTCGAAGGCCGGGATCGTCCGCGGCTGAATGACTTTGAATTGATGGCGATTACGCGACAGGATTTCGAGCAGCAAGTGCGCAACCCGCATCGCTGCCCCGGTCCATAGCAGCAGCATGAACAGGTACAGCAGGCGGACGGACAAGTTGTGCAGAAATTCCGGCAGCTTCATGGCGCTGACGCCGACCAGCAGCGCCAACATGACCATGGTTGGCAGCACCGGGCGATTGACAGCTTCAATCAGCTGATCGTCGAAACGCGTTGGCGTGCGGCTGGTCAGTTGCTTGACGAACTTGGAAAAGAACGTCTGGACGGCCTTGCCCGCCAGGTAAGCGATGATGACCAACACCGGCAGCAAAACGACCGGATAAGTCGCCAGAAAACTCCAGGACGGCTCCAGCCAGTCGGGCAGCCAGGAGGCCACGTCATGATTGAACAGCAGCTCTGGAGGGCCACTGGTTGTCGCCTCGACACCCTGTTCTGCCATTCCTGGCTGGTCAGCTGCGATCGTCTCTTGCATAGGTTTCCGTCTGCTTCAGGTGAAGCTCATGGTAGCTGTAAGAAGCTGCAACAGCTAGCGATTGCCCAAGTGCCTTTTACCCCTTTCCGCAGCCAATTCGATTTGCCGCGCTCGTTCAAGCAAACCTTCGCGTTTTTCCGGGGTCAGGCGGTCAAAGCAACGCGGGCAGGAGACATGACGCTCGAATTTCGGTGAGGCGTAGTCTTCCTCGACCAGCGGCATCCGGCAGGCTGGGCAGACTTCGTAATCCCCCGGTTCCAGTTCATGGTCCACCGTCACCCGGTTGTCAAAAACAAAACATTCCCCTTGCCACAGGCTGTCTTCGGGCTCGACCTGTTCCAGGTAGTTGAGAATACCTCCTTCAAGATGATAGACATTCCTGAATCCCTGATCTTTCAGGTATGCGGTGGCTTTCTCGCAACGAATACCGCCGGTACAGAACATGGCGACGTGTTCGTCCCGCTCCGGGTCCAGGTTCTGACTCACCCACTCCGGAAAATCCCGGAACGAGCGTGTTTGCGGGTCTTCTGCGCTTGCAAAGGTTCCGAGGTGGTACTCGTAATCATTCCGCGTGTCGATCAGCCGCACTTCCGGCCGCGAGATCAACTCGTTCCAGGCCTGCGGTTCGACATATTCCCCCACCTCACGGCAGGGATCGACGCCTTGCACCCCCAGGCTGACAATCTCCTGTTTGAGTCGCACTTTCATGCGATAAAAAGGCGCCTCGGGAGCCACTGAGCGTTTGTACTGGATATCCTCTAGACGATCATCCTGGCGCATGTACTCAAACAGGCGCCCGATCGCGTGGGCGCTGCCGGCGACGGTGCCGTTGA
>JAHEFS010000020.1 GCA_024640045.1 Chromatiales bacterium | reverse complement strand
TGTCCGATTGAAACCATGAAACGGATTTCATGTATTTTGGCTGTCGCACAGTCCATAATGCATTGTAACGCGACCCAATGTAGAGCCAGGAACGTTTATGGATATTGCGGAACTACTCGCCTATTCCGTCAAGAACAAAGCATCCGACTTGCACCTGTCCTCCGGTTACCCTCCGATGATTCGCGTGGACGGTGACGTGCGCAGGCTGAATGTGCCGGCCCTGGAAAACAACCAGTTGACGGAACTGTTGTACAGCACCATGAATGACCATCAGCGGCGCGATTTCGAGGCTGACCTCGAGGTGGACTTCTCGTATTCTGTCCCCAGTCTGGCCAGGTTCCGGGTCAACTGTTTTCACAAGGACGGTGGTGTGGCCGCGGCCTTCCGGACGATTCCTTTGGCCGTTTTGACGCTTGAGGATCTCGGGGCGCCGCCTTCCTTCAAGGAGATTATCAACGTGCCGCGGGGGTTGGTGCTGGTGACCGGTCCCACTGGATCAGGCAAGTCCACGACGCTTGCGGCGATGATCGATTACCTGAATGGAACCCTGCCGGGCCACATTCTGACCGTGGAAGATCCCATTGAATTTGTCCATACCTCGCGCAAATGTCTGATCAATCAGCGCGAAGTGCATCGCGACACGCACGGATTCAACCAGGCCCTGCGCTCGGCCCTGCGTGAGGATCCCGACATTATCCTGGTCGGTGAGTTGCGGGATATCGAGACGATCCGGCTGGCCCTGACCGCAGCCGAGACGGGTCACCTGGTATTCGGAACGCTCCACACCAGTTCGGCCCCAAAGACCATCGATCGCATCATCGACGTATTTCCGGCTGGCGAAAAAGCCATGGTCCGGTCCATGCTGTCTGAGTCGTTGCGCGCGGTCATCGCCCAGACCTTGCTCAAGCGGATGAGTGGTGGGCGTGTCGCAGCACACGAAATCATGATCGCCAACCCAGCCATCCGGAATCTCATCCGGGAGGACAAAGTCGCGCAGATGTATTCGGCCATCCAGACCGGTAATAACGCCGGGATGCATACGCTGGACCAGCACCTGGAGGAATTGGTGAAGCGCGGCATCGTTACGAGACAGGAAGCAGCGAAGAAAGCCGTCGACAAGCGGCCTTTCCAGTAGGAGGGAACCCATCATGAGCGCTATCAAGGACTGGTTGACCCAACTCAATGAAGAGCGCGGCTCTGATTTGTTCATCACCGCTGGCGCGCCGCCGTGCATCAAAGTAACGGGAAAAATCAAGCCGATCACGACGGAACCCCTGTTGCCGGAGGAAGCGGACGAAATCGTTCGCGGCGTTATGACCGATCGCCAGGAGCGGGAATTCGAGGAGACGTCCGAATGCCAGTTCGCCATCTCGCTGGAAAACGAGGCGCGTTTTCGTGTCAGTGCTTTCGTCCAGCAGAGTTACACGGGCATGGTCTGCCGACGCATCGAGACGCGCATTCCGACCTTCGAACAGCTTGACCTGCCCGAGGTACTGGCTGACCTGGCCATGCTGAAACGCGGCATCGTGATGTTCGTGGGCGCCACGGGCAGCGGTAAATCCACGTCGCTGGCGGCGATGATGGGCTATCGAAACCGCCGCATGAGCGGACACATCATTACCATCGAAGACCCGATCGAGTACGTTCATTTCCATAACAAGAGCCTGATTACACAGCGTGAAGTTGGCATGGACACCGAGTCCTTTGAAGTGGCTTTGCGCAATACCCTCAGGCAGGCGCCTGATGTCATCATGATTGGCGAGGTGCGCACGCGTGAAACGATGGAGCACGCCATTACCTTCGCCGAAACCGGCCACCTGGTACTGGCCACGCTGCACGCCAACAATGCCAACCAGGCACTCGACCGCATCCTCCATTTCTTCCCGGAAGAAGCCAAGGAGCAGGTCCTGTTGGATTTGTCATTCAATCTGCAGTCCATGGTTGCCCAGCAGTTACTGCCGTCTGCTGATGGGACGCGGCGTTGGGCTGCAGTGGAGATATTGCTGTCTTCACCCCTGGTCAAGGAAAAGATTCGCAAGGGTGAGATCAGCGAACTCAAGAACATCATGAAGGAATCCCAGCATCACGGGATGGTGACCTTCGACCAATGCCTGTTCCAGATGTACAAGGAAGGCAAGATCACTTACGACGATGCCCTGCGGCACGCGGATTCAGCGAACGAGGTCCGGCTCTCGGTGAAACTGTCGGAAGGCGGGGACGCGGAAAGCCTGGCGGCCGGCCTGAAGGATGTCGAGTTGCTGGAGGGCTGACGGTTGAAAATCAGCCGGGAGTAAGCGCATGCGAGTCTTGATCATTGAGGATAATCCGGATCTTGCCGAAAACATCGGCGATTACCTGGAAGAGCGCGGCCACGTTGTCGATTTCGCCTACGATGGTGTCACCGGTCTCCACCTCGCCGTCGTTGAGACGTTCGACGCGATTGTCCTGGATCTTGCCCTACCGGGTATGGATGGCCTGGAAGTCTGTCGCAAGTTACGTAAGGAAGCGGGGAAAACCACTCCCGTGCTGATGTTGACCGCCCGCGATCGCCTGGAAGACAAAGTGGCTGGGTTCGAAACCGGTGCTGATGATTACCTGGTCAAGCCCTATGCGCTGCAGGAAGTCGGTGTCCGGCTGGATGCACTGGTGCGGCGTGGAAAACACCCTGAAAACAGGCTCCTGCGGGTGGGAGATCTGCGCTATGACCTGGATGCCCTTACCGTCAATCGCGCCGGCACGGAGATCGAGTTGAATCCGATCGGGCTCAAGTTATTGCGGTTCCTCATGGAGGCTTCACCCAACGTGGTCACTCGCGCGGAACTCGAAAGAAAAGTCTGGGGTGAGGTGTTACCCGACAGTGATAGCCTGCGGGTGCATATCCATTCGCTGCGCGCGCTGATAGACAAGCCTTTCGAGAGCAAGATGATCCAGACGCGTCATGGCATCGGCTACCGCCTGGTCGACCCGGATGCTGTATCGGCATAGGCTCAGAAGCCGGATTATTTTTTCGTTCCTGCTGCTTGGCACACTGCTGAGCGCTTTGTTTGCCGTGAGCACACTGTTCCTGCAGCAGTATCTCGAAGACCAGTTAATCGGCGCCACCCTGAAGCAGGAACTGGACGACTACATCACCCAGTTGCGTGATGACCCCAGCGTCATCGAGCCCTTTTATACCCGTATCCAGGGATACGTCACCCGCCCGGGCGACCCGAACAAGCGGGTGTTGGCCCAAATACGGGAACTCACCCCGGGGGTGCACGAGGTTCAGACCGGTGAAGGCTTGTTCAAGGCTGCGGTGCGCAAGGAAGAGGATCTTTGGGCATTCCTGATTTATGACGTGACCGAGAATCAGCGGTTGACCCGCCAGCTGGTTTGGGCCCTGGTCGGCGTGGCGCTCATCTTCTCTTTGTTGTCCTTATGGATCGGGATCTGGTCCTCGCAGCGCGTGATGCGACCGGTCTCCGATCTGGCCCGGCGTCTCTCCAGCATCAGCGAAGAAACACCCCACCCACGGCTGGCGCAGTGGTTTGCGGATGACGAGGTGGGGCAATTGGCAGCGGCCCTGGACAGCTATGCCGAGCGGCTCCATCACCTGGTAGAGCGAGACCGTGAATTCAATGCCGATGTCAGCCACGAACTCCGGACGCCGCTGGCGGTGATTTCGGGTGCGACCGAACTGCTTCTGAGCCAGCCGGATCTGCCTGACAAGACCCGCCAGCGCTTGCTGCGCATAGCGCGTGCCGCACGTCAGTCAATCGACATCACGACAGCCCTGTTACACCTGGTACGCGCTGACAAGGGAACCGATAAAGACAGCCAGTCGCACAATGTTCGGGATATCGCCGAGGCGCTGGTCGAATTACAGGAGCCACTGATCGAGAACAGACCGCTGCAGTTGCGGGTGGAGGAAGGTGACCGGGTCAGTGTGATCGCGCCGGAATCGGTGATTGCAGTCACTCTGGGAAACCTTATCAGCAACGCCATCAAGTACACTCCTTCTGGCGAGGTCTGCATCATCATCGGTAACGGCTCGGTTCGGGTCGAGGACACGGGACCCGGAATTCCGGAAGAAGAGCTTTCCCACGTATTCGACCGGCATTACCGCGGCGTTGGGGCCAGCGGCAAGGGCGCGGGCCTCGGCCTGGCGATTGTCAAACGGTTGTGCGAGCTTTACGGGTGGAGCATCAACTTCAGGAACCGTGAGGGCGGGGGTCTCAGCGCCGAGTTGAAGTTCTTTGGCGGCTGATAGTAGTATCGGGAACCCCTGACCCTGGCAATGGTATTGCGATGGCCCTGATCACCTGTCCCAGCTGCAGCAAGCGCGTTTCCGACGTGACCAACACGTGCCCGCAATGTGGATTTCACCGAGGCGAAGTGAGCGACGAACAATTGCTGGAGTTTCAGCGTCGCCGGTTGCGCGACCACGTCTACCACCTGAAGATGAGCAGCTACGCAGTCATGACAGTGTTTCTGGCGGCATTCGCATGGTACTGGTGGGAATCTTCTGATTTCCAGCAGCAGCCTTCCGTGGGGCCGTTGGTGTTGTTGGCGGTCGGCGCGCTGGCTTACCTTGCCAACCGGTTTCTGCTCTTTCGTGCCAAGCGCCGGATGCGCAGCTTGCTGAGTTGAATCGGCCTTACTGGATACGTTCGACCCTGACGGACTTGTTGTAACCCTCTACCGAAAGGCGCCAACCACCGATCATGCCCTTGTCGATGGTCGCCATCAGGCCTTCGGTTGGGGGGATATTGAACTGGCTGCGCTCAGCTGTCTTCCAGATCATGCCATTTTCCAGCTCAATAATCGTGCCGTCGCCTACCCAGCCCTCGAACGGCCCTTTAATTTGAGCGACGATGGCGGAACCGTCCATATCAGAATAAACCTGCTTTTCGAGTCCCCGCATGTCGCTGCCGGCGGGGGTTACATAACGGGCATTTTCCAGGGTGGCAACCGAATGGCTGCGCAGCCACTCATTCAGGACTGTCAATTCCTCGGGTGTCAGTTTGGACAAACCGGTCGAACTGAACTCTTTGCCAGTCATGCGCTCCTCGATGCTGGAAAAGCTTTCCTGGGCGGATGCAGCCTGGCCAAGCAGAAGAAAAAGGGTCAGCAGGAAGACGTTTTTCATGTGTGGTTTCCGAAAAAGCGAGCAGGGGATATTAGCATGACACGTTCCGGCGCTCACGGGCCCGAAAGGCCCAGGTTGTCCGGCCCGGTTCATGAGCTTAAAGGTCTTGCTGGTAACGAACGTAGGGGATGCGTCCGTAAACCGATTCGAATGGGTCAGCCAGTGCCTTGTCGACCGGGGTAGCATCGTCGACACCCGAATTCAGGAGGTTACTGGCGCCAACGCTAAGGTTGGCATTCCATGGCGTGCGCCAGGTGAAGTGCACATCGAATGTCGTCACGCTGTCGAGTTCATCTCGATTCATGAATTCAACCGGAGCCCGGTAGTAGCTATCCACGCCGCCACTGAATGAACCTTTACGCCAGTCGAAACTGACTCGGGCGCTGTCGGACGGCTGGCTGAGGGTCCAGTCTTGCAAACCGGGGCTATTGGCGTAGTAACCCTCCGCATTGCCCTCGAGAATACGGGTCAATTGCAGTCCGAGGCGCAAATCACCCGCTCGGTTCGTGGAAACGCCCACCTGGAATTCCAGGTCGATACCGGTGACTTCGCTTTGCAGATAGTCGAGCGGCTGCCCGCCCAGTCCCCGGGACAGGGACGCACCCAATACACCGGGTACCCGAGCGACCGGAAGTGTCGCCGCGGATGGTGCAAAGTGGCGCGCGCTGTTGCCAACCCTCGCTTCCTGGCGGAACAGGTTGAAAGCGGCGCTGGTGTGGTCAGAGAGTGCGTAGTTGGCGCCCAATGACACGGTGTTCAGATTGTTGGTGGCCCCGGGTTGATCAACGAAGTAGCAACCTGAGGCGGTGTACGATCCGGCATCCAGAACACCATTCTCGCAGTGGATGCTGCCCAGCGCCTGAAACGCACTTTGGTTGGTCTGGGCCTCCGAGGTGCTGATTGAAACGCCCAGGTCGTCAGAGACCAGCCAGTCAAGCGAACCGCCAATTGAGACGTCTGAGCCAGCGAATCCAGAACGACGGGACTCAAAAGCGGATCCGAGCATCAGGGGTTCGGCCAGGCGCAGCTGCAATTTTTGCTGATCGCTGCCTCCCAGGTCGAAGCTGAGTCCACCTCCCGGTGTGGAATGAATCAGCGGAAAAGGCGAGCCGGCTGTCAGCGGCGGTGCGGTTTTGGCCGGGTCAAGTATTTCCGCGGCAGTCCAGCCAGATTGGCCGAAGGCGGTACCGGAAGCGAGACATAAAAGCACTCCCGCCACCCCGAAGGTGGAAAAACTGACACCGGATTTTTCGGGTACGTTTTTCACAGGTTCGCCTGACTAATCTCCCATTGCGCGAGCTTAGAGTCACACAACGCTGAAAAGTTTAATTTAATCATAGCAAAAATTTCGCCATCAAGGGCGGGTTGAGAGTGGCTGCCTTGTTATACTTTCAGCCTACCCGTCACGGAGATAAATGGATGGCCAGATTGGAAACGCCTGTGTGCGAGTTCGGCAAGAAAGCCATCGACTTTCACTTGCCCGACGCCGAAGGCAGGGCCTGGAAGCTCGAGGAAGTTGCCGGCCCAGGTGGTCTGCTGGTGATGTTCATCTGCAACCATTGCCCATACGTCAAGGCGATTCAGGAAAAACTGGTGCGTGATACACGCGACCTGGCTCTCCTGGGTATTGGTTCCGTCGCGATCATGTCGAACGATGTAGGCGACTACCCGGAAGACGCACCGGAGCACATGTTGCGTGTTGCTCGAGAGTTCGGCTACCCGTTCCCCTACCTGATCGATGAGAATCAGCACGTGGCCCGTGCTTATGGCGCGGTCTGTACCCCGGATTTTTTCGGCTACAACGCTGACCTGCAACTACAGTACCGGGGAAGGCTCGATGCGGCAGGCGCGCGGCCCGATGCACTGGACGAACCCCGCGAGCTTTTCGAGGCCATGAAGCAGATAGCCCTGACCGGGTCGGGACCCGAACAACAGGTACCTTCCATGGGGTGCTCGATCAAATGGAAGACTGCCTGAACCCAACACCACAGATTTTGCCTGCGCCGAGTTGGCCTGCACACCGTCGCCGCCGGTTGCGCTAGACTATGGCGTTCGACTGACAAGGAGAAAACCTCATGAGCCTGGTATTCCTGGTAGGCGTGGACGGAAGCGACTGCGGTTCGCGGGCGCTCGACTACGCTGCCGAGCGAGCGAACATCAAGGAAGCACGACTACTGGTCGCGCATGTGATCGAGTGGTCCCCGTTCCAGTTCAGCACGCCTCAGGAGAATGAGGAGCGACACAAGCGCCGCGAGGAAGAGATTGCCCGGGCGCATGCAGACGTCGTGGACCCGATTGTTGAGGCGCTCGAAGCAAAAGGACTTTCTGTCGAAGGCCTCGTACGGCATGGCCATGTAGCGGAAACACTGGATGACATGGCCAACGAGCTCAATGTCACCAACATCATCATCGGCCGCAAAGGCACGTCCAGAATGAAGGCCAAGTTGTTCGGCAGCGTGGCCAGTACCCTGGTGCAGATCGCAGACTGCCCTGTTACCGTCGTACCCTGACCCGGCATTTGGCTACGGAGAAAATATAAATGAACAAAATGAAAGTGGGGGCAGCAGGCCTGGGTGCGATTGGTTCACTCTTGCCGGGCTGGGCGCAAGCCAATATCGACCAGCAGATCAATGATGCGATCAAGCCGGCTTCAGACTTCGTTTCCGGCTTGATTTTTTCATCCTTTCCGGTTGCCGGAGTGGACATCCCATTCGTTCTTGTCTGGCTGATTATCGCAGCGAGCATTTTTACGTTTTACTTTAAATTCATTAACCTGCGCGCCCTTCGCCACGGCTTTGAGCTGGTGCGTGGCGATTACAACGACCCGAAGGCGGCGGGTGAGGTCACCCACTTCCAGGCTCTGGCCACCGCACTGTCGGGGACCGTGGGCCTGGGCAACATCGCTGGCGTTGCCGTGGCAGTGTCTCTCGGTGGACCGGGCGCCACGTTCTGGATGATTCTGGCCGGGTTCCTGGGCATGTCTTCCAAGTTCACCGAGTGCACGCTCGGTGTGAAGTACCGCAACGAGTATCCGGATGGAACGGTTTCTGGCGGACCCATGTACTACCTGACCAAGGGCCTGGCGGAACGTGGCCCGGGGTTCGCGAAGCTGGGTAAGGTGCTGGCGGTGCTGTTTGCCATATTCTGTATCGGCGGATCCTTTGGTGGCGGCAATATGTTCCAGGCCAACCAGAGTTTTTCGCAACTGGTCAACGTGACCGGTGGTGAGGCCAGTTGGCTGGCCGGCAAGGGCTGGTTGTTCGGCCTGATCGTGGCCGCAGCAGTGGGTATGGTCATTATCGGTGGGATCAAGGGTATTGCCCGGGTGACTTCGAAGATCGTCCCGTTCATGGCAATCATCTATGTCAGCGCCGGGCTCATCATTATTTTCATGAACCTTTCAGCCGTCCCCGCAGCATTGGTGGCGATTGTTAACGGCGCATTCAGCCCGGAGGGCATCGCCGGCGGTGTCGTGGGCGTCTTGTTCCAGGGCTTCAAGCGGGCTGCTTTTTCCAACGAGGCAGGTGTGGGCTCCGCAGCGATCGCACACTCCGCCGTGCAGACCAATCGTCCGGTCACCGAGGGGATCGTAGCCTTGTACGAGCCCTTCGTGGATACCGTGGTGGTCTGCACCATTACGGCCCTGGTGATCATCATTACCGGCACCTGGGATCCCAATGTCGACCCCAGCGCGGGCGTTCAACTGACCTCTGATGCCTTCGCATCCGCGATAGGATGGTTTCCTTGGGTGTTGACCGTGGCCGTGGTGCTGTTTGCGTTCTCGACCATGATTTCCTGGTCATACTACGGGCTCAAATCCTGGACCTTCCTGTTTGGCGAGTCCCGTGCCTCGGATTTCACCTACAAAATCCTGTTCCTGTTTTTCGTGATCGTGGGCTCGTCCATGCAACTGGGCGCGGTGATCGATTTCTCCGATGCGATGATTTTCGCCATGGCATTTCCCAATATCCTGGGCCTTTATTTCCTGTTGCCTGTGGTCAAACGGGAACTGAACGAATATTGGTCGGATTACCGTTCCGGACGGCTCAAGAAAACAAACTAGGCTGAAATATGTGACCTGAATGCGTATCCAGGCTGGCCAGGCCTTGCCCTGCCGTGGTCGTATCAGGGAAAATTGAAGATTGATTTTGCGGGCCGGGGCGAAACATCAGCGCCGCCCGGATCTACTCATTGATGAACCAATACAGGAAATCCTGATGCCGACTCGACGCGATCTTGCCAATGCCGTGCGTGCTTTGTCCATGGACGCCGTCCAGCAGGCCAATTCCGGTCACCCGGGAATGCCGATGGGGATGGCTGATATTGCAGAAGTCTTGTGGAACGATTTTCTCAAGCACAGCCCCGGAAATCCGGGCTGGGCGGACCGGGACCGTTTTGTGCTCTCCAACGGCCACGGCTCGATGTTGCTTTATTCTGTTCTGCATCTCAGCGGCTACGACCTGCCCATGTCGGAGTTGCGTCGGTTCCGTCAACTGCACTCCAGGACACCCGGCCACCCTGAATACCATGAAGCGCCAGGGGTCGAAACCACCACCGGACCGTTAGGCCAGGGCATCACGAACGCCGTTGGCATGGCGCTTGCCGAGAAAGTCCTCGCCCAGCGATTCAATCGCCCCGGGCATGACATCGTCGACCATCACACATGGGCGTTCCTCGGGGACGGCTGCCTGATGGAAGGGGTGTCACATGAATCCTGTTCGCTGGCCGGCACCCTGGGGCTGGGCAAGTTGATCGCCTTCTGGGATGAAAACGGAATATCCATCGATGGCGAGGTGCGGGGTTGGTTCACCGAAGACACCGCAGCCAGGTTCGAGGCCTATGGCTGGCTGGTCATCCGCGACGTGGATGGCCATGACCCGGCAGAAATTCGCCAGGCCATCGAGACCGCGAAGGCTGAATCGGAACGTCCGACGCTGATATGTTGCCGGACCGTTATCGGATTCGGCTCGCCCAACAAGCAGGGAACGGAAGCGACCCACGGCGCACCGCTGGGCCCGGAGGAAATCGCGGCGACCCGCGAGGCCCTCGGATGGGACCACCCTCCTTTTGAAATCCCGCAGGACATCTACTCGGCGTGGGATGCGCGCGAACGGGGCGCGGCTTCAGAATCTTCCTGGGATCAACGCTTCGAAGTGTACCGTGCGGCACACCCCGGCCCGGCGGCGGAATTCGAACGCCGGATGCGCGGTGAGATGCCGGAGAACTGGGAAGCGGATGCAAACGCCGCGATCAGCAGGCTGCAGGCAGAAAGTGGCGATATGGCCACCCGCAAGGCGTCCCAGCTGGCGCTTAATACCTTTGGCCCAGGCTTGCCGGAGTTGATTGGCGGCTCGGCCGACCTGGCTGGCTCCAACAATACGATCTGGTCGGGTAGCGTCGATGTCAGGGAACAGACCGCAGACGGCAACTACATCTACTTCGGTGTGCGGGAGTTCGGCATGGCGGCCATCTGTAACGGCTTGGCGTTGCACGGTGGTTTCGTGCCCTACAACGCCACCTTCCTGGTATTTTCCGACTACGCCCGCAATGCCGTGCGGATGTCCGCCCTGATGGGGGTGCACAACATCCACGTCTATACCCACGACTCGATCGGCCTGGGCGAAGATGGGCCGACTCACCAACCGGTGGAGCATATTGCCAGTCTGCGTCTGATTCCGAATCTGAGCGTATGGCGTCCCTGTGACGCAGTTGAGTCCGCGGTGGCCTGGCGATGTGCCCTGGAAGAGCGGGATCAGCCGCATGCCCTGATTTTTACCCGGCAGACGCTTCCTCACCAGGACAGGACGGACGAAGCGCTGGCCGCGGTTCGGAAAGGTGGCTACGTGCTGCAGGATACCGGGTCCGATCCGGAACTCATCCTGATCGCCACCGGCTCAGAAGTTGCGCTGGCCACGGCTGCGGCCGACGAGCTGTCGCAGTCGGGTGTGCAGGTTCGCGTGGTTTCGATGCCGAACCCGGGTCGTTTCCTGGAGCAGGATTCGGCCTACCGGGATGCCGTGTTGCCGCCCGGGTTGACCGCCAGGGTCGCGGTGGAAGCAGGCGTCACTTCGTGCTGGTACCGCTTCGTCGGCGACCGCGGGAAGGTGATCGGTATCGATCGCTTCGGCGCATCGGCGCCCGCAAAAGAACTTTTTGAATATTTTGGAATCACGGCGCGCGATGTCGTCGCAGCAGCGCGCGCGGTACTGAACAATCATTGAAATAAGGAGAGAGTCCCATGCCAGTTAAAGTCGCCATCAATGGCTATGGCCGCATCGGCCGCAACATCATGCGTGCACTATACGAATACAATCGTACCGACGAAATTCAGATCGTGGCGATCAACGATCTGGGTGATGCCAATACCAACGCCCATCTGACCCAGTACGACACGGCCCACGGGCGCTTCCCGGGCAACGTCAGTGTCGAGGGTGGGGATCTCGTCATCAATGGCGATCGGGTCAAGGTATTCGCCGAGCGCGATCCTTCGAAACTTCCCTGGTCGGACCTCGGTGTGGATGTTGTCTACGAATGCACCGGGCTGTTCCGCAGCCGGGAGAAGGCGGGGGCACACCTGACGGCCGGCGCCAGTAAGGTCATCATTTCTGCTCCAGGCCAGGAAGTGGACAATACCGTGGTCTACGGCGTCAACGACAGCAGCCTGAAATCCAGCGACCAGGTGATCTCCAATGCCTCGTGCACGACCAACTGTCTCGCACCGCTGGCAAAAGTGCTGCACGAAAGCATCGGTATCGAGCATGGCCTGATGACCACTATTCATGCCTACACCAATGACCAGGTGCTGACCGACGTGTTTCACTCCGATCTGCGCCGGGCTCGTTCCGCCACTATGAGCCAGATTCCAACCAAGACGGGTGCCGCTGCCGCCGTCGGCCTGGTCTTGCCGGAACTCAACGGCAAACTGGACGGGTTCTCCATGCGGGTGCCGACCATCAACGTTTCCGTGGTCGATCTGACGTTTGTGGCCAGCCGGCCGACGACGGTGGAGGAGGTCAACGCCACGGTCAAGGCCGCGGCTGAAGGTAGCCTGGCGGGTGTTCTCGCGTACAACGACCTGCCGCTGGTTTCGATCGATTTCAACCATAATCCGGCTTCATCGATTTTCGATGCAGGTCTGACCCGGGTCATGGAGGGCACCATGGTCAAGGTTCTAAGCTGGTACGACAACGAGTGGGGCTTCAGCAACCGGATGCTGGATACCACGCTGGCCTTGATGAACGCCTGACGTTCTCAAACCGAACCAGGAGAGCTGCCCATGTCGTTTCTGCGCATGGAAGACCTGAACCTTGCGGACAATCGGGTATTGATCCGCGAGGATTTCAATGTGCCGGTGGAAGCGGGCAAAGTCACTTCCGACAAGCGCATTCGAGCCGGTTTGCCCACGATCAGGCTTGCCCTGGAGCGTGGCGCGGCAGTGATGTTGATGTCGCACCTGGGGCGGCCGGTTGAGGGCGAGTATGCAGAGGAGTTTTCGCTCGCACCCGTCGCAGAGTGCCTGTCGGTTCACCTGGGCCGCGAAGTCAGGCTGGTCAAGGATTGGCTGGATGGGGTCGAAGTCCGGCCCGGCGAAGCGGTATTGTGTGAGAACGTCCGTTTCAATCGCGGCGAGAAGTCCAACGACGAGGAGCTGGCCAGCCGCATGGCATCCCTGTGCGACATATTCGTGATGGATGCTTTCGGCACCGCCCATCGGGCACAAGCCTCGACCGAGGGTGTGGCGCGCTTCGCCCCGGTGGCCTGCGCCGGACCGTTGCTTGCCAAAGAGCTCAAGGCGCTGGCCAAAGCGCTACACGACCCGGATCGGCCCATGCTGGCTATCGTTGGCGGTTCCAAGGTCAGTACCAAGATTACGGTTCTCGAATCGCTGTTGGAACGAACCGATCAATTGATCGTAGGCGGCGGTATCGCGAATACTTTTATCGCCGCATCCGGCCACGAGGTCGGGAAATCCCTGTACGAGCCTGATCTGATTGACGAAGCACAACGCCTGATTCGCCTGGCTCACAAAAAGGGTGGTGAAATCCCCATTCCCAAAGATGTGTTGGTGGCCCGGTCCTTCGACCGGGATGCCAAGGCAGTGACGAGACGACTGGACGAGGTACGTCCGGATGAGATGATTCTCGATATCGGGCCGCTGACGGCCGCCGACTATGCTGACATGATCTGGGATGCAGGCACCGTTCTGTGGAACGGACCGGTCGGCGTGTTCGAATTCCCGAGCTTCGCCGCGGGTACCCGGGCCGTGGCAGAGGCCATCGAAAAATCTTCTGCATTCAGCATTGCCGGAGGCGGTGACACGCTGGCCGCAATCGACCAGTTCGGAGTAGCTGACGGCGTCAGCTACATTTCCACCGGTGGCGGAGCCTTCCTTGAATACGTCGAGGGTAAAATCCTGCCAGCTGTGAAAATCCTGGAGTTGCGAGCAGCCGAATATCAGTCCTGACCGTCTGTGTTTGGTCCGCGCCTGCAGACATGACGGACGGCTAACGTCGTCCGATGGCCTGGTTTCCAAACAGGGTGCCGAGCCGGATAAAGATCAGACCCGCCTGGTTTTCATTCCATCCGTAGCCCAGGTACAGAGGCCCCAGCGGCGAGTCATAGGCCAGGTAAAAGCTGCCGTTCAGGATACCCTCACTATAAATTTCACTCGCGGAACTGGCGGCGTTTCCATATTCGACCGTAGTGCCGACGTACGCGGGCATGAGCCCGGATTCGCCCAACCGGTAACGGTAGCCCAACAGGGTAAAACCAAAGTGTTGGTTAACTAACTGGTCACGTTCGAACCCGGACATGTTCAGGAATCCGCCACCGGTGAAAAGCCCATAGACGGGGGCATCATCATTCAGGGTTGTATCGTATGTCGTGCCGAACCAGGCTGTGTGAGCCCCCCAGGTCCGGGCCGAGAACAGGGAGAAGCGCACTTGCTTGAATTCGTCATCGGCTCCGAGTGCCTCGGTAGAGTCAATGTATTGCAGCTTGATGTAGTCACCCGTCGAAGGTAGGTAGCGGTTGTCGAGACGATCGTAGACGGCATTCAGGCTCCAGTCGCCACCATTGAAGCGGTCATTGTCGAGTCCTGGATCGCCCACGTTGATCTTGATGTCGCCGCCGTAGCGTGAAACCTCCAGGAACAGCCCGGCGTGCCGGCCGATCTCGCGCCCAAAAGCGATAGTGCCGCCAATTTCTTCCAACTCGAGTTCGGCCAGCGCGTCGCCGTTGTTGTCAAAAACCAGCAAGTCGCGCCGAGAAATCCGAACATCGGGCTTGAAGATCCAACGCAAGTGGCTGTCCAGAGGCATGTAGAGCTCGGACGAAATGCCGAATTCCTTGCCGAATTGCAAAGCGCCCCTGAACTCTGCGCCGTGGTCGTTCAGGTCCGTCTTCAGGTAGGCCAGATTGAGGTCGAGCGTGGTGCCCCGGCCATCTCCGGAAATGCCCAGGCCGGTTTCGATGAAGTCGGTCCCCCGGGTGTCCCGTTCGACCTCGATCAATACGCCCTGTTGGCCGTCCTCTTCAATGATTGAGTAGCGCGCCAGCCGGATGAAGCCCAGTGCATAAATGTGCCCCAGGTCTTTTTCAAGTTGCGCATGATCGAGTGGAGTACCTGGGCGTATGGTGATCATTTGCTCGAGCACCTCGTTCGAAAAACGGGAACGGTTGTCGAGCCGGACGAAGTTCACCATCGGCCAGTCATGCTGGCAGTCCCGCACCGACTGCCTCCAGGCATCATAGCTGTGCTCGTCGAGCGATAACTCCTTGAGATTGTGTTGCCATCGCAAGCTGGCCTCGTAGCCCACGGGAATGGTTTCATTCACCCGCGCAAAATCGGCTGAGCCGAAGTCCGTACCCAGGCCGGGTTCGATCAGTATGTCGTTTTGTCCCAGCGTAGCCAGTTGCTCCTCGGTGTTGCCAGCGACCATCAGGGTACTGAGTTGGTTGACAACGGAAACGAGATCCTTGAGCTCGTCCGCCCCAACCTTGGGAAAACCAACGCTGACCGCGATAATGATGTCGGCGCCCATGTCGCGCGCGACATCTACCGGCACGTTGTCCACGATGCCGCCGTCCACCAGCAAGGCGTCGCCCCGTTCGACGGGATCAAAGGCACCTGGTACGGACATGCTGGCACGCATGGCCTGAGACAGCTGCCCCTCGCCCAATACGACTTTGTCGCCGCTGACCAGGTCGGCGGCAATGGCCCTGAAAGGGATGGGAAGTTCATCAAAATCAGTGGCTTGAGAGTTTTTCGAGACCAGGTTTTCGAGCAACAGGCTGACCTTCTGGCCCGCAAAAGCGCCCCCGGGCAACAAGGCAGAGTCCTTGCCCAGGCCAAATTTTGGCCCATAGAGGCCAACGTCGTCGTCCGATTTTCGCCGCAAGGGCCAGTCGCTTCGATCCGTCGCGTCGTTGAACAGATCTGTCCAGTCCGCCTCGACCAGAACCTGTTCAATCTCTGCGGCGCTCATTCCGGTGGCGTAGAGACCGCCAACGAGTGCGCCCATGCTGGTGCCGGTCACAAGGTCTACCGGTATCCGGTTTTCTTCAAGGTACTTGAGAACTCCGACATGAGCGCCGCCGCGCGCTCCGCCACCACCCAGGACGAGCCCGATCCGTGGCCGGTCACCGGTGGAAGTGGGAACACACTGGCCGGCGTGCGCCTGCTCAAGAGGCAGCAGTGACATCCAGAGCGAACCAGCCAGCAGGCAAACGAGCGGCCAGGAGGGATGCAGTGATTTCATGCGATGCCTTGTTTGTTCGAATAACGCTGAAGGATATACCAGATTCGAGTTACGGCGCTGTGCAAACGGACGAACTCTGACGCACATCATTGTATTGCCTCCAGCCGCATCCATATTGTCTATGGTTGATGTTGAAGGAGTCGAATATGAGTGAATTGGCGTTTGAAGTCACCATGAAACTGCCCTATGACCAGGCCCTGGAACGGGTCATCGAGGCGCTTAAAGTCGAGGGTTTTGGCGTGTTGACGCGTATCGATGTGCATGATGCATTCAAGGAGAAGCTGAATCTCGAATTTCGGCAGTACAGTATTCTCGGAGCCTGCAACCCGCCGTTGGCCCACAAGGCCCTCAGTAACCGTCCTGATGCCGGCCTGATGCTGCCGTGTAATGTCATCGTGGAGGCGGTGGAAGGCGGTAACACCCTGGTACGCATCGTGGACCCGAAGGCAATGATGCAGGCCGCCAGTTTTGAGGACGATCCGATCCTGGCGGAAGTGGGCGGCGAGGCGGAAGTACGACTCCGGCGTGTCGCCGTCAGCCTGGCAAGCTGAGTTGTCGGGGCCCCAAATAAAACGCCGCGGTCATTCGCCGCGGCGTTCTTGAAGCCGGCAGAAAGCCCGGTATTTATTCGGCGCTGGTTTTCTCAACCGCCAGGGCCAGTGATTCGGTCTTGGTGATGACAACGAGATCACCGACCTCGGCGCGCTTGAGGTTCTCAGGGTCGCGAGCCGTGAATTCCTGGACTACACCATCGGGAAATTTCAGCTTGAAGGTATTGGCCCCCAGGTTGATTTCCTCGACGGTTGCCGTCACGACTTGAGCATCCATTACGACACCTGCCGGCATCTCTCCCTCTTCGGACCGTCCTGCGGCAGTTATGCCTCCTGCCCCCGCTTCCGTTCCATCACCGGCGACGACTTCGATTGACAGGCTTCTGACATACTCTGCGTTGACGATGTCACCGACCTGAACCTGGCCCAGGTTGCGGGCTTCTTCGCTGGCGACGAACGAAACGGCATTGCCTTGCGGTCCACGTAAGGTAACTTCCCTGGTTTCGTGATTGATGGCCTCTACTACGGCAGTTATTTGCGCAGACTGGCTGGCAAAAATATAGGGTTTTTCTGCCATTGCGTCCGGGTTACCCCAGGCGTTGATTGAAAAGGCGGTGGCCAACACGGCCGCAAAAATCGTGCGTTTCATAAATGTTTCTCCTGTGTCCCCAAGGCAGGGGAACCTAAAAATCAGGCGCCTTAAAGCGCGCCGTCCCGTTTCATCTTGCTGACAATCTTTCCGGAGATGGATTTCGCGGTATCGCGATACTCCAGCGCGGTTGACTTGGTCACGATGGTCCATCGCGATTCTTCAGTGCGCAAGTCATAGTAGGTGCTTTCCACGAACAAGCTCCGCTCCTGGTCGTAAGACCCGGCGCCCTGGACTACTGCATAGGTTTCCACGAACTGCGGCGCAAACCAGTTGTAAGTCATGCCGCCGCCCACGTTGACCAGGTAATAGTCAGACCGCTCCAATTCTTCTCCTTTCATCGCGCCGCGCAAGAACACGATGACGACCGAGTCGGCGCCCCAGGCGTCCAGGGCAGCTTCCGCTTTGGCGCGATTCAGTTTTCCACGCATACCCCGAATCTCACTGGAGGGTTTGGCGTTGCCCCCCGACTTGTTGATCTCATTGGCCAGCACCCGCTCAACGCTCAGGCGCTGCAACTCGTCGGGCAGTGCCACGACCACGGCGATCTTACCGGGCTTCTCAGGCCCCGGCGTGTCCAGCGAAAAGTCGCGAACCACCGTCGTGGTTTTGCATCCAGCCAGTAGCAAAAATAGCAGTGCGACCATCGTCGTCAGGCGTGCTTTGTGGGTCATTATCCATTTCCGTCTTCGAAACCAGGGCGCCTATTCTAGTTCACTCCGGCCCTGGGAACATCGGCTGACAGCCAATTGTTATTCCGAGGCTGGCTTGTGCGTGCTGCCGCGGCGAGGACAGGAGCACAAAGCCATTGAATCTCGGGGGCGTCTTCAGCAGAATGGGGCCTACGAAAGGATCACAGCTCAGGAGTTGTTCATGATATCCAGAACCAGGTTTGCCACCATCTCCATGCTGTTGATGGCGTTGTTGCTGTCAGCATGCGCTTCGGGACCCGATATCCGCTCGGACTACGATCGGAATGTCGATTTCAGCCAGTACAGGACCTACAATTTCTTCAACCCAATGGGTATCGAAAATCCAAACTATTCCACGATTTATGGATCGGTTTTTCGAGAAGCCATCAGCCGCGAAATGGAGTCACGTGGCTACGTGATGTCCGATGACCCCGATCTCGTGTTGAACGTGTCGGCCCGTTTGCAGGACAAGACCAAGGTCACGACCTACAACGACCCCTATCCGATGGGAGGGTACTACGGCTATCGTCGGGGTTACTACGATCCCTGGATGGGTTATGGCTACGGCACCAGTACGTCGGTGAGCCAGTACACCGAGGGCACGGTTAACGTGGATATGGTGGACGCACGCGCAAAGCGCATGGTCTGGGAAGGTGTCGGTGTGGGGCGTCTTAAAGAAGGCCGCACCAATGATGAGATTCGCCAGGCCATTAACAACGGCGTGACCAGCATGTTCGAGGGTTATCCTTTCCGGGCCGGTCAGTAATTCCATCGTTACCTTTAAGAAACGGGCGCCAGTGAAGGCGCCCGATTGGCGGTATTTGTACCAGCAGAAAAGGTAAGCGGGACGAACTTGCTCGTGGGAAGCACGATACAGTGCCGCGATTGAATCCAAATCAACAGGGACGTTTTGGCTGCTACGGAATGGGCGGCCCAAAAAAAGGGGATGTTCGATGGCCAAAATTCTGATTGCGGACGATGCCAGGATCATGCGTAACATCTTGCGCCTGATCCTGGAGAAGCAGGGGCACGAGGTGGTGGCTGAAGCCGCCAACGGCAAGGAGGCCCTTGAGCTCTACGAAAAGTTTCAGCCCGATCTGGTGACTCTGGATATTCACATGGAGCCCGTCGATGGTATTGGTTGTCTCCGGGACATCATGCAGCAAGACGCCTCGGCGCGGGTGCTGATGGTGTCAGCCATTGGCCAGCAACGAAAAATTGACGAGGCAACCAGTCTGGGTGCCTGCGGCTACGTCACCAAGCCGTTTCAACAAAAGGATATCGACCAGCTGGTCCAGCAGGCGTTGTCCGGGTAGTCTGCCCGCTCAGGCTCATTCTCCACCGGTCTGGAGTGATTCCAACAGCGCTTGTGCGCCCGTGTCCCCCGGGTTGAGTTCCAGCAGTTTCAGTGCCCATTGCCGTGCCTCGGTGCCAAGTCCCTGGTCACGACTGATGGTCGCCAGGGCAAACAGGATGTCCCGGTTTGCCGGATGCCGCTCATGCGCCCGCTTCAGAGCCATCATGGCCTCGAGCGGCTTGCCACTGGAGTTGAGTGCTACCCCGTTGACGTAAGCGAAACGAGCATTTTCCGGTTCCACTTCAACAGCCCTGGACAGTGCCTGCAGGGCAGGGTCCTCCTGCCCCTGGCGCACCAGGGACAAGCCGAGGGCATGAAGGAGGGCCCCGGAGTCCGGGTTGGTCACCAGGCCTTTCTGTAAGGTCTCAACCGCCGGTCTGTCCATGCCTTGCGAACGGTAAAGGTCGGCCAGGTTAATCCAGGCCGGCACGAACCCGGGTTCCCGCTTCAAGGCCAATCGAAAATGGCTTTCAGCCAGCTCTGGATTACCCAGGCTGACAAATAAATTCCCCAGGTTCATCTGGCCCTCAGCCCGGTCAGCATTCAGTTGCTGGGTGGCGGTATATTCTGCAACAGCCGCATCGATCAGTTCCCCACCCGCCTCGTTCATCTGGGTACGAGACGCGCTGGCCAACACGCGTGCCGCTTCGGTGCGGACACTCAGCAGGTCGTCCTGCAGCAGGTGCGCGGTGAAGGGCAGTACAGAGGCAACAGGGAATGCACCCATGACGCGAACGGCCGCCATGCGGACCAATGGACTTTCATCCTGAAGGGCCGCCTGCAGTGCGGGCGCGGTTTGCGGGTCGAGATAGGGTTCCAGTTCCAGCACGGCGGTTGCCCGTGCAATGTCCGGCACGGACACGTTACCGATCAGTTGTGCCAATTGCGCCCCGGCAGTGGGATCAACCTGGCGAGCGGCCTGGAAGGCAGCGGTCCAGGACTGAAACGGGTCTTTGGGCTCTGGGTACCAGGCGGAAAATGTTGCAGCAGCCCAGTCGTTCGATTTTCCGCTGTGACACTGCGTGCAGGCGTTGGGAACGCCGAACTGGACTGAGTGATCCGGGCGCGGGATGCGCATGCTGTGGTCACGACGCGGATCCACCACCATGTAGGTGGATTCGGGCATGTGGCAGTTGGCGCAGCTGGCGCCGCTGGACTCGCTCGGGTGGTGATGGTGTGAGACTGACGCATATCGGGCAGGCAGATGACATTGGGCGCAGACACCATCCGCCGGCGCCTTGAGTTTCTGGCTGTGCGGATCGTGGCAATCACTGCAGGTCACGCCCGCCGCATACATTTTGCTCTGCTTGAATGAACCCCAGACATAGACCTCGTCCTGGATTTGCCCATCCGCGTGGTAAAGGCCTTCGGTGAGCAGGGCGGGCAGATAGTGATCGAGGAAAGAAGCCTCCCGGGCCGCGCCTTCCGCCAGGATGCCCCTGCGGGAATGACAGGCGGCGCAGACTTCAATTTCTCGCCGCGTGGTATTCAGCTGGCTTCGCTCGGGCTTACCGGTTTTCTCATTGACCGGCCAGCTGACGCCTTTGCGCTCATTCAACTGGAAGCTCAGCCCGTAGCCTGATGGCTGCCGCTCGGTCTCTGGTGCTCCGGCCCAGGAGACATGGGCTGAACCCGGCCCATGACAGGCTTCACAACCGACACTGATTTCCGACCAGGACGTTGCAAAGGAGTCACTGGATGCCGTGTAGTTCTTCTGCAGGTTCGTTGAATGGCAGTCCGCGCACATGAAATTCCAGTTTTGCTGGGGGCCGGTCCAGTGAAGCTCATCGCCATGGGTAATGGCTTCATCGGGATAGACGTGGAACCAGCGCTGGCCGCCCTGGACAGCTGGCCGTGTATCCCAGGCGATACCCAGGGTTTGCAGGCGGCCATCCGGAAACGACACCAGGTACTGCTGCAAGGGATAGACGCCGAAGGTATGGGTAATTTCGAAGTCCTGCAGCGTGCCGTCTGCGGAATCGGTGCGCACCAGGAATTTTCCATCCTGACGGAAGAAACGGGAGGTTACGCCGGCGTATTCGAAAGTGGTTTCTTTGAAATCGCCCAGCACCGTGGCTTCGGTGGCTGCCTGCATCGCTTCCTGGTGGTTGGACCCCATCCAGGCCGTGTATTCAGACTGGTGGCAAGTTTGACAGGCGGCACTGCCCACAAACTCCTGCGCGTGGCTGCTGTGCAGCCAGGTGGCCATTACCATGAGCAGCATCAACGGGCGGCGAATCAGGGTCATGCGGATCATGACTTACCTCGGGTTCAGCGCTGGCAGACCATCACCCGGTTGGGATGAACTGCCTTTGCTTAGCTGGCGTCGGAGTTGACGCAAATACTTGGCCAGTTCGGCGCCGGTCCAGTCGCGGTTGCCAGGTTTGATGAGCGCATATTGTAGCGCCTGAATGGATACTGTGAGCTCACGGTCGTCAATTTCGATGGCAAAGTCTGTCGCGCTTGTCGCGCCCTTGACGGGCTCGATCATGCTGAGCCAGGAGCCTAATCGTGCGTAGGCTTGAATCGGATCATTCTGGCGACAGGCCTTTTGCAATGCGCGGAAACAGTCACGTTCGGATGGTGTTGCTTTTTCCCTTGAGGTCGACCCCCTGTTTGTTCCCAGGCGCCACCAGGCCAGCGCGCCAAGCAGGCAGATCATGATGATACCCAGCATCAGCCGCAGCGTAAGGCTCAACTGCGATTCTACGACGGTTCCTGAAGCCGGGGTCGCCAGGCTGGGGTTTGCTTCAATGGTGACAGATAACGCGGGCACTGAGCCTGCTTTCAGCTCACGGTTGGCGGGGTCCCACCACTTAAAGCGCAGCTCTGGAAACTCGTAGAGGCCTTCCTGTTCGAACACCCAGGTGACCTGATCGGTCCGTACACCTGTCAGGGTGCCGCGATCAACCCGGTCTTCAATGCGGGGAGCATCCGGGTAAGTTGAGAGCCCCTCAGCCTGGTGTATGGGTGGCGCCGGCAGCAGCATGCCGGAGATGTTGGCGGCCGATTGTGTCACGCTCAGTTGCAGGGCATCACCGACCACCATGGAATTGGCCTGGCGTGACCATTCATGACTCATCTGGTAGCGCCTGGTTGACACTACCCGTTCGCCGGGTTGTGTATCCGGAGGCTGCAGCACCTGCAAAGTCAGAGATTCCGTACGCAGATCAAAGGCGCGTGGTTCGGTCCCGAATGCTGCGCCGGACTGAAATTCAACCTGGATCGGCGGCACGGTCAGCGCCCCTGGTTTTTGCGGGAACAGCATCAATGGGTAGCGAAGAATTTGCCAGGTTTCGCCATTGCGGGTTTCGCTCAGCTTCAGGGTAGTGCTGTCGGCTTGCAGAAAGATCGCGCCTGTGACTTCCGGCAGACTGAACTGCGCGCCCGAAAAACTGAAACCGGTGGTCATCAACTCCAGGTTGACGCCGCGCTGTTGCCCGACCCAGGCTTCCGTGTCTTCATTCCATGAAATACGAACCCGGCCCTTGACGTCGGCAGAAGCCAGAACGGGCAAGAGCGACAGGAGTGTCAGTCCGAGCAGAATAAGCGCCCGCACCTTGGCCTGGCTACTCATCGCCACCCTCCTGCTGACCCTCACGCGCAAGCTGGTTGGCGAATTTGATGGCCAGGTAATCCCCCGGGCGGGTTTCGACGCGCCGCAGCCATAAGGCGCGAAGCTCCTGCTCGGACAGCGGCTGACCGGTTTCCTCGACGGTTTGTGCAGACTCGGAATTGGCGACGCGGCCTGAAGTGTCGATCACGATCTCATCGGCTTCCAGCATGCCACCGGTGCCGCCGGCATCATCGTCTGGCGGAGCCAGAGCCTCCTTTCTCAGCCGGGCAAGATTCAGGTTGTCGGCTGCTTCCTGCCAGTCGGGGCGAAGACTGACCGCCTGCTCGTAACTGGCAATGGCCTCTTCATAACGCCCGAGCATGATCAACGCGTTGCCGCGGTTGTAGGCGCCCTCGGCTGTACTCACGCGGCCAAAGGCCGCTGCCGCACGCTCGAAGTCGCCTGCCTGGAACCAGGCCCAGCCCATTCGATCCGGCGTGGTGAAGCGCTGGGCCGCCTGTTCGTATTGGCCTTGGGCAGCCAGGCGCTGCGCCTGCTGATCCGCGGTCAGCCATAAATCCAGCCAGCCAGCGTGAGCCGGGCCGGCCGCCATGAGTATCAACAGGGTCGTTGCCAGACGCATGGCAGTCACTCCAGCACCATGGCGCCGCCGGACCTGAAGAAGGCAAGCAGCAAGAGTGCAATCAGCGGCAACAGGTAGTAGCCAGCATCCCGCCAACGTTCACCTTCCGATGGTGGCGCGTTGGCGAAGCTTCGCGCAACCTGGCCATTCAGCCGACGGACATCGGCGTCATCAATGGTGGCCAGTGTCAGCGAGCCGCCCAGAACATTGGCCGCTTCACGCAGGCGCGCCTCATCCAAGGGGGGGGCAGGCGGGCTATTAGCGGGTGGCAGCACTTCGGGTCCAGCAGCCATGGCCAGGATGTGAACATCGGTGCTTTCGGCCTGGCGTAAGGCTTCAAATTCTGCCGGGTCGATGGCATCGGTCAGCAAGACAATGGAACCGGCGGTCTGGGCTTTTTTCAACACCTGGTTGGCCAGGGCGATGGCGCTGGAAACCGCATCGCCGGGCAGGGGCATGATGTCCGGCTCGAGTTCGCCGGCAAACGTCGAAATAACCTCGGCGTCTCGAGTCAGTGGCATCACCAGGTGGGCGCTGCCTGCGTAAGCCACCAACGCGGTCCGACCATCGGCCCGCAACTCCAACAGGTCCCGGATTTTGTGTACCGCACGCTGCAGGCGGCTGGGCTGGATATCCTGGGCCAGCATATCGGGGCTGACCCGCAGGACGATGACGAGCGCCGATTGTTCTTCAGTGAAAGGCGTTGATTCCTTGTTCCAGGCCGGCCCGGCCAGGGCGAGGGTGCCCAGCAGCCAGCACACCAGCAGCAACGTGGTGGGCCTGAACCGTTGTTTTCCGCGTTCCGGATTGACCAGCAACGCCTCGAGCAGGTGGGGAGCCATGACTGCCTGCCAGCGATCTTTGCGTTGTTGCTGCCGAATGGCCATCCAGGCCAGCAAAGACAGAGGGAGCAGCAACCACAACCACTCCGGGCGCAGAAAATGAAAATGCGCCAGCGAGTTCATAGGGTTTCCGCCCCAAGGGGCTGCCGACCGCGCCTGGCGGGCAGACTGCGGAACATGGAGAATGCGGGAACGATCATGCTCAGGAGTAATGCCAGCCCCAGTGGCCATGGATAGAGTTCGGTGCGTGGCCGGAAGCTGGAGGTTTCGACCTGTCGCGGGTTGAGTGCATCGAGTTGTACGTAGACCTGCTCCAGTTCGGCCCGGTCATCGGCTCGAAAAAAGCGGCCGCCGGTCTTTTCCGCCACGGTCTTGAGTGTTTCTTCATCCAGTGCCTGCTCGCCGGCCGCCTCCGGATCACCCATGGCGATCGTATGAATGGTGATCGCCTTGTCTGCTGCGATATCCGCGGCGCGTTCCGGGGGCACCAGGCTGCCGGTGTCGTTGCCATCGGTGAGTACGATCAGGACGCGCTCCGTGACTTCACTGCGCTCGAACAGGGTCATGGCCAGACCCATCGCGTCTCCCAGCATGGTGCGTGGCCCCAACATGCGGACACTGGCTTCATCCAGCAATTCGCGCACGACTTCGAGGTCATCAGTGAAAGGCACCTGCAGGAAAGCGGCGGAACCAAACAGGATCAGCCCAACCCGGTCACCATCGCGCCGGGTGAGAAAGTCATCCAGCACGGCTTTGGCTGCGCTGAGTCGATCGGTGCTTTGACCCTGGCTATTCAGAAAATCGAGTGTTTCCATGGACCCGGAGAGGTCGAGTGCCAGCAGCAGATCCCGCATCGGCTCTTCCCTGACCAACGGCTCTTCCAGCCATTGTGGGCGTGCCAGGCCTGCCACCACGCATAACCAGATGACGCTGAGTAACAGCCATTGGGTTTTGGAACGCCGGTAAATGGCGGAACCGGGTGCTGGCTGTTGACCACTCAGACGGGCCAGGCGATTCAGAAACGGTACCTGGACCGCCGGGCGCGCAGTGCGGTGGGCGGGCAGCCATCTGCGCAGCAGCCAGGGCAGCGGCAGCAACAGGAAACAGGCCGGATAGATAAAATCCAACATGCTCAATTCACCGGGCTGCGATGCAGCCGAATCCAGTCTTCAGCGCTGGTGCACATCGCCTCGAATTCTTCCAGGGGGAGCTTTTTACGCTGATAAACCGTCTCCTGGAGGGATCTGCCCAGGCTTTCGCCCATATTGGCCCGAGTCATCGACTGTTGCAGAAAGTTCAGCCATTCGGAGCCACTGAGCGTGGCCACTTGTTCACGCGGCCAGGCGGCCAATGCGGTGCGCTTGAGCAGGCCGGACAGTTCCCTGGCGCCGACGCCAGTATCCGATTCACCTTGCAAGCGGATCAGCCGCAACTGCGATAAGGCGGCTCGGCGGTACCGGTTACGCTGATAGCGCCGCAGCCACAGGAATGTGCCCACCAGCAGACCAACTGCCAAAATGCCGGCCAGCACAGTCCAACCTGTAGCAGGTGGCCACCAGGGCACCGCCGCTGGCGGCACGATATCGTGCAGGTTCTGCAGGCTGGCGGGGTCGTTGCCAGGCGTGCTCACCGGCTTCTCCGGCTGTGTTGGTGGTGTCCCAAATGGTCCCGGACCTGGTCCAGTACCGGCTGGTCGGTGGTGATGGGGATCAGGGGAATCGCGTGTCGGCGGGTGGTGTTCTGGATCCGCTCCAGGCGCTGCGCGAAATCTTCAGCCCAGTCCGCCTGTAACTTGCGGTTGGAGGTATCCAGTTCGAGTTGCTGACCCGACTCGGAAAACGCCAGGCGCCCGCCCGCTGGAAGCGCTGCCTCCATTGGGTCATAGACGAAGGCAATCAGCACGTCGTTGTGCCGGCTCAGGCGGGACAGGTGTCGGGTCGTCTCTGCATCGCTGCCGAACCCATCGGTGACCAAAACCACCAGGCAGTCGTGTTTGGCCAGCGGCAATAGCCTGGCGAGCGACTCGTTGAGTTGGCGGTCATTGTATTCCGGCAGTTGATCCGCCTGCAGGGCGTGGTTTTGCTCGATGGTGCTGCGCAGTATTTGCATGACCCGTTCGCGGCTGCGATGCGGAGTCACGAAATCGAGCCCCTGGCGGCCAAAGGTGATGGCCCCGACCCGGTCACCCGCAGACAGCACGCGCCAGGCGGAAACCGCCGCGGTTTCGGCTGCGGCAACAGATTTCATCATATTGCGGCTACCGAAAAACATGGAATCGCGTTGGTCGATGAGCAACCACACCGGCCGGTCACGCTCCTCGGTATAGACCCGCACATGAGGTTCGCGGGTTCGTGCCGTAACCTTCCAGTCCAGGGTCCGGATATCATCGCCTGGAAGATAGCCGCGCAGTTCCTCGAAATTCAGGCCGCGGCCGCGCAGGCGCGAGGCGTGCCGGCCGGATAACACGCTGTGTACCGGTTGTCGGGGCAGGTAGCTGAATCCCGAAGCCTTGAACTGAAGCCGCATGAGTTCATCGAGCGAGGCATAGATGCGGGGATCCCGCAGGGAGGTGCGTTTACGCGGCGCTACTCGGGTGTACTGCATCGTTCTCGCGGGCTAGTTCCCCGTGACCTCGACCAGCGGCGTGCCGACCGATGCCGACGGTGGCTTGATGCCCAGGCGTGCTGACAGCGTTGCGGCAATGTCGTACGGGGTCACCGGCCGCTGAATCCTGGTCTGCGGCAACTCCTGGCCGGCAAAGAAAACCGGAACGAAGGTATCGTATCGCCAGGGCGAACCATGGGTCGCCGCAACGATCAGCCCGTCGAAATCGTTGATGAATACGTTGGGTTCAAAGACCAGGTAGATGTCGCCTGAGCGCTTGCGGTGGTAATTGTTCAGCACAGCGCGGGTCATTAACGTTTCGGGCAAACGGTTTTCCGCCAAAGCCGTGCTGGAGACGGCCAGCGCAATGCCTTTGAACCTCTGGAGTTCTGTGGCAACGGCGGTTTCCACCGCTGCCTGGTCCAGGCCTCGCTCCGTAATCAGTTCGCGGTTCAGGTACACGTACGGGTGTGAGTAACGGGTAATCAGTTCTGTGCCGATACCGAACTGGTCTTTCAATCGCTCGATGGCCGGTTCGCGATCCATGGTTTCAGGATCGAAATAGTGTGCACGATCGAGACCGATTTCGTTCAGGTAGCCGGGTGTATCCGGGCCGCCATGGTCTGCAGAGAGCACGATCAGCGTATTGTCGAGTCCAACTTTTCCATCGACAAAGGCAAACAGCCTGGCCAGCGTCCGATCGAGCTGGAGCACATGGTCCTCTGCCTCCAGGCTGGAGGCACCGAACAGGTGGCCGACGTAGTCGGTCGAGGAAAAGCTGATCGACAGGTAGTCGGGTATTTCATCCTGGCCCAGCTGCTCCCGCACCAATAACTCCTGAGCGAAATCCAACACGAGCTGGTCGCCGGCAGGCCCGAGGGTCAGGCGGGTTGTGAAGTATTTGTCATCGGCCGAGCCGTAGGCATGGGGAAAGGTCCTGCCCCAGCCGGGAAAGTCGGTTTCCCACACGCGGTCATCAGAGTCGCCAAACCGGTAGCTGTCGAGATCGTGCAGCAATTCCCAGGATTGGCCGGAATAAGCTTGCTTGGGGTCGCGCTGGTTCCACTCGATCACCCATTCCGGGTAGCGATCGTAATAATAATTGCTGGTGACGAATTCACCGCCGGATTTCGAAAACCAGAACGCCTTGCCGGCATGCCCCGCCATCGCCACCGCGCCCCGGTCCTTGACCGAGACCCCAAAAATTTTGGCCTGGCCGCCAAAATGGGCGGCCAATTCGTCGCTGAAGGTTGAAGCGAGGATCGCATTGGGTGAGCGCCCGTCCACCTTGGCGGCCCGCTGGGTGGGGTCGATCTCGGTACTGGCATCGACATCGGCGTCAGCACTTAACAAATGGAACTCTGGATCCTCGATGTTGTACACCAGCCGCCCCAGTTCGTGGTCGAACCAGAGGTTACCGACCATGCCGTGTCCGGCCGGCACGGATCCCGTGGCCAGGGATGCATGGCCGACGATCGTTTCGGTATTGGCGTGTTGATAGTGGGCATTGGCGTAATAAACGCCTTCATCCATCAGGTAACGGAACCCGCCCTTGCCGAATCGTTCGGCATAGCGGGTGGGGAAATCTCCCCGCAACTGGTCCACCGTTATCTGCAGCACCAGCCGGGGCTGGGCGGCCTGCAGAGCGCCGCTGGCCAGCAGGCCAACAGCTAAAACAAACATTCTTCTACGGTTCTGATTCAATTTGTCGCACCTCGTCGTGGTGGGCTCAGGCGACCGCCACCTGTCGCAGTACTTCATCCAGCACCGCATTGGCGGAAACGCCATCGGCGTTGGCCTCGTAACTCAGGGTGAGGCGATGACGAAGCACCGGATGGACGATCGCTTTGACATCGTCCGGCAGGACATGATCACGCCCCTGCAGCCAGGCATAAGTGCGGGCGCACTTGTCCAGGCCGATGGCGCCGCGCGGGCTGGCGCCGACATGCAGCCAGCTGGCCAGCTGTTCGCCGTAGCGTTCCGGATACCGGGTGGCGAAGATCAAATCCACCATGTATTTCTCGATCACCGGGCTGACCGTAACCTGGCCGATTTCTGCACGCGCATCGAAGATCGCCTGCTGGGCGATCGGGTCCGTCAACGTGGCAGTCATTTGTTCTTCGCCACGCACCAGCCGAATCACCTGGGCTTCCTCGTCCTCGTTGCCGTAGTCGATATAAACATGCAGCAGGAAACGGTCCATCTGTGCTTCGGGCAATGGGTAGGTGCCTTCCTGCTCGACCGGGTTCTGAGTCGCCATGACGATGAACAAGTCAGGCATCTTGTGCGTGGTGCCGGCCACGGTGACCTGGCGTTCTTCCATCGCTTCCAGCAAGGCCGCCTGCACCTTGGCCGGTGCCCGGTTGATTTCGTCGGCCAGCACGATGTTGGCGAAGATCGGGCCGGGCTCGAAGCGAAAGGTGTTATTGCCGGCCTCGGTGTGCAGCACTTCGGTGCCGGTAATGTCAGAAGGCAGCAGGTCAGGGGTGAACTGGATGCGGGAAAAATCCGCCTGCAGGCTTTTGGCCATGCTCTTGACCGCGCGGGTCTTGGCCAGGCCGGGCAGGCCTTCCAT
>JAHEFS010000117.1 GCA_024640045.1 Chromatiales bacterium | reverse complement strand
ACCGGCGGTTTCACAGGAAAAGTACGATGCAAGCAACTTTGAATCCATCAGAAATCAGTGAACTGATCCGTCAACGTGTCGAGCAGCTGAATGTTTCAGCCGAGACGCGGAACGAAGGAACCGTGGTCAGCGTGTCTGACGGCATCGCCCGTATTCACGGGCTCGAAGATGCCATGCAGGGCGAGATGATCGAGTTTCCCGGTAATACCTTCGGCCTGGCGCTTAACCTTGAGCGTGACTCGGTCGGTACCGTGATCCTGGGCGATTACGAGCATATTACGGAAGGCGATACGGTCAAGTGCACAGGGCGAATCCTGGAAGTACCGCACGGCCACGGACTGCTCGGGCGCGTCGTCGATGCACTGGGCAACCCGATCGACGGCCAGGGTCCGATCGATAATGACGGCTTTGCGCCAATCGAGAAAGTGGCGCCGGGCGTCATCTGGCGTAAATCGGTTGACCAGCCGGTGCAGACAGGCCTCAAGTCTATCGACGCCATGGTGCCGATTGGGCGTGGTCAGCGTGAATTGATCATTGGTGACCGCCAGATTGGTAAATCGGCCATCGCGATCGACACGATCATCAACCAGGCTAAATCCGGCATCAAGTGCATTTACGTGGCCATTGGCCAGAAGCAGTCGACCGTGGCCAACGTGGTGGCCAAGCTGGAAGAGCATGGCGCCATGGAGCATACGATCGTCGTCAATGCCTCGGCCTCCGAGTCGGCAGCCATGCAGTACATCGCGCCGTATTCGGGTTGCACCATGGGCGAGTATTTCCGCGACCGCGGCGAAGACGCCCTGATCATTTATGACGATCTCACCAAGCAGGCCTGGGCCTATCGCCAGGTGTCCCTGTTGCTGCGTCGCCCGCCGGGCCGCGAAGCTTACCCGGGTGACGTGTTCTACCTGCACTCGCGCCTGCTGGAGCGGGCCGCACGAGTCAATGTGGACTATGTGGAGCGGTTCACCGAGGGCAAGGTCAAGGGCAAGACCGGTTCATTGACCGCTTTGCCGATTATTGAAACCCAGGCAGGTGACGTATCGGCTTTCGTTCCGACCAACGTGATCTCAATTACCGACGGCCAGATTTTCCTGGAGACCGACTTGTTCAACGGGGGTATTCGTCCGGCTGTCCACGCTGGCCTGTCCGTGTCCCGAGTCGGTGGCGCGGCCCAGACCAAGGTCATCAAAAAGCTCGGTGGTGGTGTGCGGCTGGCGCTGGCTCAGTATCGTGAGCTGGCTGCTTTTGCGCAGTTCGCCTCCGACCTTGACGACGCTACCCGGGCCCAGCTCGAGCGCGGTCAGCGCGTGACCGAGTTGATGAAGCAGCCACAATACAGCCCCATGACGGTGGCGCAGATGGCGGTCTCATTGTTCGCGGTCGATCGTGGTTTCATGGACGACGTGCCGTTGAACAAGATCGGATCGTTCGAGGCCGCCCTGATGGACAGCATGGGTAGCACCCAGGCAGAACTCATGGATGCCCTGAATCATGGCGACTGGAACGAAGACCTCGAGGCACAGCTGAAAGCAGCGGTCGCCGAGTTCAAATCCAGCGGTAGCTGGTAACCCGGAACCGCAGACTGGCGGAGCAGGCGCATGGCAGGCAGCAAGGAAATCACAGGCAAGATCAAGAGCATCGAGAACACCCGCAAGGTGACCTCGGCGCTGGAGATGGTCTCTGCCAGCAAGATTCGCAAGTCGCAGAATTTGATGAGTGCGACCCGACCCTACGCGCGCATGATGCGCCGCATTGTCGGTCACCTGGGCAAGGCCAACCCGGAGTTTCGCCACCCGTTCACGGTGGAACACACCGGCGAAGTGAAGAAAGTGGGTTACATCGTCGTGTCCACCGACCGTGGCTTGTGCGGCGGCCTCAACATCAACCTGTTCAAGAAAGTACTGGCAGATATCGGGCAGTGGCGTGCCAGGGAAGCTGATGTCAGCCTGGTGACCCTGGGCAAGAAAGCCTCGTCTTTTTTCAAGAATATTCGCGTCGAAATTGTGGCACATGCCTCTGGTTTCGGCGAAAAACCACAGATCGAAGACCTGATCGGGTCCATCAAGATCATGCTCGACAAGTACCGCGAGCAGGAAATCGACCAGGTGTTCATCGCCTACAACGACTTCATCAATACCATGGCCCAGCAGCCGGTGCTAGAACAATTATTACCGCTGCCGCCGACCGAGGACGAGGAAGTCCGGGATATCTGGGATTACATCTACGAGCCGGATGCCGAAACCCTGCTCGACACGGTATTGGTGCGGTACATCGAGGCTTTGGTTTACCAGGCAGTGCTGGAAAATCTCGCTTCCGAACATGCAGCGCGCATGGTCGCCATGAAGAGTGCCACGGACAACGCCAGCGAGCTGATCGATGACCTGACCCTGGCCTATAACAAGGCGCGCCAGGCTGCGATCACGCAAGAGATTTCAGAAATTGTCAGTGGTGCGGCAGCGGTATAGAAGAGGAGCTAGGGATTAGGGACTGGGAACTAGGGACTGGGAACTAGGGATTAGGGACTAGGGATTAGGGACTAGGGACTAGGGACTAGATTAAAACGAGTTAAACCAAGAGGAAAGTGAACACGGGCCAATAGTAGGCGGACAGCAGGAACTGAACAGGAGCCATCCAACCAGTCCCCAGTCCCCAGTCCCTGTTTTTGCGGAGCAAAAAAGTTATGAGTAAAGGATCTATCGTTCAAGTCATCGGCGCTGTCGTCGACGTGGAGTTTTCGCGTGAGGCCATGCCCCGGGTGTTCGACGCCCTGACGGTGGACAACACCGAGATCACGCTGGAAGTGCAGCAACAGCTGGGCGACGGCGTGGTTCGGACCATCGCACTGGGTTCCACCGATGGCCTGAAGCGGGGTATTCCCGTGACCAATACCGGCTCTGCCATTTCCGTGCCCGTGGGTGAGAAGACACTCGGACGCGTGATGGATGTGCTGGGCCGCCCGATTGACGAAGCCGGCCCGATTGGTGCGGAAAAAACCATGCCCATTCACCGCAAGCCGCCTTCGTATGAAGAGCAGGCCGGCGGCAACGATATCCTGGAAACGGGAATCAAGGTTATCGACCTGATCATGCCGATCGCCAAGGGCGGCAAGGTCGGCCTGTTCGGCGGCGCCGGCGTAGGCAAGACCGTGACGCTGATGGAGTTGATCCGCAACATCGCCATCGAGCACAGCGGATTCTCGGTATTTGCCGGCGTGGGTGAACGCACCCGCGAGGGCAATGACTTTTACCACGAGATGAAGGACGCTGACGTTTTATCCAAGGTGGCCCTGGTCTACGGTCAGATGAACGAGCCGCCGGGTAACCGCCTGCGTGTGGCCCTGACCGGGCTGACGATGGCGGAGGAATTCCGCGATGAAGGCCGCGACGTACTGATGTTCATCGACAACATTTATCGTTACACGCTGGCCGGAACGGAAGTGTCCGCCTTGCTGGGCCGTATGCCTTCCGCGGTGGGCTACCAGCCGACCCTGGCCCTGGAAATGGGCCTGCTGCAAGAGCGCATCACTACCACCAAGAAGGGGTCGATCACCTCCTTCCAGGCGGTATACGTACCTGCCGACGATCTGACCGATCCGTCTCCGGCAACGACCTTCGCCCATTTGGATGCGACGCTGGTGTTGAGCCGTGGAATCGCCGAGCAGGGAATTTACCCGGCCGTGGATCCGCTGGATTCCACCTCGCGTCTGCTCGATCCGAACCTCATCGGTCAGGATCACTATGACGTGGCTCGCGGTGTGCAGGGCGTTCTGCAGCGCTACAAGGAACTGAAGGACATCATCGCCATCCTGGGTATGGACGAGCTGTCCGAGGAAGACAAGCAGGCGGTTGCGCGTGCACGCAAGGTCGCCCGCTTCCTGTCACAGCCATTCTTCGTGGCCGAAACCTTCACCGGTTCCGCTGGCAAGTACGTCTCTCTGAAAGATACGATCCGCGGCTTCAAAGGCATCATCGACGGCGAGTACGACCACCTGCCCGAGCAGGCCTTCTACATGGTCGGCGGTATCGAGGAAGCGGTGGAGAAAGCCAAGAGCATGGCGAAGAAGGAAGCCGCCTGAGCGAGCAGCGGCGACCTCGGAAGTGATGGGGTCAGAGTCAAGGGACAGAGTAAAGCCCGTGTGTTTTCGGATTTGCGGGTGTCCCTGGAAGCGCACTCTGACCCTTGACTCTGACCCCGTTCGGATCTGAAAAGGCCAATGGAATTATGAGCAAAACCTTTCAATGTGACATCGTCTCCGCCCAGGCCGAGATCTGGTCGGGCCAGGCGGCCCAGGTATTCGCCACCGGCGTGACTGGCGAGCTGGGTATCTATCCGCGCCACACGCCATTGATCACCCAGCTGAAACCCGGCCCGGTGCGCGTGGTGGATGAGAACGGGGAAGAACAGTTCTTCTTCTGCGGTGGCGGCATCATCGAAGTGATGCCGCACATCGTCACGGTGCTGGCCGACACAGCCATGCGCGGTGAAGACCTGGACGCCACGGCGGCACAGCGCGCCCGTGAAGAAGCGGAGCGTGAACTGGCCGATCGCACCGAGGCGCTGGAAGTGGCCGAAGCCCAGGCCAAGTTGGCCGAAGCAGTGGCCCAGCTGCAAGCGCTGGAACGCTTGCGCAAAAGCCTCAAGCGTTGATCTGAAACAACATTTTTAATGACGCCGGCCCTCGAGCCGGCGTTTTTCGTTAGTATCGTGTCTGTGTTCAGATTGACTGACGGCAAATGATATTTACCAGGTTGGTGCGCATTTCGGCCCGCTACGTTTTGGCGGTCCTGTTGTTCAATTTGACTGCCTGTTCATCCATGCAGGTGGTCAGTGTCGAAAGCGCGATGCGTTATTCGCCGCCGCCCGGTGTGGACTATGGCAGCCTGGTCGAGGTAAAGACCTTTGACCAGCGGGCTGCGGAGTTCAGGGTCACGGAAATCACCGCTGAGGGCCTTGGCGGGAAACCGGGATTCTTCACTTATCAGGATATGCAAAGCCTTCGGGTCGAAAAGCCTTCGCAATCGAACAGTAATGCAGTGGGCTGGATCATTGGCGCCATCGGCATCGCTGCCCTGGTGGCTCTGATTGCCAATGCTGATGAGGTGCGTGTTTGTAGCCCGAGCCCGTGTCCTGACTCCTGAGGCGAGGTCGCAGTCGATCTGGGGTTAACTAATTTTTCCCCGCGATATAACGAAATTTTCCCGTTTTCGGCGCTAAACTGCCCACCCTCCTGCAACCGGGTCTGATTTTCGATGGCTCAAGTTTTTGCCGCCACGAAAGATTGGCGGCCGGACGTCACATTTCTTCTCTGGCACGGACTGCTTCCCCTGGTCGTTGCCATTGGGCTGCTTTGGGTGATGGAAAGCTCGGGGCTGGACCTGTGGCTGGCAGACCGCTGGTTTGCCATGGAAGGTGGAGAGTGGAGTCTGAAGAGCCATTGGCTGACCAGTGACCTGATACATCACTACGGCAAGCAGATGGTCATTGCCATCGCCATGGTCTTGCCCGTGTTGCTACTGGTGAGCTTCCGTATCAAGCGGCTCAGGCCCTGGCGCAGGCCTGTGGGTTACCTGCTGACCTGCATGCTGGTGCTCCCTGGTTTCATAGCCGGACTCAAACGTTTCAGCACCGTGCCGTGCCCCTGGTCGCTGGAGCGCTACGGGGGCGTCATGGAATATCGTCACAGCCTGGAATACGCGCTGGCTTACGGCGCGGGCGGTAACTGCTTCCCCGCGGGGCATGCCTCTGGAGGTTTTGTTTTGATCGCACTTTATTTCGCCACTTTCGGCAGGGTGCAACGGTCATGGCCACTGTTGCTGCCGGGACTGTTCATTGGATGGGTGTTCGCGCTGGGTCAGCAGGCTCGGGGTGCTCACTTTCTTTCTCATGATCTGTGGACGCTGTCTATCTGCTGGTTCGGCGCTTTCGGCCTGTTCCTGCTGATCAAACCATGGCGATCATTCGGGGTAGTCGGTTGATGAAGTCAACTTTGAGCTTGCGCGCCGTGCTGATAGCGTCCGCGGTATTCCTGTGGGCCTGTTGTAATGTTGCCTTCTTTCGCAACGTTCAGGCAGTCTTGTCCGACAGTTCCTGGGCGGGCTTTCACCTGGTTTCGCTGGCCCTGGTCTTGCTGGGCCTGTTGTTGGTTTTCCTGGTGCTGTTTTCCCCGCGACCCATCCTGAAGCCCTTCCTGGTGGTCATCTTTCTGGTGTCAGCCATGACAGCCTATTTCATGGATACCTACAACGTCATTATCGACAGCGACATGATTGTCAACGTGGTTTCCACGGACACCAGCGAGGCGGGCGACCTGATCACTGGAAGGTTTTTCCTCTATCTCATCGTCCTGGGAATCTTGCCATCTGCAGTGCTGCTGCCGGTTCGCATTGAACCGGTAAGGTTCAAGGCCGCGCTGAAGACCCGGTTCAAACTGGTGGGTGTCTCGCTGGCGCTGGTGATGGCTTTGATGCTGATCTCAAGCGCGTTTTACGCCACGTTCTTTCGTGAGCATAAATCACTTCGCTATTATGCGAACCCACTGACGCCGGTGTATGGCCTCTACAAGTATGGCAAGAATCTGCTGGCCACGCCGCCGCATGATCTGACCCTGGTCGGTGGGGATGCAGAGATTTCGGAGAAAGACATCGATCGCGAATTGATCTTGATGGTGGTTGGTGAAACCGCGCGAACCGATCGTCTGTCGATCAACGGTTACCCGCGCCAGACCAACCCAAATCTGGAACAGGAAGACGTGATCAGCTTCACCGGGGTTTCCGCCTGCGGAACATCCACGGCCATATCGGTGCCCTGCATGTTTTCCGTTTTCGACCGGGGAGGGTTCGATAGCGATGAGGCCGACCTGACCGAGAACGCATTGGATGTGTTGAAGCATGCCGGAGTGAACATCCTCTGGCGAGACAACAACTCCAGTTCCAAGGGTGTGGCCGACCGGGTCGCCACGGAGGACTTTCGTTCGCCCGACCTGAACTCTGATTGCGACGAAGAATGTCGGGATGAGGGGATGCTGCATGGACTCCAGGCGTTCATAGACCAGCACCCTGAAGGAGACATCCTGATCGTTTTGCATTCGATGGGCAGCCATGGGCCGGCGTATTACAAGCGTTACCCACCGCAGTTCGAGGTATTTACCCCCGTCTGCAAGACCAGCCAGATTGATGACTGCAGCGCGGAAGAAATCGGCAACGCATACGACAACAGCATTCTCTACACAGATTATTTTCTTTCCAGGGTCATTGAGCTGCTCAAGAACAATGACAGCAGTTTTGAAACGGCAATGATGTACGTGAGCGACCACGGCGAGTCCCTCGGAGAGTCGGGCCTCTACTTGCATGGTTTGCCTTACGTGATCGCGCCTGAGGCGCAGACCTCCGTCCCGGTGATTTTCTGGTTCGGCCGCAATTACCTCGACATTGAGCGTGCTGACATGAAACAGTTGTCGGGCGGCGAGTTCAGCCACGACCATGTTTTCCACACCTTGCTGGGGTTATTCGAGGTTGAATCAGAGATCTATCAACCCGACCGTGACCTGCTGCATCTGGCCCGATCGCTCCCTCGTTTAGACGAGGTCGGCTCGGGTGCGAGGGTGTCCGAGATGAAGTGATACCCGGTTCGCGTGTTGGACAGCAAGCCGTGCGGGCTACCAGAGATGGCGCTTTGCGAAAGCGCGCAAGCGTAAACGGTTGAATGCGGGGGTTATACTCCGACCTTTCGCCAGCAGGTTCGAACCACCGAGTGTCATACGCCGAAAAAACTTTCCGGGACCCCAACCCGATCAAGCGTTTTTTCCAGGAGCATCGTCTGCATGATGCCCTGGCCCTGACGCGCGGTATTGCAGACCCGGGCGTGATCGTTGACCTTGGCGCCGGCAACGGTGAATTGTGCAAACGACTTGTGCGGCAATTTCCCTCGGCCCAGGTGGTCTGCTACGAACCCCATCCCGAGCTGATCCTTCAGGCCAGGGAGAACCTCAGAGATTATCCACAGGTGGCGTTTTGCAATACTCCCGAGGAGCTGCCGGACGGTGGGGTAGATCTCGTGTTTTGCCTGGAAGTTTTCGAACACCTGCCGCCAGCGGAAACTACCCAGGTGCTGGAGTTGTTACAACGATTACTGGGCGCGTCCGGGCAGGCAGTGATCGG
>JAHEFS010000003.1:4825-83621 GCA_024640045.1 Chromatiales bacterium | reverse complement strand
GAGGAGCAGGGCGGGGCGCCCGGTGAAGGGGACGTTCCTTTCTGGCAGGACAGCGGCGAACCCGAAACGGAAAACGGATCTTTCGACCCGGTCGAGGATGAGCCCGTTGCGACTGAATCACTCGATACTGAATCGGATGACGAAGGTGAAGCAGCGGAATTGGATGGCAACGACCCGGAGACCAAGCTCGACCTCGCTCGTGCCTATATTTCCATGGGTGACGGGCCGGCAGCCCGGGAAATGTTGGAGGAAGTCATTGCCGGAGGCAACGAGGCGCAGGTGGCAGAAGCGCGCACGATGCTGGAAGAAATCTGAGCCCATTGCGGTGCGGATTGCTTGCCCCACCAGGCGTGCATGAAGTCCCTTGGCCACCCTCGATAAGGCACCATCCCCATGCGATATGCTCTTGGCATCGAATATGACGGCAGCGAATTCCTTGGGTGGCAAAGTCAAAGGCAATCGCCGACCGTTCAGGACTGCCTGGAACAGGCGCTGACGCGGGTAGCTGCCCATCCGGTCAAGGTTGTTTGCGCGGGGCGCACAGACACAGGCGTGCACGCCAGGGGGCAAGTGGTTCATTTCGACACTGACGCAGAACGGGACCTGCGTTCCTGGGTGCTCGGTGTGAACTCGAACCTGCCGGAAGGGGTCAGTGTGTTATGGATTCACCCCGTGAGTGATGATTTTCATGCCCGTTTCTCAGCTTTCGAACGTTCTTATCGCTACACCCTGTGTAACCGCTGGCTGCGGCCGGCATTGGGGCGTCGGGAAATGAGCTGGTATCGACGCAAACTCGATGCCGGGCGCATGCATCGGGCTGCGCAATACCTGCAGGGTGAGCATGATTTCAGTGCGTTTCGTTCGTCCGGGTGCAGCGCGCGTCATGCCGTGCGTGAAATCCGGCACATTGCAATCGCGCGCGAAGGTGACCGGGTGCTGGTGGATATCTCCGCCAACGGCTTCCTGTATCACATGGTGCGCAATATCGTCGGTTCCCTGCTCGAAGTCGGGACTGGTGACCGCGAGGAGACCTGGATGCGGGATCTGTTGGATGGCAAGGATCGAACCCAGGCCGGAGTAACCGCGCCGTCGGCGGGCCTTTGTTTCATGGGTGTTCGTTACCCCGCTCAGTTCGGGCTACCTGATCAACCGCTGGCATTTCCCGGGAACGGTGGCCGCGCATGAACGCAGTACGGGTCAAGATCTGCGGCCTGACCCGGGCAGCGGACGTTGACGCTGCCATCGAGGCCGGGGCTGATGCCGTGGGGTTCGTGTTTGCGCGCAGCCCCCGGCAGATTGAACCGGCACAAGCTGCCGAACTGGCCATTCGCGTGCCGGAAAGCATATTGCGTGTCGGCTTGTTCATGCATCAGGAGGGCGAAGAGATCAGGCATATACTCGCGCAGGTGGAACTGGATTTGTTGCAGTTCCATGGGGACGCGGACAATGATTTCTGCCGTTCGTTCGGATTGCCGTTTCTGAAAGCTGTATCCGCCGCTTCCGGTGATGCAGCCGACGACATCACGCGTTATCCTGACGCAGCCGGCGTACTGTTCGACACGCCCGGTGAAGGTGGCGCCGGTGGCACTGGCCGGACTTTCGACTGGCGGCTGGTCGACCCGGTGGCACTGCCCCTCTGGCTTGCCGGGGGCTTGAATCCCGAGAATGTGGCCGCCGCCATCGCCGCGGTCCAGCCCGACTGGGTCGATGTATCCAGTGGGGTGGAAGACGCTCCCGGGATCAAGAATGCGGACCGCGTGCGCGCCTTCATACACGCAGCGCGGACGTCAATAGTGAGAATAGATTGCGAGGAAGGATTTTGAAGCCATTACCTGACGAACTCGGACATTTTGGCCCTTTTGGGGGTTGCTACGTATCGGAGACCCTCATGCACGCTCTGGAAGAGCTGCGCGAGGCCTATGAACGGTGGCGAAACGACGACGAGTTCATGGCGCGGCTGGACGATGACCTGGCGCATTATGTCGGACGGCCATCACCGATTTACCACGCAGCGCGCATGACCGAGTACTGCGGCGGCGCGAAAATTCTGCTAAAACGCGAAGATCTGAATCACACGGGCGCACATAAGATTAACAATACCGTGGGACAGGGGCTGCTGGCCAAGCACATGGGTAAATCGCGCGTGATCGCCGAGACCGGGGCCGGTCAGCATGGCGTGGCGACCGCAACGGTGGCCGCGCGTCTCGAGCAGGACTGCGTGGTGTACATGGGCGAGACGGATATCGGCCGCCAGTCGATCAACGTGTTTCGGATGCAACTGCTGGGCGCTGAGGTCAGGCCAGTGACTTCCGGTTCGAAGACACTCAAGGACGCGCTCAACGAGGCGCTTCGGGACTGGGTCACCAACGTCGACGACACCTTTTATGTCATTGGCACCGTAGCGGGTCCGCATCCTTATCCAAAAATGGTGCGGGATTTCAACGCGGTGGTGGGGCGGGAGGCCCGGCAGCAGATGCTGCAGGAATGGGAGACCCTGCCGGACGCCCTGGTGGCATGTGTTGGCGGCGGCTCGAACGCGATCGGTCTGTTCCACCCCTTTATCGACGACCAGGACGTCAAGATGTTTGGTGTCGAAGCGGCCGGCCGGGGGCTGGAGACGGGTGAACACGCCGCTTCGCTGTGCGCTGGGCGCCCGGGCGTGTTGCATGGTTGCCGCAGTTATCTGATCGACGATAAGGCTGGGCAGATTCAGCATACGCACTCGATTTCCGCCGGCCTGGATTACCCTGGAGTCGGCCCGGAGCACGCCTGGCTCAAGGAAGAGGGCAGGGCGGAGTACGTCAGTGTCAACGACGAGGAGGCTTTGGAGGCGACGCATAAGCTGACGCGGCTGGAAGGCATTCTCCCTGCACTGGAGAGCGCGCATGCGGTCGCTTATGGCATGAAGCTGGCGGCACGGATGCGGCCCGATCAATGCATCCTGATCAATCTGTCTGGCCGTGGCGATAAAGACGTGCAAACCCTGGCCCGGCTGGAGGGCCTGACCTTATGACGCACCGCATCGATACTCGATTCGAGCAGGCTCGCGCCGCCCAACGCAAAGTCCTGATTCCTTTTATGACCGCCGGCGACCCTCACCCAGACTGGACGGTCCCGCTGATGCACTCGCTGGTTGATGGCGGCGCCGACCTCATTGAACTGGGTGTGCCATTTTCTGATCCGATGGCCGATGGGCCGGTCATTCAGGCCGCCAGTGAGCGCGCCATCGCTCGGGGCATGAACTTGCATGGCGTGCTTGACTGCGTAAAGGAGTTCCGTGGAACCGATATCGAAACCCCGGTCGTTTTGATGGGCTACATGAATCCGGTTGAACGTTTCGGGTTTGAAGCTTTGGCCGCGGCTGCGGAAGATGCGGGTGTCGATGGCCTGTTGCTGGTGGATTGCCCGCCGGAGGAAATGTCGGGCTTGCAATCTTCGATGCAGGCGCATGGACTGTATTCGATCCGGTTGGTCGCACCGACCACCACCGAGGCGCGCCTCGCTGCCATTGCCGATCATGCAGAAGGTTTTATCTATTACGTTTCATTCAAGGGAATAACGGGCGCTGGCCGGCTCGAGACCGCTGCGCTGGCTGCGCCGGTCGCACGAATCCGCGCTCATACCGCCTTGCCGATTGCCGTGGGATTCGGAATCAAGGATGCCGAATCTGCCGCCGCGGTCGCGGTTTCTGCTGATGCGGTCGTCATCGGCAGCGCATTGGTTCAGGCCCTTGCAGATGCCGGGGACGTTGCCGCTGCGGTCAGGACCGCCCGGGACTTTGTTGCACCGATCCGGCAGGCGTTGGACAATAGTTGATGTCCCGGCGCAGCAAAATCGCCGCTTAACCAGGAAAAGACGCCAAGCTATGAGCTGGTTTCAGAAACTCATGCCATCGCGGATTCGCACCGAGGGTGGCAATAAACGCAATGTCCCCGAGGGTTTGTGGACCAAGTGTGAAGCCTGCCAGGCCGTCCTGTACCGTCCGGAACTGGAACGCAATCTGCTGGTGTGCCCCAAGTGCAGTTTTCACATGCGGGTGGCTGCTCGTCCGCGCCTCGACCAGTTTCTGGACCCCGAGGGTCGTCGTGAAATTGCGACGGAACTGGAACCCGTGGACGTGCTCAAGTTCAAGGACAGTAAAAAGTATCGTGACCGCCTGATTGCTGCCCAGAAGAAGACGGGCGAAAAAGATGCATTGATTGCTATGACCGGCGAATTGAAAGGCATGCCGGCGGTGGTATGTGCGTTCAATTTCGCCTTCCTGGGTGGCTCGATGGGTTCGGTCGTCGGCGAAAAATTCGCGCGGGCAGGGCAGGAGAGTCTGCGCACGGGTGCCCCGTTGATCTGTTTTTCCGCCACCGGTGGTGCACGTATGCAGGAAGGCTTGCTTTCCCTGATGCAAATGGCGAAGACCTCTGCGGTGTTGGCTCGCATGGCGGAAGCCGGTATCCCGTATGTTTCGGTACTCACCCACCCGACGACAGGCGGTGTATCCGCCAGCCTGGGCATGCTGGGCGACATCAATATCGCTGAACCCGGCGCCCTGATCGGCTTCGCGGGCCCTCGTGTTATTGAACAGACGGTGCGCGAAAAACTGCCCGAGGGTTTTCAGCGTTCTGAGTTCCTGCTCCAGAAAGGTGCGGTCGACATGATCATGGATCGGAGAAATATGCGCGATGAGATAGCTGCAATGCTCGCGCTGATGCTCTCCGGCAAGCGGGCTCGCCCGATTAGCGGCGAACTGGTCGAGTCCTGAGCACAACTACGGATTCGTCCTGATGGGCCTCTCCCTCGCAGCCTGGCTGCGCAAGCTGGAGTCGATTCATCCCAAGACAATCGAGATGGGCCTGGAGCGTTGCTCCGAGGTGTATCAACGCCTGGGCTCGCCTCGACCTGCAAACGAAATTTGGGTCGTTGGCGGAACCAACGGTAAGGGATCCGTGGTGGCGTATTTGTGCGCGTTGTTAAGCGCGCTGGGCGATTCCTGCGGCAGTTTTACCTCACCCCACATTCTGCGTTTTAACGAGCGCATCCGGATCAGCGGCCTGGAAGTAGCCGACGATCAGATCGTCGAAGCGCTGGAACGGGTCGAGGCCGCCCGCCGGGAGATTTCGCTGACCTATTTTGAATTCACCACCCTGGCGGCCTTGCTGCTGTTTCATCAGGCTCGGCTGGACGCGGTTGTGCTTGAAGTGGGATTGGGGGGGCGGTTGGATGCCGTCAACCTGGTGGATGCGGACTGTGCGGTGATCACGACGGTGGACCTTGATCACATGGACTACCTGGGGCCGGACCGCGAATCCATCGGCTACGAAAAAGCCGGGATCATGCGTGCGGGTAAGCCCGCGGTGGTGGGCGAGCCGAGTCCACCGGCCAGTGTGGTCCGTCAGGCGCGTGAACTCGGTGCCAGCCTGTTACGGTATGGCGTTGACTTTTCGCTCGAGCCAGGCGCGGAAGGAGTCCGGTTCAAGGGTGTTACCGGGACCGTAATTGAGCTGCCGGCGCCTGGCTTGCCCGGCCTGCACCAGTTGCAGAACCTGGCAGTGGCCCTGGCCTCCCTGGAAGCCGTTCGGCCCGAGGCGTTAACGGTAGCGAGTTCGCTGGCTGAGGGTGTCCGGGTTGCAACGGTAGCTGGCCGCTTGCAGCGCTGGCCAGCGGATCGGCGGGTTATCCTGGACGTTGGGCATAACCCTCTTGCAGCCAGGGCAGTGGCGGGTTTTCTGGCTGACGACCGGCACCACCTGGTTCATTGCGTGCTCGGCATGCTGGCGGATAAAGACGCCGAGGGCGTTACAAGCGCTCTGGAACCCTGGGTCGAAAACTGGTACTGCGGTGGTTTATCCGGCCCCCGGGGCCAGGCCGGCGAGCAACTGGCTGAGCGCGTGCGAGGAAATGTCGATCGAAGTCTCGTGACCGGTTGGCGCGATATCAGCGACGCGTTGCAGGCTGCACTGGCGGCGGCGGGGCCCTCCGACGTGGTTCTGGTGTTCGGTTCGTTTGAAACGGTCGGGGCTGCGACCCGGTGGCTGATGGCGCAGGCGAAATCCGGATAGCAATACTGATAGAATCTCTGCTGGAATGGGGACCCGGGGCCGGGCAAAGATATGGATCAGGCACTTAAACAAAGACTGGTTGGCGCAACTGTACTGATTATCCTGGGGGTGATCCTCATTCCCATGCTGCTCAGCGGGCAGCCTGAACTTCAGAACGAGTCCCGCCGCATAGAACTGCCGGACAAACCACCAGAGTTATCGATGGAAACACGCCGCTTCCCGATTGGCGGCCAGACACCCGGCCGTCCATCACAGGTGCCTGAACCGGGGGTTGAGCAAGAGCCGGAGGCGACATCGGCGGATGGGAGCGCGGAGCCAGCCGAAAAGCCCGAAGAAACGCCCGCTGAAGCATCCAGTTCGAGTGAAGCCGAAGCCGTCGTCGAGGAGCAGCCTCGTTCAGAGCCTTCGCAGGTGGCTGTGGCGCCCGTAACGCAGCCGCTTGCCGCAGATATTTCGGGTCGTTACCTGGTGCAGGTCGCCAGTTTCAGCAATTCGTCCAATGCTAACCAGTTGGCAGACATCCTCAACCGAAACCAACTGCCCGTCCTGATGGATACAGTGGTGACGGGAGCAGGGCGCCTGCACCGTGTGAGGGTGGGTCCTTTCGATGAGTTGGCCGGCGCCACTGCCTCGCGCGACCGAATCCAGGGTTTGCTGTCTGATCTGAACCCCCGCGTGGTCGATTTGCGGCCGGATGAGAATGCACCTGTTACCGATCCTTCTGACCCCCTGGTTCGCTGGGCGGTTCAGGCGGGCGTTTTTTCGGAGCAAGACAATGCCGGGCATTTGGTCGGAGAGCTGCGCCAGGCGGGCTTCACCGCTTATTCGGAAGAGGTCAGCAGTGCGAGCGGCACGGTATACAAGGTGAAAATCGGGCCAGTTCTCGAGCGTCAGAGCGCCATTGAACTGGTAGCGGAACTCAGCCGGAAGATGAAAATCGACGGCATGGTCATGAGTGTTGACTGAGCCATGCTTTGGCCGGATTACGCTATCCTGAGCATTATTGTCCTGTCCATCCTGGTGGGGTTATGGCGGGGTTTCATCAAGGAGGTGTTCGCGCTGGCCGTGTGGGTTGCAGCATTGTGGCTGGCGTTCCAGTTCTCCGGTGTTGTGGCTGCGCAACTCGAGGAGACCATTTCCCTGCCTTCGGCACGCACGGGCCTGGCGTTTGGCGGAATCTTCATCGCGGTGCTGCTGGTGGGCGCACTGTTGACATTTCTGTTGGGTAAATTGGTGGAAAGTACCGGCTTGTCCGGAACAGATCGTTTGCTGGGCGCGGTTTTCGGCGCGCTCAGGGGCGTTGCGCTGGTTCTGCTACTGGTCATGGTGGCCGGTTTTACGCCATTGCCACAAGACCCGTGGTGGGCGCAGTCTCCCGGGATCAGCGCCCTGCTGCCGCTGGCAGAATGGGTGTCGGAATTTTTACCCGACTCCGCTCGTGAATTGCTCGAACTGCGGCCAGCACCCGCTGATCTGCCCGCCTGATGTCCTACGTGGCCGGGTCGCGTGCTAGAATCGCGTCGCGGTCAGATTGCCGGGAAGCCCCTACATGTGTGGAATAGTTGGTATCGTCGGGCACGAGCCGGTAGCTCCGGCCATTTTCGACGCCCTCACCATGCTGCAACACCGCGGCCAGGATGCTGCTGGTATCGCGACAATGGAAGGTCAGCGTCTGGCCCTGGCCCGCAACAACGGCCTGGTTTCGGAAGTGTTCGATGCTCCGACCATGGCCAAACTCCTCGGACGTGCGGGTATTGGCCACGTGCGCTATCCCACGGCCGGTTGTGAAGATTCGGCCGAGGCGCAGCCTTTCTACGTCAATTCTCCCTACGGTATCGCACTCGGTCACAACGGCAACCTGATCAACACGGAATCACTGAAGCGGGAATTATTCGACAGCGATCGGAGGCACCTCAACACCGATTCGGATTCAGAAGCCCTGCTCAACGTGCTCGCACACGAACTGTACAGTGTGCAGAGCGATGGTTTCACGCCGCAGGACCTGTTTCGCGCGGTCGATGGGGTACATCGTCGTTGTCGCGGTGCCTATTCGATCATTGCGCTGGTCGTCGGGCATGGCGTGCTCGGTTTTCGCGACCCCTGGGGCATCCGTCCTGCAGTCCTGGGTCAGCGCGAAACCGCTCAGGGAATGGAATACGCGATCGCTTCCGAGAGCGTGGCGTTGGACGCCATCGGTTTCGAGTTGATGCGTGACCTGATGCCGGGTGAGGCAGTATTGATTGGCCTGGACGGCCAGTTGCACACTTACCAGAGCCCTTTGGCCAAGGGACTGTCACCCTGCATTTTCGAGTACGTCTATTTTTCCCGTCCAGACTCGCTGATCGATGATATCTCTGTCTACAAGGCGCGGTTGCGGATGGGGGAGGCCCTGGCACACAAGATTTTGAGTAACTTTCCCGGGCACGACATCGACGTGGTGATCCCGGTACCTGATACCAGCAGAACGGCGGCTTTGCCGCTGGCCTACGAACTGGGCGTGAAGTACCGCGAAGGCTTCATCAAGAACCGTTACATCGGGCGTACATTCATCATGCCGGGACAGGAGCAGCGTAGCCGCTCGGTGCGCAACAAATTGAACGTGATTGACCTGGAATTTCGCCGCAAAAATGTGCTGCTGGTCGACGACAGTATCGTACGGGGAACCACCTCGCGGCAGATTATCCAGATGGCCCGTGACGCGGGCGCCAACAAGGTCTATTTTGCATCCGCTGCGCCCCCGGTCCGATACCCGAACATCTATGGCATCGATATGCCGGCGCCGGACGAGTTGGTCGCCAGCGGGCGGACCGAGGAGCAGATTCGGGAAGAACTCGGTGCCGATCACCTGATCTACCAGAATCTGGACGACCTGGTCAGTTCCTGCATGAGGGGCAACCAGAAGATCCAGCGGTTTGACACCTCCTGCTTTTCCGGGGAGTACGTGACGGGCGTCGACCCGGACTACCTTGCAAGCCTGCAGTTGGCACGCTCCGACCAGGTCAGAAGCCAACGACGACTGCAGGCAGCTACGCCCTGACCGCACTCCATTCTTTGCGCCATGCCGCTTGCGGCATTGACGTGCCGAATTGACCTCCCGGGGGGCGCGTGATAGAAACCACTATGCATACGAACGCGCAAGCGCAAGTCTCAGGAATTGACTGAATTGGATACACATTTTTCCAGGGAAACCATGTCCAAGGTGGATACCGCCTGGTTGCGCATGGAGCACTCCACCAACCTGATGATGATCAACGGGGTCATTTTCCTGGACAAAGCCCTGGACTATCCGCGCCTGCTGGAAACCATCGAACAGCGGTTCCTTGCATTTCGCCGTTTCCGGCAAAAGGCCGAGGACCGGGCGGCGGGAGCACAGTGGGTTATCGACGACGATTTCGACCTGCAGTGGCATGTCCGCAGAACAGCGCTTCCGGGCAAGGCCGACCAGGCCGAACTGGAGTTACTGGTGTCTGACCTGGCCAGTACGCCGCTTGACCCCAGCCGGCCTCTGTGGCGCTTCCACGTGGTGGAAAACTATGTAGGCGGCCCGGTGGTGATTGTCCGCATACACCACTGTATTGCCGATGGTATTGCACTCGTGCAGGTATTCCTGTCGCTGACTGATCCCAAGCCAGAAGGCAGAGATTCTGCGCGGCGCCCGGAGATGTGGAAGGAACGGCGCGCAAATGAGTCCCCGGTTTTTCAGCGACTGCTGGAGCCGGCACGCGGTGGTCTGGATTTTGCAACTGCCTGGAGCCAACGCCTGTTGGAGGAGGGGCAGAAGATGTTGCGCGATCCTTCTGTCGCGGCCGATTACCTGGCTGAAGCAGGAGAGGTCGTTAAGGAACTGACCCATTCGCTGACCTTGCCGGACGACCCGCAAACCCGTTTCCGGGGTCGCCTGGGCGTGCGCAAGCAAGTCGCGTGGGCCGAGCCCCTGCCACTGGATGAAGTCAAGGCAGTCAGCAAGGCATTCAACTGTACCGTCAATGATGTGCTGATTGCCGCGGTAACCGGCGCCTTGCGCAATTACATGATTGCACGCGGCGATGAGCCCGACAGCCTGGAAGACATTCGGGCCACGGTTCCGGTCAACCTGCGCCCGCTCGAACACGCAAAGGAACTGGGTAATCATTTCGGGCTCGTGTTCCTGTCGCTGCCGTTAGGCTCGGAAAGCCCCCTGGAACGTCTTTATGCGGTCAACGACCGAATGACGGAACTGAAGTCTTCGAAGCAAGCGGCGGTGACGTTCGGGTTCCTGGCAGCGCTCGGCATGGGGCCATCGGCGATACAGAAGCCGGTACTGGACTTGCTCAGCCAGAAGGCGACGACGGTGCTGACCAACGTACCCGGCCCACAGCAGCCGATCTACCTGGCAGGCAGCCGCATCAACGAGATGATGTTCTGGGTACCGCAAAATGGCGGGATTGGCCTGGGGATCAGTATTTTGAGCTACAACGGCAAGGTATTCTTCGGCTTGATCAGTGATCGCCGCCTGGTTTCCGACCCGGCCGACATTATTGCGCGCTTCAAGCCTGAATTCGAAAAACTGCTGTACCTCGGCATGATGCTGCCTCTCGACGGCCGCCCGCACGAGGGCAGCGCCCGCCTGCTGCTGGATAAGAACTGATGCCAGCTTCGTTGTTTATTCGAGTTCCGCCAGCGCAGAATCGATGTCGAGCTTTTCCATGGCGTCACGGGCTCGCATTTCTGAAGCCTTGACGTACAGGTCCGTGACTTCTTCCAGCCTGCGGTCACCAAACAACAAATAAAGCCCGTTTCCATACTCGATATGCGCAATCGGGGAGTCCGGTGTGAGTTCCAGCGCAGTCTCGAAATGTTCGATGGCCCGATCGGCACTGGCGTTGTAGGTCATCCCACCGATCATTTTTCCGACCTTGTCAATGATCTCCGCGTGGTACATACCGAAAGCGGTGTGCGCTTCTGCATGGGCCGGCTCCAGTTCTAGGGTGCGATTCAGCGCTGTCTGGATTTTTCCGCCAATGCCTTGCTTCAGCGCCTTGACGACTGAAATGCTTTGGCTGTAGCGACCCAGGTTGAAGGCGAGGAAGTAGTGGCTGTTGGGATCTTCGGGTAACCATTCGATGGCCGCTTCCGCGCGGGAGACGGCGTCCATGAATATAGTAGCCTGCTGACGGGTGTCAGGCTCCAGGTAGCTGGCGTAGATTCCGGCTGCCTTGTTGGCCGCGGCATGCCCCATCACTCCGCATTGTTCGGCAAGTTCGACCGCTAGCCCGAAATCACCGGCATGAAAGCTCCGCCATGCGTCTTGCAGGCGATCGGCGAGAGCGGCGACATCTCCATCGAAACCCTCGGGTGCGCACGCGGGTGCGCTCTGAAGACAGGATTGCACCCACTGTCCGTCGCAGAAAGGGACCTGGTCTCCGAGGTGCAGATTCGGCCAGGCGACTTCCAGTTGCTTGTCTGAATACTGATACTCACTGGAATCGTGCGGAAAGGCGTTCCATTTTGACATGTGATTTCTACCTGGGTGAATACGGCTGTTTCTAGTGTGTTTGCTCTAATTATTTCTCCTACCATGCAGTCACCAACACATACTCGATGGAGTAAGGAGATCGACATGGCAAAGAAGACTTTGAAGAAAAAGGTACAGGCGAAGCCTGAAATTGGCAAGCTCGCGAGTCCGGTTGTGGACTCAGCTCGCGAAATCTGGCTGGCTGGCCTCGGTGCTTTTTCCGTCGCGCAGCAGGAAAGCGGCAAGCTTATCGAGCAAGGCAACAAGCTGTTTGAAAAGCTGGTATCCGAAGGCAACAAGCTTGAAAAGAAAACCCGCGACATGACGGGAACGACCGTCGATGATTTGCGCGGTGGTGTCGAAGCCAAAGTCGGCTCGGTAAAAAAGCAGGCTGCGGATAACTGGGACAAGCTCGAAGCTATTTTCGAAGATCGTGTCGCCCGTGTTCTGGGCCGGCTGGGTGTGCCAACCGCCGACGACGTGAACAAGCTGGCTGACCGCGTTCAGGGTTTGTCCAAGCAGGTCGCTACGATGACCAAGGCCAATGGCGCCAAGAAAGCGGCGCCGCGTAAAGCAAAGGTTTCGAAGGCGAAAGCGGCAGCTCCCAAAAAAGCTGCTTCGAAGTCAGCAGCTCCGAAGAAGCCTGCTTTGAAGTCAGCGCCGGCGGTAGCTAAAACGGCCAGCTAAGTAGTACGGCAAGACCCGGGGGTGCCTGCACGACCGACCCCCAGAAGGCTTAAAGGCCGGCCGTGAGGCCGGCCTTTTTTTTACGGCTCCCGATAACGATGCGCCAGCGCCTCGACGTGGCCGGCTTCAGGCTCGCGCAGGTAGGGCAGCACCTGGTGGAGGACGCGCGCCACAGCGCCTGTCAGGATGCGCCCATCGGCGAGGCCGGGATCACCCTGGATTTCGGCGTAAGGTATCCAGTAGGTCATACTCAATAGCATGTTGTCGGCCAGGACTTTTTGATCATGCTGTTCAATAGTCATGATGCCGCGTGCGGCCAGGCCGGTGATCAGTGCTTCGAGTGTGGCCCTCTGCCGGGCCAACAGCCCGCGGTAGGCGTGGCGCAGGTTGTGGATACGTGCGTAAAGGTCGGGCAAGTCGCGAAACAGGAAACGAAACTGGCCCATGGCCTCGAAGAACAGGTGCAGCCGAAGCCAGAGGTCTTCCACACCGGGTGGGTTGGATTCATCCAGTTCCAGTAGTGGCTGGACACGCAGAAGGTAGCGTTTGAATAGCTCCAGTGCGATGTCGTCCTTGTTACGGAAATGGTAGTAAAGGTTGCCAGGGCTGATGTCAGCCTCGTCCGCGATATGGTTGGTGCTGACGTTGGGCTCTCCCAGTTCGTTGAACAGGATGAGACTGCTGGCCAGAACCAGTTCACGGGTATCGCGGCGCACCACTTCAGTCAGCCCCGGAGTCGCTTCGAATCAGGCGCCCAGTTGCCTGACCAGTTCAATGTACTGTCGCTTGGCATCGTCCGAATCGGTTCCCTTGAGCCGCTCCCAGGCTTCGTATTTCGCGGCTCCAACAAAATCAAAAAATCCGGGGCGTTCGCCGCTGACGTCCCCCTCGGAGCCTTGTTTGTAAAGGGCATAGAGACGCAGCAGGGTATCGTTATCGGGCCGTTCTTCCAGCGTTTTGACAGCGGCTGCTGCCTGCTCGAACGGGTTGTCCATGTCGGTCACCGGTTTGTCCTCTTTGCATGGCCTTTCCGACCCCGTGGTGTCGTGAAGGCGTGATTGTGTGGATACGCCACGTTATCGACACGGAAAGCAGAGTGCAATACCGGAAAATCAAGGCGACCTTGAATCAACTGACGTGCAGGCTGGGAAAGTGGGGTGAATCTGCTAATATCGGGCTGCTGTTGATCATCGCAGACGCCATACCTATTGCGACAAAGTTGGAGCGGATTCCATGAACTACTTCATTACCGGTGGGACCGGTTTTATCGGCCAGAACCTGATCAGTGAACTGCTGCAACGGAAGAAGGGCAATATCTATGTGCTGGTTCGCGCCGGCTCACGGAAAAAATTCGACAAGTTGAAAAAGCAGTGGGGCAAGAGTGCGCGCCGTGTCATCCCGGTCACCGGCGACCTCACCCGACCCATGTTGGGTGTTCCGCCCAAGAAACGAAGGGAACTCGATGGCGAAATCCATCACATGTACCACCTTGCTGCCGTCTATGACCTGATGGCGGCCGCCGAGGAGCAGATTCGCGTGAACGTGGATGGCACTCTGCATGCCGTGCGCTTCGCTGCCGATATCAAGGCCAAAAGATTCCATCACGTCAGTTCAATCGCGGCGGCCGGCATGTATCCGGGTATTTTCCGCGAAGACATGTTTGGTGAAGCGCAGGGTCTCGATCATCCGTATTTTCGCACCAAGCACGATTCCGAAGGCGTGGTTCGCCGTGATTGCCAGGTTCCCTGGCGCGTTTACCGGCCGGGTATCGTCGTTGGCCATTCAGAAACCGGTGTGATCGACAAGATCGACGGACCGTACTACTTCTTCAAGATGATTCAGAAAATGCGCCGCATGCTACCTGCCTGGATGCCGACGATCGGCCTGGAAGGTGGGCGCATCAATATCGTGCCGGTTGATTTCGTGGTCAAAGCCATGCTGCACATTTCGCATAAGGCTGGGCTTGACGGGCAGTGCTTCCACCTGACGGACCCCAAACCGAAACGGATTGGTGAAGTGCTGAACATCTTCGCCGAGGCCGCGCACGCACCGCAAATGCAGATGCGCATCGATGCCCGCATGTTTAATTTCCTGCCGGCCGCGGTGAAGCAGGCTGTCGCCATGCTGCCGCCCGTGCGGCGCATTACCCGTCAGGTCATGAAAGATCTCGGCTTGCCGCCGGACATGTTCAAGTTCATCTATTACCCCACCAAGTTCGACTCCCGTGAAACGGAACGCGCCCTGAAAGGTTCCGGCATATCAGTGCCCAGGTTGGAAGATTACGCCTGGAGGCTATGGGATTACTGGGAGCGGCACCTCGATCCGGAACTGTTTATAGACCGCAGCCTCCGTGGCCACGTTGCCGACAAGGTCGTGGTGATTACCGGTGCCTCATCCGGGATTGGCAAGGCTGCCGCCGTGATGATGGCCAATGCGGGCGCGAAGGTCATGTTGGTTGCGCGCGGTCATGAAAAGTTGGCCGAGACGCTGGAGGAAATTCATGCTGAAGGGGGCAAGGCCTGGTCTTATGCCTGTGACGTCAGTGAACTGGAGTCCTGTGACAAACTGATTGCGAAAATCCTCGAAGAGCATGGAGTCATCGATGTCCTGGTGAATAACGCGGGGCGTTCCATCCGGCGCTCGATTGCCCTCTCGTATGACCGCTTCCACGATTTCGAACGCACCATGCAGTTGAACTACTTCGGCAGCCTCCGCCTCATCATGCAGGTTCTGCCGGGCATGACCGAGCGGCGTTCCGGGCAGGTCATCAATGTGTCGTCGATTGGTGTATTGAGCAATGCGCCGAGATTTTCCGCTTACGTGGCTTCGAAAGCGGCGCTGGATGCGTTTTCCCGCTGTGCTTCATCGGAGTTCAGCGATGCCGGGGTTTCCTTCACGACCATCAATATGCCATTGGTGCGCACGCCGATGATCGCGCCAACCAAGATTTATGAAAACGTACCCACCATCTCGCCAGAGGAGGCGGCTGATTTCATCAAGCAGGCGGTGATCTATCGACCGCAGCGAATTGCTACGCGCCTGGGTATTTTTGCCATGGTGCTGCACACGATTGCACCCAAGGTGTCGGAGATTGTGATGAACAGTGCGTTCCGGATGTTCCCCGACTCTGCTGCGGCCCGCGGTTTGTCTGATGAACAGCAACAGGCGTCGCAGGAGCAAATCGCATTCGCCAGCCTGATGCGAGGCATTCACTGGTAGTTTTGATGGGGAGGCGTTCCCTGGGGCGGTCAGCCGCTGCTGGCCGCACGCTGTTCGCGCAGCAATTCTTCCAGTTCTTCCAGCGTTCTTGACAGGTCGCGGGCGGCCGGCGCGTGACTGCTGCTGGTCCAGCCCAGGCTGTCCTTGAGGGTGCGGCTTTCGTCTTTCAGCAACTCGAGGCGCAGTGACATGCCACGTTCGGCCAGGATCGGCTTGAGCAGGTCCCGGCGTTCGAGCAGGTCCCGGCGGGTCACCTGGTAAGCGTGGTCACACAAGGCGTTTCGGCTGGAATAGCTGAAAATGTTGGTGAAGAAGATTTCCTCGTCCCAGGGGTCGGGTTCCATCAGGAAAAGGTCGGCGCCGGGGTAGGAAGAGCGATATTTCTGGAATCCGACATTCATGCGCGACTGGATAAGTGCCCTGAACGTCTGGGAAAGTATCAAGGGCAACCCGCCCTGGATCAATTTACGCGCCTGGGTACGCTCCTTGCCTGACTTGTCCGCTGAACTGAACGGAACCAGGGGGTTCACGCCAAGCAGCAGGTCGACGCCTTCGTTCAGGGCAACCGAGGCGTGCAGCGTGCGTCGCAGGGCCCCGTCGACGTAATAGTGCCCATTGATTTCCAGGGGTGGGTAGAGTCCGGGCAGCGCGGCACTGGCTTGCACCGCACGTGAAATGCTGACATCACGGTGGCCCTCCGATCCAAAGCGGACGGCCGCGCCAGAATCCAGATCCACCGCCACGATATACAGTTCGCAATCGAGCGCGGAGAACGAGTTGCTGCGCCCGGTTGCAGCGAACGAATCCTCCAGAAAATCGTGAATGGTTTCGTTGTTGAAAATTCCGCTGGGTACGGCCTGGCCAAGCTCGCCGATTAACTGGGAGAGCCCCGGGTGTGTCGGGTGTTTGATGATGCGGCGCAGGCTTTTGGTCAAGATGCCCGGAACCGAGGTGGCGCGTTCAATATACTCGCGGTAAGCCGGTTTCAGAAACCGTTCCGGCTCGAATTTGAGGCTCGCGTATTCCGCACCCATGAATATTCGGCACAGTTCTGCCGTGGAAAGGCCGTTGGCGAGACTGGCCGCGATGAAAGCACCCGCGCTGACACCGACGTAAACGTCCAGTTTATGCAGGTGTAGGCCCTCGATGCTCTCATCAAGGGCGCGCAATGCACCGAGTTCATAGATTGCGCCCACCGGTCCGCCACCGGCAATGGCGAGGCCGGTCTTGTTTGACTTGCGACCCGGGACGGGTGTCCGGGCGGGGTGAATAGTCAGCATGTGGTCTGGGCCTGTGCGAGTCCTGTCGATTTTAGCCCTGGGCATTGCGATTGGCCAGCCTGCCGCCATATTCGAACTGGAGAGATTCAATTAAGGAGTGTGCTAGCCATGGTTGCGGTTGCGGAAAAAGCCCCCGGTTTCTGTCTGCCGGGAGATGACGGACAGGAGTTCTGCCTCGAGGATCGCCTCGGAGAGCGTTTGCTGCTGGTGTTTTACCCCGGGGACAACACACCAGTTTGCACCCGGCAGTTATGTGAGTACCGGGATGGTATCGAGTCATTCTCCGAATTGGGCGTGCAGGTGATCGGCATCAGTTCCGACAGCCTGGATTCTCATCAGAAGTTCCGGGCGCGTCATGCACTGCCGTTCGTGTTGCTTTCGGACGAGAATCTGGAGGTCGCTTCCGCTTATGGCTGCAAGGGTGCGTTGGGGATGAAACGCGCCGTGTTCCTGATCGATGAGCGTGGTACGGTGCGGTACGCCCACGTCGAAGCGCTCGCATTGTTTCGCCGGCGTGCAGAGGAGTTGCTGGCGGTCATTCGCGAACTGGAAGGAGGTGAGTCCGCTTGAAACAGCATGCCGGCCGTTTGCGGCAGGCATTGTCGGAAAGCCATCGCCTTGCGGCTCAGCTCGACCAGCGGGGCTTTCCGCTGGCCAGCCTGGACATGCTGCAAAGCTGGCAGCGGCAGCGCCTGGCCCAGACCTATGCCGATCTGATCGGGCAGAAGCGCTATCGGGCAGCGGGGGTTTTTTTCCTGAACGAACTTTACGGCGGTCTCAATTTCCGTCAGCGTGACCAGGAGGTAGAGCGCGTTCTGCCCGTGATGGTGAAGATGCTGCGCGACGACATGTTACTGGTGCTGGCCGAAGCATTTGAGCTCCAGTCGATGAGCCTGCAGCTCGATATCGGAATGGTCGAGGCGATTGAGCAACGGCGCTGGCAGTCCCTTGATGTTCAGCGTTACGGCGAGATTTATCGCTTGTGTGGCCGCTTTGACGAGCGCCGGCGCCAGGTTGACCTGATCAGGCATCTCGGTTTGCAACTCAACGAACTGGTGCACCATCGCCTGGTGTTGATGTTGATCAGGATGGTTCGTGGCCCTGCGCGCGCTGCCGGTTTCGGCCTGTTGCAAGGATTCCTTGAAGAGGGGTTGCAGGCCTTCAGGGATATGGGCGATGGAACTGAATTCATCCTTACTGTCTGGGACCGCGAAATGGACGTGATGCAGCGCCTGGTCGCCGGAGAGGAAGCGCCTTTCCCGGCCGTGGAAGCCTGATTCTCAGCCGTCGCTGAAACGGCAGCCAAAATGTTCTTTCAGGTAGCGCACGACCTCCAGTTCGATGGGGTTCTTCAGCATCATCAACATGAACCCGAGGTGAGCTTTGATGTGCAGTTCGCTTGGACCGATCTGAATTTCCCCATGAACGCCCGGACGCTGAAAATGGATCGAATCCCCCTCCCAACAGTAGTCGATGCTGAATTTTCTCGAGAGGTCCCGCGACAATTCCTCGGCCGCTCGTTGGGCCTCGTCGTGGCTGAGTTGGTGATGGGCATGGATATCGATCACAGACAAAGCTGTTTCCCCGTTTTCGCGCAGAACGGAAGTGTATAACGCGGACCCCGACCAGCGTCAACATGGCCGGCCGAATTCAGTAGTGCACCGGTGCCCGGCCACCACGTACAATGTTCGTTTGCGAGCGAGCCGGGGAATCGGCAGAGAACGGGACCGATGAGCGAATCGAACAAGAATGACGATGCCAGGCTGTCCGCCGTACGCGAACAGATCGATGCGCTGGATGCGCAGATTCAGTCGTTAATCAGCGACCGTGCCCAGCTTGCTTTCACCGTGGGTCAGTCCAAGGGCGACTTGCCGCATGCGGTTGACTACTACCGGCCCGAGCGCGAAGCCCAGGTTTTGCGGGCTGTGCTGGAGCGCAACGAGGGTCCGCTCAGCGACCAGGAGATTCTGCGCTTGTTCCGGGAGATCATGTCGGCCTGCCTGGCCCGGCAGGAGCCGCTGAAAATTGCCTACCTGGGGCCGGAGGGTACCTTTACTCAGCAAGCGGTGCACCGCCATTTCGGGCATTCGGTACAGGCCCTGGGACATCCTGCAATTGAAACTGTATTCGAGCAGGTTCAGGGCGCGGAAGCCGATTTTGGTGTCGTTCCCATTGAAAATTCCACCCAGGGTATCGTCAGTCACACGCTGGACATGTTCCTCGAGTGTGACCTGAAGATTTGCGGTGAAGTGGAAATGCGGATTCACCACAATCTGCTGACCCATGCAGCAGGTTTGTCCTCGATTGAGCGGGTCTACGCGCACCACCAGTCGTTGTCGCAGTGCCGGACCTGGTTACGCAGAAACCTGCCGCAGGCTGACGCACTGCCCGTCAGCAGCAATGCCGAGGCGGCCAGGCGGGTACGCAATGCGCCCGAGGCGGCGGCGATCGCCAGCATGTCGGCAGCTGAAATTTATGGGGTTCCGGTACTGTTTTCCAACATCGAGGACAGCCCGGACAACACCACGCGTTTCCTGGTGATAGGCCGGCAATTGTTCAGCCCCTCCGGGGACGACAAGACCACATTGCTGATGACGGGACACGAGGGTCCGGGGCTGCTGTATCGCTTGCTGGAGCCTTTGGCCCGGCATGAGGTCAACATGAACCGTATCGAGTCCCGGCCATCGCGCACGGGGCGCTGGAAATACGTATTTTTCGTCGATATCGACGGCCACGCTGCCGAAGAGCCCCTGGTATCGGCGTTGCAGGTGCTGGAAGAGCAGGGTGGCCAGGTCAAGGTGCTGGGTTCTTACCCCAGGGCCGTCATGGCCAGATCGGCGCAAAAGGATGGCAACGATTTATGAGGTCTCCTGGTGGCGCTTGAAGTCAGGCCGATTGCTCGGCCCCTGAACGGGAACTTGCTTCCGCCGGGAGACAAGTCCATTACCCATCGGGCCCTGATTCTGTCCAGCCTGGCCCAGGGAGAATCCCGGTTGTCAGGCTTGCTCGACGCGGCGGACACGCGAGCGACACGTGCTGCGATGGCACAGCTCGGCGCAAACTTTACGGCCACGGATGACGGGTTCCTGGTGCGCGGGTTGGGGGGGCGCCTTTCAGCGCCTGAGTCTGACCTCGATATGGGTAATTCCGGTACGGCCATGAGATTGCTGGCGGGCGTTCTGGCGGGTCAGTCTTTCAATTCGACCCTGGTGGGTGACGCCTCCCTGAGCAGTCGACCCATGCGCCGGATCATCAAGCCACTGCTGGCCATGGGCGCGCACATCGAAGCGACACCAGAAGGAACGGCGCCTTTGCGTATTCAAGGGCAAGCCTTGCGTGGTATCAACTATTCTTCGCCGGTCGCTTCCGCCCAAGTCAAATCCTGTGTGCTGCTTGCAGGGCTTTACGCCGGGGGGCGTTCCCACGTCGACGAGCCACTGCTGAGTCGCGACCATACCGAACGCATGCTGCCAGTGTTCGGTGTTGAGTTGCCACAACCGTGTACCGTCGAAGGCGGCAGCCGTTTGCGGGGTGCGCATCTGCGGGTGCCTGCAGACCCGTCTTCAGCCGCCTTTGCCGCCGCTGCGGTCCTGATGGTGCCCGGATCCGAGGTCGTTTTACGCGAGGTCGGACTCAATGAGACCCGCACGGGCTTTTTTCGGACCTTACAGGCGATGGGTGCAGACATCGAGATCGAACGGCATGCTGATTTTGGCCTGGAGCCGGTGGGTACGGTACGCGTGCGCCACGGTGGAGTCCTGCGGGGTGTTGATGTGCCTGAGGCCTGGATTCCTTCCATGATCGATGAAATTCCTGTTTTGATGGCGCTGGCCGCAACTGCTGAGGGAGTCACTCGCGTTCGCGGCGCGAGTGAGTTGCGCGTCAAGGAAAGCGACCGGTTGGCAGTGATGAGCGAGGGCCTGCGAGCCCTCGGGGTCACGGTTCGCGACTTTCCGGATGGCTGCGATATAGACGGCGCTGCGCGCCTGGTCAGCGGTACCGTCGATGGCCATGACGATCACCGCTGTGCGATGAGTTTCGCGTTGTTGGGCCTGCTGTGTCCGGAGGGTGCACAGGTCGTCGGCGCCGACTACATCGATACCTCTTATCCGGGCTTTCTTGCGGATATGAGGCGCCTGGGTGCAGTGATCGAAAACACGCCTGGAACTCAGTGAGGTCGCCGTGACTGCCTCCGTTCCGGTTATCACGATCGACGGTCCGGTGGGTTCCGGCAAAGGCACCATTGCGGCCCGTCTCGCGGAAACCCTCGGTTGGAATTTACTGGATAGCGGTGCGCTGTACCGGCTGGTGGCTATCGCTGCGCTGGATGCTGGCGTGAAGCCGGAGGATGCGGCACGTTCGGCGGGCTTGGCGCAGCGGCTGGATTGCGAGTTTTCACAAGCCAGAGGAGAAGTGATCGCCCGGCTCGGAGGGGTGGACGTTCGCAATCGCATGAGGACCAACGAAGTCAGCACAATGGCGTCCAAGGTCGCCGCAGTTCCTGCAGTGAGAGCGGCTCTGGCGGAGCGGCAGCGGGCTTTCGCCCAGCCGCCTGGTCTGGTGGCCGATGGCCGCGATATGGGTACTGTTATTTTTCCAGGGGCGCAGCTCAAGATTTACCTGACGGCGAGTGTCGAGGCACGGGCCGAGAGAAGATATAAGCAGTTGAAAGAAAAAGGAGAAAATGTTAATCTCTCGCGCCTTCTCAGGGACATCGAAGCGCGCGATCACCGGGACATGAATCGGGAAGTCGCGCCACTGCGGCCTGCTCACGATGCAGTCGTGGTGGACTCGACCGGTCTCAGCGTCGACGAAGTACTGGAAAAAGTTGTCAAGATGGTTAAGGAAAAGTCTTTAACTATCTGATATTTATTTTTATTGGTGCCGCCTCCGGGTGGTGAATTTTAACCGGCCATGAGCCGAACAAATGGGTGGGCGCGGTTTTCCGATTGCCCGTGAGTATTAATCTAATGACTGAAAGTTTTGCAGAATTATTCGAACAGAGCCTGGAGCAACAAAGTCTGAAACCAGGTTCCATTGTGACCGGCAACATCGTAGAGATCAGAGACGACGTTGTGATCGTCAACGCCGGGCTCAAATCAGAGGGAATCGTTCCCATCAGCCAGTTTCGCGGCCCCGACGGTAAACTCGAGGTAGAAGTCGGTGATGACGTCCAGGTTGCACTGGATGCTGTCGAAGACGGGTTCGGTGAAACCCGGCTTTCACGCGAAAAAGCCAAGCGCGCACTGGTTTGGGACAAACTCGAACACGCCTTTACCGAAGAAGACACGGTTGAGGGCAAAATCAGCGGCAAGGTCAAGGGTGGCTTTACCGTTGATATCCATGATATCCGCGCTTTCCTGCCGGGTTCACTGGTCGACGTGCGGCCCGTTCGTGATCCCGCCTACCTGGAAGGCAAGGACCTGGAATTCAAGATTATCAAGCTGGACCGCAAGCGCAATAATGTCGTGGTATCACGCCGCGCTGTGGTCGAGTCCGAGTTCAGTGCTGAGCGTGAGCAGTTGCTCGAGTCCCTGGAAGAAGGCGTTATCGTCAAGGGTGTGGTCAAGAACCTCACCGATTACGGTGCGTTCCTGGACCTCGGTGGCATCGATGGCCTGTTGCACATTACCGACATGGCGTGGAAGCGTGTGCGTCACCCGAGTGAGGTGGTCAATGTCGGCGACGAGTTGGAAGTTCGCGTTCTGCGTTTCGACCGTGAGCGCAATCGTGTCTCCCTGGGTCTCAAGCAACTCGGTGAAGATCCCTGGAGCGATTTGTCGCGCCGCTATCCGGTCAGCACCCGTTTGTTCGGCAATGTCACCAATATCACCGACTATGGCTGTTTCGTCGAAATCGAAGACGGTGTGGAAGGTCTGGTGCATGTTTCGGAGATGGATTGGACCAACAAAAACGTCAACCCCGCCAAGGTCGTGCAGACCGGTGACGAGGTTGAGGTCATGGTCCTCGACATCGACGAGGAGCGCCGCCGTATTTCACTGGGCATGAAGCAGTGCTCGTCCAATCCGTGGGAAGCCTTTGCGGCGATCCACAACAAGGGTGACCGTGTCAGCGGTGCCATCAAGTCGATTACCGATTTTGGTATCTTCATTGGCCTCGATGGCGGCATCGACGGACTGGTTCACCTGTCCGATATTTCCTGGCACTCCACCGGGGAAGATGCGGTACGCAACTTCAACAAGGGTGAGGAGATTGAAGCGGTGGTCCTGGCGGTTGATCCTGAGCGTGAGCGGATCTCGCTGGGCATCAAGCAGATGGATCAGGATCCTTTCGCCACGTTCATGGCGGCCCATCCACGCGGCAGTATTATCAAGGGTACGATTCGCGAGGTGGATGCCCGCGGTGCGGTCATCGACATCCAGGACGGAGTGGAAGGTTATCTGCGTGCTTCTGACATCAAGAAAGAGCGCGTTGAAGACGCCACCAAAGAACTCACTGTTGGGGATGAGATTGAGGCCAAGTTTGTCAGTCTCGATCGAAAGAACCGCACTTTGAGCCTGTCCATTAAGGCAGTCGAAGACGCTGAATTGGCCGAAGCGCTGGAGGATTACCACAAGTCCAGTTCTGCCAGCGGCACTACTTCGCTTGGGGAACTGCTCAAGGAACAACTCGACCAGGGCAACTGACCTGTGTTCCGGGCGGCTGTATTCAAGCCGCCCGGAAGTTCCCTTTAGAAAACGACAATATTCTGAATATCCTGGATTTAATTTATGACGAAGTCAGAACTGATCGATAAACTGGCCGATCAACAGAAACACTTGGCGCACCTGGACGTGGAGCTCAGCGTCAAGTCGATACTGGAACAAATGAGCGCCGCACTGGCCACCGGCGATCGAATCGAGATTCGCGGATTCGGCAGCTTTTCGCTGCACTTTCGCGCCCCGCGCATGGGACGCAACCCCAAGACAGGCGAAGCGGTTGCTTTGCCGGGCAAACACGTTCCGCACTTCAAGCCGGGCAAGGCCCTGCGCGAACGGGTCAACAACCAGTAAGTCTGACGTCAGAGTCGACCCATGTTCAGGCGAATCGGGTTTGGATTGCTGGCGGCCCTGGCCGTCGTGGTCGGGTTGCTGGTAGGTACCTTCAACGCTGACAAGGTTTCCCTGGATTTGCTCTGGGTGCAACTCGATTGGCCACTCGGTCTGCTGTTGCTCTGCGCGTTCTCTCTGGGCCTGGTGTTGGGCCTGGCACTGCTCTACGTCGGTAAGATCATTCCCATGGGACTGAAACTCCGAAAGCTCGAGGCAGGTACACGGCAGACGGAAGCCACGGATCTCACCCGTCCAGATGCTTGAAATACTGCTTTTCCTGCTGCTGCCCGTGGCGGCATGGGCTGGCTGGCGATTCGCGCGCGTGTCTTCGAGGCATGGAGAAAAAAAGCGGAGCCGGCAACTGAGTAACCGTTATTTTCAGGGTCTCAATTACCTGTTGAATGAACAGCCTGATAAAGCTATCCAGGTGTTCATGCAAATGGCTGAAGTGAACCGGGATACGGTAGAGACCCACCTGGCTCTGGGTAGCCTTTTCCGGCGCAGAGGTGAGGTCGACCGGGCCATTCGGCTGCATCAGAACATCATCAGTAAACGCAATCTGGACGAGAAACAGCGCACCTTGGCGCTGCTCGAACTGGGTGAGGACTACATGCGCGCCGGTTTGTTCGACCGGGCCGAGAAATTATTCAGTGAACTGATCGAGCGGCAAATTCACACGCCCTCGGCTTTACGGAATTTGTTGGACATTTACCAGCAGGAAAAAGAATGGGACAAGGCCCTGGATATTGCCACCCGGCTGGAACAGGTCGATCCAAATCCTATGGGGCCAAGCATGTCGCATTTCAGCTGCGAGCAAGCGGAGCTGGAAGTGGCAAACGGCGCCTCGGAAGCGGCGCGTCAGCATCTGCGCCAGGCCAGGCGGTTTGACCCTGAAAGTATACGCGTGGAAATGATCGCTGCCCGTATCGCCCTGGCGAACGAAGATTTTTCAGCGGCGATGTCGCATTACGAGCGTATTGCCGAACTCGATAGCAGTTATCTGCACGATATTCTCGATCCTTATTTTGACAGCGCTTCGCGTGGCCAATTGCTCGAGCGAGCGCGCATGCGACTGGACGAATGGTCGAAGGGTTACGACGGAATCAGTGTCGTGCTGCGGCTGGCAAGTTTCATCGAGGCGGAGCAGGGCCCGGCGGCGGCTGCGAACTATCTGAGTGAGCGCCTCGCTGCAAGACCTTCGGTGCGTGGGTTGCACAAGCTCATGGAGCTACGTGAACCCGGGGCCGATGCTTCCGGGGCGACGGAGCAGATATTGCTTTCGGTGATCCAGGGACTACTCAAAAGTCAGTCCACCTATCGTTGTGGTCATTGCGGCTTTAGCGGGCACCAGCATCACTGGCAGTGTCCCAGCTGCAAGCATTGGGGCACCACGCGCATCATTCGCGGTGTTTTGGGCGAGTAAGTCATTCATGGCCGCGGAAATTTTGCCTGGAATCGGCTCGGCCATCGTGGTGTCTGCCGCAGTGTCTTTCCTGTTGACCGCGGGTTTCGTTAAGTTGGCGCGAAGCAAGGGAGTATATGCGCGTCCGGGCGTTCGTCAGAGTCATAGCGGAATGACGCCGACCGGTGCAGGGCTGGGAATTGTCCTTGCGCTCTGCCTGATGACCTGGGTTATTTCGCTGACTGCGTGGCTTGATCCGTCGTGGAACCGCTGGATCATGCCGGGTGCATTGTTGCTGTCAGTCATTGGCTGGCAGGATGACCGCCGGCCGGTTTCCCCGATGCTTCGGTTTGTCGTTCAGCTTGCGGTCAGTTTTGGGCTGTTAGCCTTGCTGCGCGCGACGGGTCTGGAATGGTCCTGGCTGTCGCTGTTGGTAGGAGGCATCATGCTGGCGTGGACGATGAACATGTATAACTTTATGGATGGCAGTGATGGCATGGCGGGTTTCGAGGGGGTTTTTGGCGGCACTGTCATTTCCGTTTACGCACTGATTTCAGGCCAGGAAGGCCTGGCCATGGCGGCAGCCATTCTGGCAGCTTGTTGTGTCGGCTTTTTGCCCTGGAATTTCCCCAGACCGCGGATCTTCATGGGCGATGCGGGCAGCGTCCCGCTGGGGTTTGCACTGGGCGGTTTATTGGTGCTGGCGCTTCGTGATTCCGTGATGACTTTGCCGGTGGCCCTGCTGGTGCTCTCGGTGTTCCTGGCCGACAGCAGTCTGACCCTTTTGGGCAGGGTAATCAGGGGTGAGCGGTGGTATACTCCGCACAAATTACACGTGTACCAACGGTTGATTGCGCATGGATGGCCACACAGCCGTGTTTTATTGCTCTACCAGGCCATCAACATTGTAGTGGTGGTGCCGGCCCTCGCGCTGGCCCATACGTACCCTGAGCATGCCTGGCCCATAGCGGTTTTCGTGGCCCTGATGATGTCCGCTGGCTGGTATGCAGCATCTCTCAAGCTGCGGCTGGAGATGCGGACATGAGCGCCAAAAAGATGAAACAATTGCTCCAAATCGTGCGACACCCGCGCGGCGCGGTTGTGGTCCATGACCTGCTTATGGTGGTTGTGGCCTGGGTTGCGTCCAGCTGGCTGATCGAAAGAATTGCAGGCGTTTCCCTGATCAGCACTTCCCATCTGCTCGGCGAACTGACGCTTGTCGTTCTGTTGCAGGGTGTGGTGTTGTGGGCCACCGGTCTGTACAAGGGGCTTTGGCGATTTGCCAGTTTCCAGGACATGTGGAACATCGCCCGTTCGGCCTTTTTCGGCACCGCACTCATCTTTACCAGCCTCGCCCTGATGCGGGGCGCGGTGATCCGGGAATGGGTTCCCGCCTTGCTGGTTTATCCCGTTTTGCTGTTCGTGTCACTCGGCCTGCCGCGCATGTGCTACCGGTTCTGGAAAGACTCCCACCGGCCGCAGCCCCGCGTCAAGACCGGGCAGAAACGCGTAATCATCCTGGGTGCCGGCCGCTCTGGAGCGCTGCTCGAGCGTGAACTGCGCCACCGGGGTGAGTTTGAGATCCTGGGTTATCTGGACGATGACACCCGCTTGCGGGGTGCACAGGTGCACGGTATCCCGGTCCTGGGGACCATCGATCAGCTACCGCAGGTCGGCAAGGAACTCGATGTCGATATGGTCATCATCGCGATGCCATCGGCGAATAACCAGCAAATGCAGCGGATCGTCGAAATCTGCGAAAAGAGCGAAATCACGTTCCGTACGCTGCCGACACTGCAGGATCTGGGCAATAACGCCACCCGCATCGGTGTGCTTAAGCGGGTAGCCATCGACGACCTGCTGGGCAGGGAACCGGTGTCCTTGAACTGGAATTCGATTCGCGATGGCCTGGCGGGCAAGCGGGTCATGATCACGGGCGGCGGAGGATCCATCGGCTCCGAGTTGTGCCGGCAGATTGCGCGGCTGAACCCCGTAGAGCTGATCGTCGTAGATAATAGTGAATACTCGTTATATCGTATCGATCACGAACTGCGCAGTGACTACCAGGACCTGATTTTTTATTCCATTCTGGGCGATATCTGCGACCCCGCCACGGTGGAAAAAGTCGTTGGCGAGTATAAGCCTGACATGATTTTCCACGCTGCCGCCTACAAGCACTTGCCCATATTGCAAACGCAAATCCGGGAGGCCGTGCGTAATAATGTTCTCGGCACCATGCGGCTGGCCGAAGTGGCCGAGCGTCACGGGGTGGGCACTTTCGTCCTGATTTCGACCGATAAGGCCGTGAACCCGGCGAATATCATGGGTGCCACCAAGCGCGTGGCCGAAATGTACTGCCAAAATATGAGTGCCCGTTCCAAGACCCGTTTCATCACGGTGCGGTTCGGCAATGTTCTCAACTCGAACGGTAGCGTGGTACCGCTCTTCCAGGAGCAGATTTCCAAGGGCGGTCCGGTCACGGTGACGCACCCCGAAATTTCCCGCTATTTCATGACCATTTCAGAGGCCTCGCAGTTAATCATGCAGGCCGCGGTTCTGGGCAGTGGTGGTGAAATCTATGTGCTCGATATGGGCGAACCCGTGAAGATTACCTACCTGGCGGAACAATTGATCCGGCTCGCGGGACACGAACCTGGCCAGGATATCCAGATTGTTTACACCGGCCTGAGGCCTGGTGAAAAACTGTTCGAAGAACTGTTTCACGAACTCGAACCTTACGAAAAGACTACGCACGAGAAGATTTTTCTGGCCCACCCGAGACAGGCGGACTGGGACGACTTGCGTGCCGAACTCCGTAACACCGAGTTAGCAGTCAGGCGTTACGATACACGGGCCCTGCAGCGTATTCTTCTGAGGCTGGTGCCGGAACTGGCCAAAGCGACCGGAGCGGAAGAAACGGCCGACGTGGTCCCCATTACCCGTTCCCTTTAAGGTTGTTCTCTTGAGTTCCCGACCCCGAATCCGCAAAGCGGTGTTTCCGGTCGCCGGCCTGGGGACCCGGTTCCTGCCTGCAACCAAGGCGGTGCCCAAGGAGTTATTGCCGGTTCTGGACAAACCGTTGATCCAGTACGCGGTTGAGGAAGCCTGCGAAGCCGGGATCGAAACCATCATCCTGGTCACCCGCGGTGATAAAGAGGCGATCGCCCGGCACTTCACGCATGCCCCTGACCTCGAGGCGTTTCTCGCGGAACGCAACAGCCACCAGCCACTTGAACGTGTGAGAGGCATTCTGCCGGGTCAGGTGGAGGTTCTGGAGGTCACTCAGGAGCAGCCACTGGGGCTTGGCCACGCGGTGTTATGCGCCCGGAAGTTGGTCGGAGACGAACCTTTCGCGGTCATTCTTCCGGATGACATGATTCGTTCGCAGGGTGCCGGCGCTTTGCGCCAGATGGTCGATATTTACCAGGAGTCGGGCTGTTCCGTCATCGGTGTCGAGGAAGTGCCGCTTGAGCTGACGCAACGCTATGGCGTTGCAGCAGTTGAGCCCAACCACCAGGGTCGGATGGAAATCCGCACCATCGTCGAGAAACCGCGGCCCGAGGAAGCACCGTCCAACCTGGGCGTGGTGGGACGCTATGTGTTGACCGGGAAGATTTTCGAGTTGCTCGAAGGCCTGGGCGCGGGTGCGGGTGGTGAAATCCAGTTGACCGATGCCATTGCCCGGTTGATGGAATCGCAAACGGTATTGGCGCATCCCTTCCAGGGCGAGCGCTTCGATTGCGGCAGCCGCCTGGGTTTGGTTAAGGCAACGATTGAGTACGCGCTGGCCGACGAAGAACTGGCGTCCGATCTGGCGGCATTTCTGCGTCAGCGGGCAGGGCGGTTGCTGGCCTGATGCGCTGATGAGCAAGGTGCGCAGCAGCGCTGATTGGCCGCGCGGGAAAGTGATTCGTCTGGCGCATCAGTCGAAAGTGCTGGAGACCAATCCGTGGGATGATCCCGTCGATCGCGATTTGACGGTTTATCTGCCGCCAGGTTATGACGAGAGCGGCACCCCTTATTCCACATTATGGGACCTGGCGGCTTTCACCAACTCCGGGCCGGGGCACGTAAACTGGCGCCATCGCGGAGAAAGCCTGCCGCAGCGACTTGATCGACTGATCGGATCGGGCGAACTTCCAGCGGTGGTGGTACCGATGCCCGACTGCTTCACGTCCCTGGGGGGTAATCAGTACCTGAACTCACCGGCGGTGGGACGTTACGCGGACTACCTTGCCGAAGAGCTCATTCCTTTCCTCGCCCAGCGGGTCAACGTTAAAGACACTTCGGCGAGCCGGGGGGCTTTTGGCAAATCCTCCGGCGGTTATGGCGCCCTGGTGTTGGCCATGGTGTGCCCGGGCGTTTGGGCTGGGGTCGCTTCGCATGCCGCTGATATGGGTTTTGAATGGGTTTACCGGCCGGCATTTCCAGTGGCTTGTCGTGTGCTGGAGAAATACGGAAACGATCCCAGGGCCTTTCTGGCCGCATTCTGGAAGCGCAGGAAAGTCGGTGGAGACGATTACTCCACCCTGATGACGCTGGCCATGGCAGCCACCTATGACCCGGACGCTGCCGATCCCACCTCTATTCGCTTACCGTTCAAGTATCGGACCAGTGAACTGATCACGGATCGCTGGCAACAGTGGCTGGCCTGGGATCCGATTAACCTCGTCGAACTCAAGGCTGCAGCGCTACGGGAACTGCGGCTGCTTTACTTCGATGTCGGCTGTCACGACGAGTATCATATCCAGTTCGGTGCTCGCGCTTTTGCCGACCGACTTGAGGAATACGACATCGACCACCATTTCGAAGAGTTCGAAGGATCGCACCGTGACCTGGACTGGCGCCTGGATATTTCCCTGCCCAAGCTGGCCGCGGCGCTGGTGGAATGAACCACCATCCTCACCCACACACAACGGAACACAAGTTATGATCGAAATTACACCGACTGCGCAGGATTACTTTGCCCGCTTGCTGGAGCAACAGGATGGCGGAGATTTTGGATTACGAATCAGCGTAGTTAACCCTGGTACACCGCGCGCGGGATGCGATCTTCAGTTTTGCCCTGCGGGTGAAGAGAAGGGGTCCGACCATTGTGTCGAGTTCAGCGCTTTCAAGCTATTCGTCGACGCCGACAGCGCCGACTGGCTGGGCGAGGCGTCGATTGATTTCGAGCAGGACGCCACCGGTGGCCAATTAACAATTCGGGCACCGAACATCAAAGGCAGCATGCCGGGTACAGATGCAGCCTTGTCCGAGCGCGTGGCCTGGGTCCTGGAGACGGAAATTAACCCGGGGTTGGCCGGGCACGGCGGTATGGTGTCGCTGGAGGGGATCACCGAAAAACAGGAAGTCGTGTTGCGGTTCGGCGGGGGCTGCCACGGTTGCGGCATGGCCGATGTGACGCTGAAAGACGGCATTGAAACGACTTTGAAAGGACATTTTCCCGAAATCACCGCGGTGCTGGATGCGACCGATCACAGCACCGGGGAGAATCCGTACTATGCGCCGAGCGACTGAGCGCTCGACAGCGTCTATTTGATTGACAGGTCCTGCAGGCCTTCCAGGCTGTTGTAGTAGGCAGCCAGGTCCTTGATATCCTGATCACTGAGATTGGTCGACATGCCGCTCATGATGGCATTCTTGCGCGACCCGTCCCGGTAAGCTTTCAAGGCGTGCTCCATGTAATCAGCGTGCTGTCCCGCCAGGACCGGGTAAGTCGGGTTGGTCCCGTGACCGTCCGCGCCGTGGCAAGCCTGGCAAACCTGTGACTTCTGTGCGCCAGCCTCGGGGTTTCCGGCAGCCATGGCGGCCGGGATGAAGAGCATGGCCATCATGGTCAGGCAGGCAATCCTGGTGACTGAGTTCATCATTCTGCTTCCCTGTGTCCTAGTGAACTGAAATAGGCGGCAATATCCAAGATGTCCGCCTCGGCCAGGCTCATGGCCTGGGAGTTCATGGTGCTGTGCTTACGCTCCCCCTGCTGGTAGGCCTTCAGGGCCGCGACGAGGTATTCGTAATTCTGCCCGCCGATTTTCGGCACCTTGAAGGTGGGGTACACGTTGTTATAGCCGGGAATGCCGTGGCATCCGGTGCACGTGTAGGCCTTGACTTTACCTGCCGCCGCATCGCCGGCGCCCAATACCTGGCCGGGCAGTGTGCCTAGCGCCAGCAGCAGGGTCATGATCAGTCTGTGCATGGGTCCATCTTCCTGAAAGGGTCAAGCGGGCGATTATACCGACTGACGGGCCGCGAACCAACGCCGTCGATGTGGCTTGGACTTCAGTGCGCTCCCAGGCATGGGCGAAATTCGCCAAGTGATGGGGATGCTTGCCGGATTTCTGCGGTCATGCTGTTAATTGGGCGCGGCCTGGGTTTCTGTATGCTTCTGAAATAGAACAATACTTTGTTTCTGGCTTGCATATTGCATAGTTGTCAGGGAGAGCCGCCGTTTTCGGAGCACACGAGCGGTTTGCAGACCGGCCGGGGCGGATCATCCGGGGGCTGGTCCGCACGGGGAATCTGGAGCCCTGCGCGGATTCAGCTCCCGGAGCCCTGGTGACGGTGAGTGGTTCTTATCAGAATCCTGACGGTTCAGGCCTGTTCTTCAGCAAAAATCCCGTGAGCGGGTCTTCAACCCTGGCGCCAGGTGGTCGAAATCGTGTACCCGGTCGGCGATCAGGTGGTAAACGTCCCCATCACTTTCCATGACACCATCGATGGCAATCAGGGAAGCGCCCAGCACGATGGCGCGCTGTCGTTCCCATAGTCGCGGCCACACCACGGCGTTAACGAAGCCGGTCTCGTCCTCGAGAGTCAGGAAGATCGTGCCGCTGGCAGTAGCCGGGCGCTGGCGCATCGTGACCAGCCCACAGGCACGGACCCGCGTGCCATGTGGCAAGCCCAACAGCTCTGTAGCGGGGCGTACCCGTCGACGGCGCAGTTCGGTGCGAATGAACGCCAGCGGGTGTTTGCCGAGGGTCAGGCCGATGGTGGCGTAATCGGCATGCAGGTCGTCTATGGGTGAAGGGGGACGCAAGGCGGCTGCCGTGTCCGGAACTGCCACGCCGTGCAGCAGATCAGCAGGCTGCGGGCGGGTGCCGGCGATAGCCCAGCGGGCCCGGTGGCGGTGACCGGCGATACCGCGCAGGGCGGCGGCCTCGGCCAGGGCCGCCAGTTCGCGCTGGTCCAGACCAGCCCGGTCGCGCAGGTCCTGGGCATCGCGAAAGACTTTGTGGTCACGTGCGGTGCAGAGGCGTTCGGCAGCCGCCCGACCCAGGCCTTTGATCATACGCAAACCGAGCCGGATGGCCGGCTGTTCTTCCCGGCTCTGTACCAGAGCGCAATCCCAATGGCTGTGGCGCGCGTCCACTGGCAGTACCCTGACTCCGTGACGGCGTGCGTCCTGTACCAGCTGTGCGGGTTGGTAGAAGCCCATAGGCTGGGAGTTGAGCAGGGCGCAGGTGAACGCGGCTGGGTGGTGGCGCTTCAGCCAGCACGAGACATAAACCAGCAAGGCGAAGCTGGCGGCGTGGGATTCCGGGAAGCCGTACTCGCCAAAGCCCTTGATCTGCTCGAAAATCTGCTCGGCGAAGGTTTCTGTATAGCCCCGCTCGAGCATGCCGTCCACCAGGCGCCGATGCATGTGTTCCATGCCGCCGCGCCGGGCCCAGGCGGCCATGGAGCGCCGCAGGGCATCGGCTTCGGAGCCTGAAAAGCCTGCGGCCACCATGGCGACCTGCATGACCTGCTCCTGGAAAATCGGCACGCCCAGAGTGCGCTCCAGCACGCGCTTCAGGTCCTCCGAGGGGTATTGCACCTGCTCCAGGCCGCGCCGCCGCTGCAAATAGGGGTGCACCATGTTGCCCTGGATGGGTCCGGGCCGGACGATGGCTACCTCGATCACCAGGTCGTAAAAGCAGGCCGGTTTGAGGCGCGGCAGCATCGCCATTTGCGCGCGCGATTCGATCTGGAACACGCCGATGGTATCGGCTTGCTGGATCATGGCATAGGTTTCCGGGTCTTCGGGGGGGATATCCGCAATGGTCTGCGGAGGAACCTTGGGGTCAGGAACCTTGGGGTCAGAGTCAAGTGCCAGAGTTCTGGACTCCGGCACTTGACTCTGACCCCTTATCAGGTCCAGGCAGCGATGGATGGCGGTCAGCATGCCCAGTGCCAGGCAGTCCACCTTGAGCAGGCCCAGGGTCTCCAGGTCATCCTTGTCCCACTGGATGATGGTGCGTTCCGCCATGGCGGCATTCTCCACCGGCACCAGGTTGGCCAGCGAGTGCTCGGAAATTACGAAACCGCCGACGTGCTGGGACAGGTGGCGTGGAAAGCGGCAGAGTTCCTGCACCAGGTGTATCAGTTGCCGGATGCGAAAGTGGTCGGCATCGAACCCCTGTTCGCTCAGTCGTTCAGCCAGGATCTGTGGTTCGTCCCACCACGACAGGTTGCGGGCCAGTTGTTCGACCTGGTCCAGGCTGAACCCCAATGCCTTGCCGACGTCGCGGATGGCACTGCGTGGCCGGTAAGTAATCACGGTGGCAGCCAGTGCGGCGCGCTCGCGGCCGTACTTGCGGTAGATGTACTGGATGACTTCTTCGCGGCGCTCATGCTCGAAATCCACATCGATGTCCGGTGGTTCATCGCGCTCACGTGAAATGAAACGCTCGAACAGCATGTTCATGCGGGCCGGATCGACCTCGGTAATACCGAGGCAGTAACAGACTGCGGAATTGGCGGCCGAACCCCGGCCCTGGCAGAGAATGCCCTGGCTGCGTGCGAACTGCACGATGTCATGGACCGTCAGGAAATAGGCTTCATAGTTCAATTCACGGACCAGTTGCAGTTCGTGTTCGATTTGCTGGCGCAGGGCCTCGTTGATCCCGTTCGGCCAGCGTTGCCTGATGCCGGCCGTGGTCAACTCGCGGAGGTAGTCGCTGGCGGTCATGCCCGTGGGAACGACTTCACGCGGATACTGGTAGCGCAATTGCCCCAGGTCGAAGCGGCAGCGTTCTGCGATACGGACCGACTCTGCCAGCAAGTCGTAAGGGTACTGCTGTTGCAGCCTGGGCAGGCTGCGTAAGTGCCGCTCGCCGGAGGGCAGGGCACGGTACCCAAGTTCCGCCACGGTGCAGCCATGACGAATGGCAGCCAGCACATCGTGCAGCATGCGCCTCGGGCGATGGTGCATTTGTACATCACCGCAGGCAGTCAGCGGCAGCCCTGTGGACCGGGCGGTAGTGGTTAACCGCGCCATGCGACGGGTATCGTTCGGCCCCAAGGAAAGGTTGATCGCGAGCCAGGCGCGCCCCGGGAAATGTGTAGCGAGCCAGTGGCCGGTCACAACGTCTTCTTCATCGGCGGGCAGCCATAGGGCCAGGCAGTGTCCGAGTCCGTGTTCGAAGCTCTGGTCCGGCAACCGATAGTGACCCTTGCGGGCCTTGCGGCGGCCCCGGGTAATGAGTGTGCACAGTTGCGCGTATCCAGTTTCATTTTCGGGCAACAGCACCAGCCGTGAACCATTCTCCAGGCGGAACAGGCTGCCGATGATCAGCTGGATGGGCTGGCCGCGTTCCACGCAGCGCTGGGCTTCTTCCCAGGCCCGTACGATGCCCGCAAGCGAGCATTCGTCGGTCAGGGCGATGGCGCGGTAGCCCAGTTCCGCGGCCCGGGTGACGAGTTCCTGCGGGTGCGAGGCGCCAGTCAGGAAGCTGAAGTTACTGGAGCAGACCAGTTCCGCGTAGTGGGTGTGGGCATGAGAAAGCATACTGTAAATATATACAGTATTTTCTCAAAAGGTGAAAAAATATTGCCCAAGTGAGCAGTTTAGCCATCAGCCTCGTCGCGCCGCCGGTTGCGTTCACGTTCTTCCAGGTCAAGGCGAATTTGCTGGGCGGTGTAAGCGGTCAGGACAACCAGGAGCACGCACAGGGCGATGCGGATCACTCTGGCTCGCGCTTGCTCTCGCTGTGCTGGGTGATGCCGCCGGTCACGGCCAGGCGCATGGCCTCTTCGAAGGGCATTTCAATGGGTTCCAGGCAGGTTCGCGGCAGGAACAGCGTATAACCGCCGATCTGGTAACTCATCGGGCAGTACACGGCCACCGGTTCCGTGGCCGAGGGTGTGAAGGGCAGGTCGAGAAAAGTCTCCCGGGTGACGAAGCCCAGGATCTGAAAATCCTGTCCCGGCAGTCTGACCAGAACGACCTTGCTGAACCGTTGCTGGCCGGGGCTGAAGTAGCCCATGAAGTCCTTGATCGCGGTGTAAATGGTTTTGATGAGCGGCAGGCGTTTGAGCAGGCCTTCCCAGTACTCGAAGAACTTCTGGAAAATCAGTACATGCGACAGCAAGCCAACCAACAGGATGATGGCAAGGCCGGCCAGCAGTCCCAGCCCCGGCACATACCAGCCTGCAGGCATGGTCTTGGCCAGGATGTCACCCAGCAGGCGCTCGGCCCCGGTGGCCATCCACCAAAGGATGGACAGCGTCAGGACAACCGGGATCACCACGGCGAGTCCTTTCAGGAACAGTTTGCCTAGCGCATTCATATCGCCATTGTAACGCTCCCGGCGGCCAGCACCGAGTCAATCATGCGGTCGTATGATTCTTTGGGGACACCCGGCCAGGAACCGTATTCAGGAAAACAGACCCTGCAGATACCAGCCCTGCCGGGGCTTGTATTCGTGGAAGGCCCATAACATGCGGCCTTGCGCGTCGCGCACGACGAAATAGTCCCGGCGGCAGTCCTGTCCATCCCACCAGCCGGTTTCGATACGTTCTGGTCCCGACAGCAACTCATAATCCCCGATGTGGCAGCCTTGTGGGCGGCTGAACAGCCAGACTGGCCGGTGCGGCATGGCAGTACAGGCAACGGGCTCATCCAGTTCGCGCACCGCCCAGCTGTGCTCCGGCCGGTGGTCTTCGTGACCCCTGAGACCAAGAATCGCCCGTTCGCCCAGGCGGGCCTGCAGGCGTTCCAGTACCGGGGTGACTTTCTCCAGGCTGGCGCCGGCAGGGTCCGGAAACAGGCTGTCATGGCGGGCGTCGAAGACCATCAGCTTATTCGCCTCCAGCCTGATCGTCCGCACCGGCTCAGGCAGGCGCAAGCGCTCCAGGCGTTCGCGCAGCAGCAGCATGATCCGGTCTTCATCCCGGCTGGGTTGCTGCATGCCCAGGCGCAGTGATTCATGTCCCCGGCGAAGCTGCAGTTCGAAGGATAATTCCTGTATGCCGCGGTCGCGGGCGCGCAGGGTGGCGCACAGTTCTGCCACCAGTCGCCGCAAGGGAAACAGCAGTGCCTGGCTGCTGGAGGTCTCCGTAGCCAGTTCCATGGACGAAGAAAAATGCTCTGGTGGCTGCCACAGCCTGCGCGGGTCGGGTCGAGCGCCGGTGAGGCGGTCGAGGTAATCGACCAGCGAAGGGCCCAGGCGCCGGCCCAGCGCCTTGCGCGGCAAACGCAAGACTTCCCCAATGCTGCGAAAACCCATCTTTACCAACGCTGCCTGCTGCCGTGAGTCCAGTAGCAGGCTGTCCAGTGGCAACTTTTGAATCTGCCCGGCAATGGAGGTATCTGCGGGCATGTGTAGCCCATGCCGGGCGGCCAGGCGTGCCGCTTCCGGAGTGGCGGCAGAACCGGTGCGGGCATGGTAACCCAGTCGTTGCAGTTCCTTATCCAGACGCAAGGCAATTGCCGCCATGCTGCCGAACAGCCGCAGACTGCCGCCGGCTTCCAACAGGACCTCGGATTGGCCGGGGAGCAGGGTGATCTGGCTGCTGTAGGTATGGCAGTGGGCAGCCAGGCGCTCCAGTGCGGCGCGTTCGGCAAGCGGGTCACGGGTCGCCAGGTACAAGTCCGCGACCAGGGCCAACGCGGCGCTAACCGGCATCCCGGTTCGCACGCCTGCGCGGGCCGCCGATGGGTTGCAATCCAGCACCCGTTGCCTGCGGCTGTCGTCGTCACTGATCGCGATGGCCCGTTCATGTCCCGGGCCGTGACCACGGGTGACCAGGTCAAGTGCCAGGCGCGGACACTGCACCGCCAGCCAGAGTGTTTGCGGGCCATGCTGCTGGTGTTGTTTCACTGGGTTATGCAATCAGGAGTATTTATCGGTTCTTAGTGTGCGTGGGCTTCGGTCAATTCGGCTCGCTGCTCGCCAGGCAGAAGCAAGGGTCGGGTGTGCCCGGAGTCCCCGGCCCGAGGTGCCGTTAATGCGCCCGGCAGGTGGTGTGAGCGGCGCACCAGCAGCGATCCGTCCGGCCGCTGACCCTGGCATTTCAGTACCGTGATCCGTGTGCCGACGATGTCGGCCTCCAGTTGCAGGCGCAGTGCGGCAGGCGAGGCCTGGTGCGCAGCCTGGCGCGGGCGGAACAGGAAAGCGGCCTTGTGACCGCTGCGGGCTGCGAGCTGCAGACGGCGCAGGCGGGCAAATCCGGGGTCTTCATGCCAGGCGAGTACCGCACCGCCGTGTATATCACGCAATACCTGCTCGGTGGCCCACAGGGATTCCTGCCGGTTGCCGGTACGAATCAGCATGACCCGCTCCAGTGCCAGTCCATGGCCGCGCATGGCGGGCGGGTAGGGTACCCAGGGTGGATCCACCAACACGATCCATTGTCCCTGTTCGCTGAGGCTGGCCAGGCTGGGCAGGAGCAGGCTGAACTCTCCGCTGCCCGGCGTATCGGTCAACAACTCGCTGAGCGCACCCAGTGGCCAGCCATGACCGGGCAGATGCCGGTCCAGCATGGCGTGGCCGGTGGGCAGCGTGGCCAGGCTTCGGCGCAAGCTGCGTCCGTGCCAGACCCCGGGCCATTGTGCTGTCGACAAGGGCTTCGGGCGCGACATCAGCGATCCATGTGGTGGCGAATGACGCCCACGCCGAGGCCTTCGATGACCAACTCATGGTGACGCAAATCGATTTCGATGGGCGCGAATTCCGGATTGGCTGGCAAAAGCGTGACCCGGTGCTCGGTGCGCTGAAAACGCTTGACCGTCACTTCCTCACCGACGCGTGCGACCACGATCTGGCCGTTGCGCGCCTCCGGGGTGCGGTGTACAGCCAGCAGGTCCCGGTCCAGGATGCCGGCATCCCGCATACTCATGCCTTCGACACGCAGCAGGTAGTGCGGCTTTGGTTTGAACAGGGCCGGGTCAACCCGGTACTCGTGTTCGATATTTTGTTGGGCGAGGATCGGGCTGCCCGCCGCTACGCGACCCACCAGGGGCAAGGGCAAACGGGCTTGCTCCGCAGCCGGTAGTTCGGCACGGGACAGGCTGGTCAGGCTGATGCCACGGGAACGCCCCCGTTCGATTCGGATAACGCCTTTCTTTTCCAGGGCGCGCAGATGGCTTTCTGCGGCGTTGGGGGAACGAAAACCAAAATGCCGGCCGACCTCGTTTCGTGTCGGAGGTAATCCTTCATTATCAATGTGTTCTGATATAAATCTGAGGATTTGATTCTGTCGCTTGGTTAATGGTTTTTCACTCATGACGGTCGTTCCCGTTATAATTACTGTAAATATATACAGTATATGGGGGTCGTGCAAGCTGGCCATGCAGGTCAGTGAATGTCTTTCAGCACTTTCAATTTCCCGCTGAGTCATTAGTATTGATCGTTCGCATTTCTAAAACCTGAGTGCTGAGAGTTTCGCCATGCCGTTGAATTCGAGCCATACCGGTCTATACCGCCCCCAGGACGCCCGGGACAGCTGTGGCTTCGGCTTGATCGCGCATATGCAGGGTGAAGCCAGCCACGAACTGGTGGCAACGGCCTGCAACGCACTGGATCGCATGACGCACCGCGGGGCGGTTGATGCCGATGGCAAGACAGGTGATGGCTGCGGCATCCTCATGGCTTTTCCACAAGCCTTCTTCCGCGCGGTTGCGGAAGAGCAGAACATGCGCCTGGAAGATCACTTCGCAGTGGGCATGGTGTTTTTGTCGCAAGATCCGGAAATCGCCGAACGTTCCCGAAAAATTCTCGAGAAACGCATCCGTAACGAAACCCTGAGTGTTGCCGGTTGGCGCGAGGTGCCTCTGGATCACGCCGTGCTGGGCAAGGTGGCGGCGGAGAGCCTGCCGAGGGTCGAGCAGGTATTCGTTAACGCGCCGTTTGGCTGGGGTCAGCATGATATCGAACGGCGGTTGTTCGTGGCGCGGAGGCTGGCATCGGCAGAAAACGCGCGGCTGGAGGCGCCCGACAGGTCATTTCATATCGCGACCTTGTCCAATATGGTTACGGTGTACAAGGGCCTGGTGATGCCCGGCAACCTGCCGCAGTTTTTCCCGGATCTGAGCGATGAACGCCTGACCAGTCATATCTGCCTGTTCCACCAGCGCTTTTCCACCAATACCCTGCCAGAATGGAAATACGCCCAGCCGTTCCGTTTCCTGGCGCACAACGGCGAGATCAACACCATCGCCGGTAATCGCAGTTGGTCGGAGGCCCGCACACCGAAATTTGCAACACCGTTGCTGCCTGACCTGCAGAACATCCGCCCCCTGGTGAACCAGGAGGGATCCGATTCGTCCTCGCTCGATAAAATGCTCGAGTTGTTCCTGGCTGGGGGCATGGACGTATTCCGCGCCATGCGCATCCTGGTTCCACCTGCCTGGCAGGCCGAGCCGGACATGTCGCCGGACCTGAAGGCTTTCTACGAGTTCAACTCGCAGCATGTGGAGCCCTGGGACGGACCGGCTGGCATCGTGATGACCAACGGTTCGATAGCGGCCTGCAATCTCGACCGCAACGGTCTGCGACCCGCCCGCTACGTCATTACCGACAATAACTGGTTGACCCTGGCCTCGGAAGTCGGCGTCTGGGATTACGCCGAATCCAGCGTGCTGGAAAAAGGCCGGGTGGGTCCGGGCGAAATGTTCGCGGTCGATACCAGCAGCGGTAAGTTGTGGCGCTCGCGTGAAATCGACGACCATCTGAAGGCGCGCAGACCCTACGCGGACTGGTTGACCGAAAATGTCGTCCGCATTCACAACAACGATGAACAGGAAGCAGCGGCCGCGGCTCAGTACCTGCGCGACGGCAGCCAAATGCTGCCCATTTACCAGAAGCTGTACGGAGTGACCAACGAAGAACGTGAGCAGGTCATTCGCGTGATGGCAGCAGAATCGGTCGAGGCCACGGGCTCCATGGGCGATGACACACCGATGGCCGTGATGTCACGCCAGCCCCGGGCTTTGTACGACTACTTCCGGCAGCAGTTTGCCCAGGTGACGAATCCGCCCATTGACCCGCTGCGTGAGCAGTCATCCATGTCACTGGCGACCATCTTCGGCCGCGAGCACAACGTGTTCCTGGAGACCACCACGCACGCGCACCGGGTGCTGCTGCCGTGGCCGGTGCTGAATATCGTCAAGTACCGCCGCTTGCTGGAGTTGTCAGAGCGCTGGTACCGGCATGAGATTTTCAGCCTGAACTTCGCACTCGATGGGGACCTGGAAACGGCTCTGCAGCAGTTGTGCGACCGCGTGGTCGAAGCCGTTTCGCGCGGTGTGGTCATCGTGGTGCTGACTGACCGGCATGTGTCTCCCGATGCGCTGCCGATCCCGGCAGTGCTCGCGGTAGGGGCGGTGCATCAGCGACTCATTCGGGAAGGTCTGCGCTGTGACTGCAACCTGGTGGTCGAGACCGGCACGGCCAGGGATTCGCATCAGTTCGCCGTGTTGCTGGGTGTCGGGGCCACCGCTATCTATCCCTACCTGGCTTTCCAGATCATTAATGACCTCTTTAAGCGGGGCGCGCTGACCGGTGACTTGCTGCAACACCGCAAGTTTTACCGGCGAGGCGTGCGCAAGGGATTGTTGAAAATTCTTTCGAAAATGGGAATTTCCTGCGTGGCTTCTTATCGAGGCGCGCAGTTGTTTGAAACCGTTGGTTTGGCAAGCGAAGTGACTGAATTATGTTTCCCGGGCGCCTCCGGTCAGGTTGGTGGGGCCAGCTTCGCCCATGTGGAAGACGATCTTCGTCAGTTACATGCGCTGGCCTGGAAGCAGGGTGTGCCTGTCGCTCAGGGGGGGCTGCTGAAATTCACGCATGGCGGCGAATACCATGCCTATAACCCTGACGTGGTTCTGGGCCTGCAAAAAGCGGTTGTCAGCGGGCTTGCCAGCGATTACCGGGAGTTCGCCGACCGGGTGAATCATCGCCCGCCTGCGGCCCTGCGCGATCTGCTGAAACTGCGCTATCCGCCGGAAGCATTGCCGTTAGAGCAGGTCGAACCGGCCGAGCGACTGTTTCCTCGATTCGACTCAGCCGCCATGTCGATCGGGGCACTGTCTCCCGAAGCCCACGAAGCGCTGGCGGTTGCCATGAATCGCCTGGGTGGCAACTCCAATTCCGGTGAGGGGGGCGAGGACCCAGACCGCTTCGGTACGGAGCGCAACTCCCGCATCAAGCAGGTTGCCTCTGGCCGCTTCGGCGTCACAGCCCATTACCTGGTCAATGCGGACATCCTCCAGATCAAAATCGCCCAGGGTGCCAAACCCGGAGAGGGTGGCCAGTTGCCTGGCAAGAAGGTCACGGCATTGATCGCCGCCTTACGGCATGCAGTTCCTGGTGTCACGCTGATTTCACCGCCGCCACACCACGATATATATTCCATAGAAGACCTCGCACAACTGATTTTCGATCTCAAACAGGTCAATCCGCAAGCGCTGATTTCCGTCAAACTGGTTTCCCAGCGGGGGGTCGGCACCATCGCTGCGGGCGTGGCCAAAGCGTACGCTGACTGCATTACGATTGCCGGTCACGATGGCGGCACCGGGGCCAGTCCGCTGACCAGTGTGAAGTATGCGGGTTCACCGTGGGAAACCGGCCTTGCCGAGGTCCACCAGGCCCTGGTCGAGAACGGCTTGCGCGAGCGCATCCGCCTGCAGGTTGACGGTGGGCTTAAAACCGGTCTGGACGTTATCAAGGGCGCCATCCTGGGTGCGGACAGCTTCGGCTTCGGCACAGGCCCGATGGTGGCCTTGGGGTGCAAGTATCTGCGTATCTGTCACTTGAATAACTGCGCCACGGGCGTGGCCACTCAGGACGAACAGTTGCGCCGCGAGCATTTCCAAGGCTTGCCCGAGCGCGTGATGACCTATTTTCGCTTCATCGCTGAAGAAGTGCGCGAGTACCTGTCCCGGCTGGGCTTTGAAAGCCTGGATCAAATCGTTGGCCGCAGCGATCTGCTGGAACGCATCACAGCGGAAGACAACCCGTCGTTGACGCCCAAACAGCAGGCGATCGACCTGGCGCCTGTCCTGGCGAGCGCGGCGGCGGCAGGTCCTGCTCAGCTTGCGGGTTACCGCGATATTCGCAACGCCCCCCATGATCGGGGACACCTCAACCAGTCGATCGTCAAGGCGTGCGAGGCGGGCGTACAATCCGGCCAGGGCAGTCGGCATACATTTGCTATCAGTAACAGGGATCGTTCGGTGGGGGCCGCACTGGCTGGCGAGATCGCTCGTACCCACGGCCGGGACGGTTTGCCGGGCCAGGCCTTCGAGCTGGAATTCACGGGTTCAGCCGGCCAGAGCTTCGGCGTCTGGAACCACCACGGTATGAATCTTAGCCTCGCCGGGGACGCCAACGACTACGTGGGCAAGGGGATGGGGGGCGGACGCATTGCCATCGCACCGCATCCCGAAGCACACATAGTGGCCAAGCGCAGCACAATCATGGGCAACACGTGCCTGTATGGTGCAACGGGTGGTGAACTGTTTGCTGCGGGCCAGGCGGGCGAGCGCTTTGCTGTGCGCAACTCAGGCGCTACAGCGGTTGTCGAAGGGCTTGGACACCATGGCTGTGAGTATATGACGGGTGGTCTGGTGGTGGTGTTGGGCAAAGTCGGCCCGAATTTCGCGGCGGGCATGACCGGAGGCCGCGCGTTTGTGCTCGACATGGATGAACGTTTCGCAAAGCGCTGCAATAGCGATAGCGTGATCGTTAACAACCTCGATGCCTGGGATCACAGTCGCGATACGGAATTGATCAAGAACCTGCTTCAGCGCCACCGGCAGTTCACCGGCAGCGTCTGGGCCGCCCGCCTGCTTGAGGATTTCGATCATTTCGCTTACTACTTCCGGGTCGTCACACCGCGCCGGGAACCCGAAGCGGCCGCCTCTGTGGCGCCGATCAAGCTGGTGAAATAGAGGAGGGCATGCCATGAACAAGCCGAGTATCCGCCCTGGCTACCAATTCGTGGATAGCGCTCGTCACGACCCGGATAAGCTGAACATCGAGGTCAGGCGGCATGAGTTCCGGGAGATTTACGAGGAATTTAAACCGGACCAGGCCGTGGGTCAGTCCGAGCGCTGCATCGCTTGCGGTAATCCTTACTGCCAGTGGAAGTGCCCTGTTCATAACTACATTCCCGATTGGTTGAAACTGGCGGCGGAGGGGCGCATTTTCGAAGCTGCCGAACTGGCGCATCAAACCAACAGCCTGCCTGAAATCTGCGGGCGAATCTGTCCGCATGACCGCTTGTGCGAAGGTGCCTGCACGCTGAACACAGGGTTCGGTGCCGTCACCATCGGTGCCATTGAACGGCACATTACCGATACGGCCTTCGCGCAGGGTTGGCGGCCGGATCTGTCTCACGTGGTCGATTCTGGAAAGCGCGTGGCGGTCATCGGCGCCGGGCCTGCGGGTCTGGCCTGCGCGGATGTCCTGGTACGCAACGGTGTCCGCCCGATCGTGTACGACCGACACCCTGAAATTGGTGGGCTATTGTCTTTCGGTATCCCGGAGTTCAAGCTCGAAAACAAGGTCATCAAGACCCGACGCACCATTCTTGAAGATATGGGCGTTCGCTTCGTGCTGGGGGCGACCATCGGCGAGGACATTTCCTTCGAGGAAGTGTTGGAAAATCATGATGCCGTTTTCCTGGGCATGGGCACTTATCGCCCCATGACCGGAGACTTGCCGAATGGACATTCTCCGGGTGTATTTCTGGCGCTGGACTACCTGATCGGCAATACCCGTTCCTTGCTGGGCATGCCGCCGGGAGACTTTCCGTTCCTCGATATGCAAGGGCAGCGTGTGGTCGTGCTTGGCGGTGGCGATACCGCGATGGATTGCGTGCGCACGGCGATCCGCCAGGGGGCCCGCGAGGTTCATTGCCTGTACCGGCGTGACCGCGAAAACATGCCAGGCTCGCAACGAGAAGTCAGTCACGCGGTCGAGGAGGGTGTTCAGTTTCAGTTCAATATTCAGCCGTTGGAAATCGAAGTCCTCGAGCAGGGTGAGCGTGCCACCGGGGTGCGCGTGGTGGAAACCCGCCTGGGGCAACCCGACGCCTCTGGTCGACGTCGTCCTGAACCCGTACCCGGAAGCGAACGCAGCATTGAGGCGGACGCCGTCATTTTGGCCTTTGGCTTTCGGCCATCACCCCCGGCTTGGTTCAAGAACTTCGGGATCGAAATGGACGCCTCAGGGCGAGTCGTGGCTGTCGATGACGCAACGTACCCTTTCCAGACCACCCATCAGCGGATTTTTGCCGCGGGAGACATGGTTCGTGGCGCCGATCTCGTGGTGACGGCTATCGCGGACGCGCGAAAGGCGGCCGAGGGGATCATTCGCTTTCTTGGCGTGTAGGTAATGCGTTTACCGCTTGGGCTCGCGGATGTGCCGGCGAAACTGTGATCTTACCAGCCGCCGCCTCCACCGCCGCCGCCACCGCCGCCAGAAAAACCACCACCACCTGAACCTGAAGAGGATCCTGGTGGGCTGGAGGCGGAGGAAATTGCGCTGGAGAGGTCCGGGCCGAAACTCTTGCCAATGTGATGCAGAGCGCTGAGTCCCTGCCGGCTACCGTTGTACCAGCCATGTGTGTAAACATTACCCTGCGCGACTTCACGCGGAAACTCCCGGGCGAATCGCTCACACCACTGGTTCTGAACACCGAGTGCGAACGCATAGGGCAGGAACGTCTCGAAAACTTCCGGAGTCAGCCTGGGTGAGCGCATCCGGTTGAGCCGGTCCTGCTCTGCGGTTTCCAGGTACATTTTGAAGCCCTCGATCTCATCCATCACCCGACGTCCCGACGGGGTGGGTGCGCGCATCAGGAACAGGAACATGAGGTGCAGTCCGAGACTCAATACGGCGAAGGCGATCCAGGGTAAGGGTCCGCCGCCCTGGGTGACTGCGACAGCCGCAGCCAACACGCTCATGATCAGCGCTGGAATCATGTACAGGGAGTTGAGCTTGAACAGGCGGCCATGATGCTCGGCCTTGAGGGCGTCCCTGAGTTCGACGCGTGCGCGCTGAAAGGCCTGGTGGTTTTCATTGTCCAGTTCGATCCAGGACTCCGCGTCGGGCAGTAACTCTGCCAGCACGGCCAGTTCACCGGTAGTGGCAGTTGGCTGCCGCGGTGGGCCCTGGCGGTAGAGAATAAAGTCGTCGTCTTTTTCTTCGATGGTCAGGTAGCCCTTGATTGCCAGGCTGACCACGGCGGCGGTGAAAGCGTCGCTGCGCAATGCCATATCGCTCACGTAGCGGCAGGCGGCCGGTGATAAACCACCCGGTGGTACAAAGCGGGGAATGATGACGCCTCTGGCTGGATCACGACCGTAATGATTCCAGGCCCACAGGTACCAGGCCAGGGGGGCGAGGAAGCCAATCAGCAGTATCAGTGCGGCACGGTTGTCCGCCAGAAACCAACCCGCCCGCTCAATGGCGCCAGGCTGATGCACCAGGCCCTTGGGCCAACTCACCGCGAGGGTCAGGCCATGCCGGGGAGGCAGGGCCTGCGTGGTCGAGAATTCAATCACGCGGCCGGTGACCGCCCGGTATTCACCGGCTGTCCCGGTCGCGCCCTGGCGGCCGGTATACAATGCGATCCGCAGTTTGTCCCAGCTGACTTGCGCGGGTAACTCAACCCGTGCGCCGGCCTGTTCGATTGGAAAATCCCAGCCATTGCCGGTGACGTTCCAGTACAACTCGTCGAATTCATCGAAATAACCGACCTGCCGAGTTGTTCGGTAGCGCAGTGTGTATTCGTACGTTCCGGGCGCAAGCATATGATTCGCAGCACCCATGTAGACCCGTACACCATTGGACCGTTGTTCCTGGTGCCACGGCTCCGACTGTCCGTCCCGCTGGACTTCCAGTACCTTGAACGTGACCTCGAACCGGTTTCCGGTGCGATCCTGGTAGCGGGTGGGGAAGTCACGGTAAATACCGCGCCGGATCTTGTTGCCTTCGGACCGGACCCGAATGGTTTCCGTCACGGTCAGGCTGGCGTCCGGATGGATCAGAAGCTGGGAATGGTAGTTCAGGATTCGTTCATCGCCGCTGGCAAGAGTGGCGCCCAACAGTAGTGCGCCCGCAAAACAGGTTTTGCCAAGTGTGCGCAGGCGCTTACTGAAGTGAGACATTGGGCGTGCTTCTCTGGCTGGCGAGTTCGATTTCGAAGAAGCTTGCAGACCGAAACCCGAATGCCTGTGCGAGCAGGTTGGAGGGGAAGCTTTCGATAAACGTGTTCTGGTCACGGACTGCACCGTTGTAATAACGCCGCGCATACTGCAGGTGGTCCTCGATTTCCACCAGGCTGGCATGCAATTGCTGGAAACCCTCACTGGCTTTCAGATCAGGGTAATCCTCCGCAAGGGCGAACAAGCGCCCGATCGAGCGGGAAAGGGAAGACTCCTCGGCAGCACGGGTTTCGACTGTTTCGTTGGAATGCCCGCGAATTCGAGTCACTTTCTCCAGTACGGTCGACTCGTGCTTGACGTAGCCTTTCACCGTGGCGACGAGGTTCGGCACCAGTTCGTGGCGTTTTTGCAGTTGCACATCGATTCCGGCCCAGGCTTCGGCGACCCGGTTCCGGTTTCTCACCAGGCGGTTGTAAATCCAGACGCACGTGCCCAGTACGACGACGATGATGGTGACGAGTATCAGTTTATCCATGATCAATAGGGTAGCCCCAGGGCCTGGGTGATGAATTGGTTGAGGCGGCTCGAGGCCCGGAATGCTGCCGCCACATTGTTAACCAGTGTCGGGGTGGTGGCCAGTTCTGTCGGGGCATGCTCCATGACAAAAAAACTCTTTCGCCTGATGTCCTCGATATGGCGGTGTTTCGCATCGAATCCGCGCGGCGCCTTCAGCAAGGCGTCACCGCCGATTCCGCCTCGCTCCCGAACCCCCTTGGCATTGCGAATTTTTGACCACGCGTCCGGGTTTTCGACGATCGCATCGCGAATAGCGGCCAGGTGCCCGGACGGAGGCAGCCAGACACCGCCACCAAAATGCAGGCCCTCGGTGTCGAAGTGTGCGTAGAACCCCGGCGCGTGCGCATCCCGTCCCGCCTCGTGGCGAAAGTGACAGGCCGCGTGGGTTTTGTAAGGCGTTTTATCTTTCGAAAAACGGGTATCCCGGTAGATGCGGAACATCGATCCGCCGTGAGGCCGCGGGTCGACCCGGTAGTGCGGTGAAATCACGCGCAGTTTGGGTCCTACGGCCACGATGAACTCGCACATCGGATTGACTACGGATTCGTAGTAACGGGGTTTGTGAGCCGCGAACCATTCACGGTTGTTATTTTGCTTGAGTTCCTCGAGAAAACGAAAAAAATCCTCGGGAAACCCGGTGAAGGAAGGCATGCTGAACGTGCTCCACGCTGGCCCTCTTTCGAGTATACCTTTTTGCTGGCCGACAGCGGCGCGCTGCCGGGGCAGTCAGCCTTTTTGGGGCTTCGAGTCCTTGGAACCCGCCGGCGGCAAGTCGATCCGGGGTCCCTTGTCACGCGTGCCTGGGTGGGGCCGGTGCGGTGGGCCGTAAGGATAACGATAGTACGGATAGGGCCAGTAGTAGGGTGAATAGAACATGTCGTATTCGTAGTAGATGACGTCCTGGCGTTCGGGCCACATGCTTACGAACTCCGCCTCCACGACGGGATACCGATAGTCGAACTCGCCCACTTTGCGTAAATCGATCCGGGAGATCGTGCCGGTGAGCGTCAACTCACGGCCACGCACGAACACCTCCGGGTCATAAAAACCTGTTTTGCAAGCGATGAACCGGCCCAGTGTCTGGTCTGAATCCTCTGGCCGCATCGATTTTCTCAGTGGGCGTGACAGGAGTTCGAAACAGGTTTGTTCGCGACTCGGCTGCGTATCGAGAATGACACCACCCCAGCGAACCCGGGTACCCAGGTCCGATTCTGTCGCCGTCTGGGGCGTCAGGCCCGGGTATTCGCCGCGGAACTGTTCCGGCACTGAAACACAGGCGCTCAAAGCGATAGTCGCGAAGAGAAGCACTGTGCCGCTTCGGAGGCTTGAAAAGTGAGTGTTCATGTTCGTTACCTTGCTGACTGTGGCGGCCGTCTCGGGTGAAAACGTCTTGCCGCACGGATAAACTCATCGGCCCCGCCGTTGCCGGCATCATAGCGGATCTGTGTAAACCAATCGGCCAGGCGGTGGATCTGCTCGGCCTCATGCTCCATTCGACTCGCAGCACCCGCGGCCAGTTCCCCGGGTGTCTGTCCAGGCCAGGTCGCAATGCCTTCCTTCACCAGGCGGCCGCGCACTCGCTGCCAGGCGCGGACGACCGGGTCGGGCTTGCGACTGACCCGCATACGCAGTATGGCGGGCAGGGTCAGGAGCGAGGCCAGCCCCGCGACCAGCAGCATCAGGATAACCAGTTGTGATGATTCCAGTTGCCCCAGCCCGAAGGGCATGAACATCCGGGACTGCCGGTCGGCGTTGAAGGCGATGACCCACTCGTTCCAATGATTCTGAAGCAGGTCGAACCGGTTTCGAAAACCTCGGACCCACTCGAAATCCAGCGCATGACGGCGCCCGGCCAGAGCGTTCAGCGCGCCGCTTTCGATGCGTTCGGGCGCCACGGCGGCGGTCGGATCGTAGCGGGTCCAGCCACTGTCGGGTAGCCACACCTCGGACCAGGCATGGGCATCGGACTGGCGCACCAGGACGTAGCCGCCCGCCGGGTTGTACCAGCCGCCCTGATAGCCCGTCACCACACGAGCAGGGATGCCGGCCATACGCATCATTACAGTAAAAGCAGATGCGTAGTGCTCGCAGAATCCGCTGCGGGTTTCGAACAGGAACTCATCTACCGAATGCCTGCTGAGCAGGGGAGGGTTGAGCGTGTACCGGAATTCCTCCTGGTTGAAATGCCGGGTCACCCGCCTGATCAATTCCCGATCCCCCGAAACTTCGGTCCGCCACTGGCGAATGAGCGCCCGGGTGCGCGGATTGAAATCCGCTGGCAGTTCCAGGGCGGCCCGGCGAAACGCCGAGCGCAACGTGGGTGAATCGACAAAATCGGGATCGGAAGCCATCTCGTAGCTGACCAGGCTGGTAATGGGGCGGCGGCTGTAAAGCTGGTAATCCATGCTCAGACGGGCGCCCTGCGGAATCCTGGCGGGATAATCCAGGGCGAAGATCCAGCGTTGCTCGTGTGGTTCCAGCTGAACGCGATAACGCCAGGGCGCGGTTTCTTCAGCAGGTTGGGTCTCCGCGCGCAGGCCACGCGAGTAGTACATGCTGCTCCACTCGCGGCCGTCGAAATTCCAGAAGACAGGGCCACGCCAGTACAGCGCCTGGTGGGGTGGCAAGGTCCCCACGAAATCCGCCCGAAAGGCGGGGGAGTCGTCCATGAACAGGCCCTGGATACTGCCCGGCGCCATGCTGTCGGACAGGCCGCTGCGGGCATCGAGGGCGTCTTCCGGAACGCCCCAAAGCGGACTGGACCAACGTGGAAACAGCAAAAATACAGCCAACGCCGCCGGCAACGCCAGGGCCAGTAACCGCAGGGTGAAGCCCAGCTCGGTGAACAGCGAATGGCCGGACGGTGGCGCTTCCCCGGTAGGCTGAAATGCTTCCCGCCGATGCAACAGCGTCAGCGCGATCAGGGCGCCGACCATGGTCGCTGCCGAGTAAAACAACATGGGTATTCCCTGTGAAAACAGGAATTGGGTTGCGCACAGGAACAGGCTGAGGCTGGCCACGATGCGTGCGTCGCGAATCCTGAAGGTTTCCAGTAATTTTAATGCCAGCATCAGGGTGAGCAAGCTTACTGCGACGCGACGTCCCAGCAGACCGCCATAGGTGGCGACGAGCAGGAACACGGAAAATAGCGTGAGCCCCACCCGGATGAACTGGGCTGGCGGCTTCCAGCCCCTGAGTTCCGCCGCCGTTCGCCACGCGATGGGCAGCACTGCCAACGGTACCAGGTGCAGCGGCATGGACATCAGCTGCGGCGTGACCGCCACTGCCAGCGTTGCCAGCACCCAAAGCATGCCCTTCTGCGTGGTCGTCTTCATATGCCGAAGAGCGCGAGCGCCTCCAGGCAAGCGGCCCGGTGTTCGGCGCCGCGGGAGGATGGGATGTAGCAACCGGGGAGTTCCAGGCTGTAGGAGAGCAGATGCCGGTCGGCCAGCAGCACCCAACTCGCCAACACGGACAGGCGAGATTCCGTGTCCATGCCGGAGAGCAGGTTCCAGGAAAGATCACAGGCTTCTTCGCGCGGAGTCTCCATTTCCCGGGTATAGAGTTCATCATGCCGTGCGCTGGCACGCCAGGCGACGCGCTTGAGTGAATCCCCTTTTCGGTATTCGCGCAGTCCATGGACCTGTTCGCCTTCACCTTTGACCGCCTGCCCGGCATGGCCAGCACCGGTCGTTGGCAAGGGCGGCGGATGCCGGGCCGGCGCAGGATAAACGAGACAGCGGGCATCCGGAAAAAACCAGCTCCAGGCCCGAAACAGTCCCAGCGGATAGCGATTCTCGAGGCGGAAAGCGGGTAGTGGCAGCCACCCACGTCGCAAGGTCGTTTGTTCCAGCAACATCGACCCCGAGGAACGCGGGCCGATGTCTACGCAGTCCCCATTGCTCAGAAAGCCGGCCTGGATTGCGTAGCGGGCGCGCGCTTCCCGGTTGCCGAGAAACAGTCTGAAGCGGGCAGGTTCACCACAAAAAACCGGCTCTGCCTGAATAGCATCCAGTTTCAATCCGACCAGGTTGCGATAAGCCAGAATTGTGGTGAGTTGCGCAATGACACCAAGCGTGAAAACCATCAACAACGCCATGTTGTTGTTGAAGTTGAGCCCGCCCAGGGCCATAAAAATGAGCATGCAGGCGAAGGAGGTACCGAATATTGTCGGCATCACGTAGATGTGGCGGTACTCGAATTCAAACGGCAGGTCGACCTGCCCGCGGCGAGTTCTGACCCGGTCCATCAGCCATCGTTGCAGTCGCAGTGACGGATTGAGGCGTGCGCCGAGCTCTGCCAATACGGTCATTGCGGCGTCAGGGGATTTCAACCTGCCTGAGCATGGAAGTGATTTGTTCTTCCACCGACGCTTCCATGCCATGTGAGACGGTCATACGGTGCCGCGCCAGCGCTGGGAATACCGCCTGAATGTCGGCGGGTGTGGCGAAATTCCGATCATTGATGAAGGCATAAGAGCGAGCGCAGCGGAGCAGCACGATTCCCGCGCGCGGAGACAAGCCCGTTTCGAACCAACGGCTGTTGCGCGTTTCTGCCAGCAGTGCCTGCACGTAGTCCAGCAGGGCATCGCTGACGTGAACGCGCTCGCAGTCAGCCTGGAGCCTGAGAATGTCGGAGGTGTCGAACACGGCTCGTGTCTTGCTCAACAGCAATTTCCGGTCTTCACTGGTTAGCAGCTGTCTTTCGACGCGCGGATCGGGAAACCCCAGGGAGATGCTGAGCAGAAACCGGTCGAGTTGCGAGTCCGGCAGGGGAAAAGTACCGACCAGGTCGAGGGGGTTCTGGGTCGCGACAACGAAGAAGGGTTCGGGGAGCGCCCTGGTCGTGCCTTCCACTGTAACCTGGCCTTCGGCCATTGCTTCCAGCAAAGCACTCTGAGTTTTCGGCGTGGCCCGATTGACTTCGTCCGCGAGGACCAGTTCGGCGAATATTGGGCCTGGGTGGAACTCGAACGTTTCCTGGTCCCGTCGGTAAATCGAGACGCCGACAATATCCGCCGGCAGCAGATCGCTGGTGAACTGGATTCGTTGGTAGCGCGCGCCGGTAACAGCCGCCAGGGCATGCGCCAGGGTGGTCTTACCGACACCGGGCAGGTCTTCGATCAGCAGATGGCCACGCGCCAGCAGGCAACTGAACGCAAGACGCACCGATTCTTCTTTACCCAGCAAGATACCATTGACAGCTTCGATGGCCTGGCGCAGGCGGTTGGCGCGGTCGTCAAGAGGGGGGGCTTCCGGTGCGATCGTGCGGGTCATGACTGGGTGCTCCTGCGCAGTTCTGTCCTTTGTTGCGCCGGCCGTCACGAACAGGGCAAAGTTGGTGACCGCGGCGACTTTGATTGTCGCGGTAGTATACCATTCAGATTCTTCACCCAGGCTCGTGCGCGCAGCCGCCAAAGGGGGCAAGGCCCTGAAAATCGTCACGATGAACGAATGGCAACGTTGAAAGGAAACCGCACGGGCGAGTGTGCCCTGGTGTTGCCCGGGGGTGGGGCGCGGGCAGCTTACCAGGTCGGTGTATTGAGAGCCCTGGCGGAGCTTTGTCCAGGACCGGACAACCCTTTTCCGACGATTTGCGGGACATCGGCGGGGGCCATCAATGCGGCCGTTCTGGCCAGCCATGCTCATGAATTTCACCAAGGTGTCGAGCGGCTCGAACACTTCTGGAGTTCCATGCGATGCGCCCGGATTTACGAAACCGGGGCTCGTTCGGTGATGGTTTCCGGCCTGCGCTTGCTACTGACACTGCTCAGTAGCGGCAGGATTCCGGTGGCACCCAGATCGTTGCTGGACAACCGGCCTTTGCAGGAGTTTCTGGACCGGGAACTCAGGCTTGAAGGCATTCGCGAAGCAATCGAAAAGGGGGCGCTGCGCGGGGTCGTGGTGACGACTTCCGGGTATACCACGGCCAGTGCTTACAGTTTTTACCAAGGGGTGGCGGGAATCGTGCCCTGGACGCGTGCTCGGCGCAAAGGGGTCGCTGCAGAGCTGTCCGTTCCGCACTTGTTGGCATCCGCTGCCTTGCCGCTGATATTTCCGGCACAGCGGTTGGGCTTCGAGTTTCATGGAGATGGCGGCATGCGCATGGTGGCTCCCTTGAGCCCCGCTATTCATCTCGGGGCGTCTCGGCTTTTGGTGATTGCCACGCGAGACGAGCGGCCTGACCCGGAGCCGCAAGCTCCCGCGATCTATCCCTCGCTGGGTGAGGTCGGGGGTTACCTGCTGGACACCATTTTCATGGATACCCTGAATGCTGACCTCAATCGCTTACGTCGCATCAACCATACGCTCAGTCTGCTTGCACCGGCGCGGCGCGGCGACACGCCTTTGCGCCGGATAGACACGTTGGTGATCAGGCCCAGTCGCGACCTGCGCGAAGTAACCCAGCGTCACGTTGAGGACATCCCGCGAGCGGTTCGCATGCTGTTGCGCACCCTCGGCGGATGGGGGCGTGACTGGCGAATGGCGAGTTACCTGCTGTTCGAGGCGCCTTACTGCCGCGAACTGATGGATCTTGGGTACGTGGACGCGATGGCACGCAGGGATCAGTTAAAAGGGTTCCTGCAGGGCGATGCGTCCGATTCGGTCTCCGATCAGTCTGGCACCTGAATCATTGGGCGGAAAACCGCTGATTCATGTTTCTCGATCTGGCTGCGCGGGAACTCATCGACGGCGATGACTTTTGCTGCCGCCTGCTGGGCGAGTCGAACGGTGGTGGCCTGTTCTTCGGTGATGACGCCGCTTTCGACCGCGCGCTTGACCAGCGGTTCGTAGTTTTCCGTAGAGAGGCTGGTTTTCAGGGCATTTTGAATCGCCTGCTCTGCATCTGCCGAGTCAAGCGCCAGGTGAAATGCCCGGTTGAGCCGGCCGGCCGCATCGTCGGCATCAGAGTGGTAAATTCCTTCGATGAGACGGCTGCGCGTGGGGTTCTCGCTCAGCAGGATACGGGCGAGTTGTCGGCTGGTTGCGTCGGAAGGGCGCCGGTAGGAGCGTCCGAGCGGAAAGGTCAGTCTGCGAAGCAGGCCGCCAACCAGTGGCACGCGCAAGTTGTATGAAACTTCCAGCAGGCTTTCCTGGATCTGATTGAGACTGTCGTCCATCGCCCACTGCACCAACGGCAGGTCGCCGGGCGGCCGCTTGTCATCCTCGAAGCGTTTGAGGACCGCGCTCCCTAAATACAGGTGGATGAGCGCATCGGCCAGGCGCCCGGAGAGTTTTTCGCGGAGTTTGAATTTTCCACCGTGAATGATCAGAACAGCGTCGGCCACGAGCGCAAAGGCGGCGGCCATGCGTGTCATCTGTCTAAAATATCCGGCCGTGGGTCCGCGTACCGGTGCGGTCGTTGAAAGTCCGCCGGTCAGCGCCAACATGAACGCCCGCACGCCATTGCTGGTGGTATAACCGATGTGCGAAAACAGTGCATTGTCGAACTGCCGGCGGGGATTGCCTTCCACACGGCCACGTACGGCGTTCATCTCTTTCAGCAGCCAGGGGTGTGCCCGGATTGCGCCCTGGCCGAATATGATCAATGACCGGGTCAATATGTTCGCACCCTCCACAGTGATGGAGATGGGAGTGGCCTGGTAGGCATGCGCCAGGTAGTTGTTTGGCCCCTGGATGATGCCCTTGCCGCCATGGATATCCATGGCGTCGTTGATGGTTTGCCGGTTGCCCTCGGTCAGTTGGTATTTGACGATAGCCGATAGCACGCCTGGTTTTTCACCCTCGTCCAGGGCAACCAGGGTGAGTTTGCGTGCCGCGTCCATGCGGTAGGTGCGTCCGGCGATACGCGCCAGGGGTTCTTCGATCCCTTCGAAATACCCAATTGGCAGACCGAATTGCTTGCGCACGCGAGCATAGCCCCCGCTGAGCGCCGCTGACATTTTGCCCCCAGCTGTGCCGAGTGCAGGCAAAGAAATTGCCCGTCCGGCGGAGAGACTTTGCATCAACATCCGCCATCCCTGGCCGATACGCTCCTGGCCGCCAATCACCCAATCCATCGGAATGAACACGTCTTTACCGCGCGTGGGACCGTTTTGAAACACTGCGCCAACCGGCAAGTGGCGGTTGCCAATCTCCACGCCTGGCGTGGTGACGGGGATCAATGCGCAGGTGATCCCCAGTTCTTCTGTATTGCCCAGCAGGCCCTCGGGGTCGGACGCTTTGAAAGCCAGGCCGAGCAGGGTGGCGACCGGAGCGAGGGTGATGTAGCGCTTGTCCCAGTTCAGCCGCAGTCCCAGTACTTCCTCCCCTTCGTGGATCCCCATGCAGACGACGCCCGTATCGGTCATGGCGCCGGCATCGGAACCCGCGGTTGGTGAAGTAAGCGCAAAACAGGGAATCTCATCGCCGCGCGCCAGTCGGGGCAGGTAGTGGTTTCGCTGTTGTTCGGTTCCGTAATGCAGCAGCAGTTCGGCTGGCCCGAGGGAATTGGGCACCATGACCGTGACCGCTGCGGTCAGGTTGCGGCTGGAAAGCTTCAGGACTACGGCCGAATTGGCTTGGGCGGAAAATCCGAGGCCGCCGTATTCCTCTGGGATGATCAGGCTGAAAAACCGTTGTTCCTTGAGGAAGGTCCAGGCTTGCTCCGGTAACTTTCGGTGGGCGTCACAAATTTCCCAATCAATCAGCATCCGACAGAGTTCTTCGACCGGACCATCCAGGAATGCCTGTTCACGCTCACTGAGACCGGGACGCTTGACACGTAACAGGCGCCGCCAGCGTGGCCGGCCACTGAACAACTCCCCGTCCCACCAGACCGTGCCGGCCTCCAGCGCTTCCCGCTCGGTGGCTGACATCGAGGGCATTACCTTGCGATACAGTCCGAACAGACGATCGCTGATCAACAACCGGCGCAGCGGCTTGATGGAAAAGCCGATCAACGTCACCGTGATGATTCCGAAAGCCCAACGGAAGCCCGTTGGCGTGGGGAAGACCAGCCGCAGGCGGGTCAGCACGACGGTGATGATGAAAAGAAGGATTACCGAGGCCACCAGTGGTACCCGGTTATACGAAAGAATCATCAGGATTATCAGGATGATGGCCAGAAAGAGGATGGACATGCTTGGCTTGACCGTCTCCAGGTGGGCAGGGCGCAGACCTTTCGCAGTGGGTACGGCACCGTGCCCGCACCGGTTGTCAGCGCTGGAAACCGCCATCATAGGTGGCGGTTGGAGAAAGGGTCAAGACCGTCAGGATGATCGTTCACCGCAATTGCGGCGAGGGTACGGGACCTTTAGAATTACCCTGTTTTGCCCAAAGCCGACCTTCTGATATTCGGCATTGTTGAATAAACTTTAATATCATACAGATACGAGGTAATTGAAAAGTGACAGTTGAAAAAACATTGTCGATCATCAAGCCCGACGCAGTTGCCAAAAATGTCATCGGCCAGATTTATTCCCGTTTTGAGCAGGCCGGTCTGAAAATTGTCGCGGCACGAATGGCACACTTGAGCCGCGAAGAAGCAGAAGGCTTCTATGCAGTGCACCGCGAACGGCCATTTTTTACCGACCTGGTAGCTTTCATGACGTCTGGCCCGGTGATGATCCAGGTGCTGCAGGGCAAGAATGCGATCGCCCTGAACCGCGAATTGATGGGCGCAACCGATCCCAAGCAGGCGGCGCCAGGGACCATTCGCGCGGATTTCGCCAGCAGTATCGACGCCAATGCCGTGCACGGCTCAGATGGTTCCGACACGGCAAAGACCGAAATCGAATACTTCTTCGGCGCGGGCGCCGCTGGCTGATTGATCGAGCCTGATTCTATGTCCGCTGAATTCACTCGCATCAATCTGCTGGACCTGGACGAAACGGGTCTGCGCGCCTTTTTCACCTCGCTGGGTGAAAAGCCTTACCGTGCGCAGCAGTTGCTGAAGTGGATTTACCACCACCAGGTCGATGAATTCGAAGCCATGACCGATCTGGGCAAAGAACTCCGGGCGAAATTGCCGCTGGTGGCGGAAATCCGCCCCCCGGAAGTCCTGCATCGGCAAGTCTCGGATGACGGCACGGTCAAGTGGTTGCTGGGGCTGCCGGGCGGCAATGCCGTGGAAATGGTCTTCATACCGGAGCCTGGACGGGGGACTTTGTGCGTCTCATCGCAGGTGGGCTGTGCGTTGAATTGCGGATTCTGTTCCACCGGCGCGCAGGGGTTCAGTCGCAACCTGAGCACCGCGGAAATCATCGGGCAGGTCTGGCTTGCGGCGAAGGCCCTCGGTCACGAGCGCAACGGGCAGCGGGCGATCACCAATGTCGTCATGATGGGTATGGGTGAGCCGCTGCTGAACTATGACGCGGTCTTGCCTGCCCTGCGCCTCATGCGGGATGACCTGGGCTTCGGCCTGGCGGCCAAGCGAGTGACGGTCAGTACCGCGGGAATGGTCCCCGGCATCGCGCAGTTACGCGAGGACGTCGATGTCGCGCTTGCGGTTTCGCTGCACGCTCCGGATGACAAACTGCGTACCGAACTGGTGCCCCTCAATCGCAAATATCCCATCAAAACACTGATGCAGGCGTGCCGTGACTACGTGGCAGGACGCAACAAGCGTTCGGTGACCTTTGAATATACCCTGATGCAGGACATCAACGACGGTCCTAAACACGCTAGAATGTTGGTAAAGTTGTTGCGGACGGTGCCGAGTAAGCTGAATTTGATTCCGTTCAATCCTTACCCGGGAACACGCTATCGCTGTTCCTCACCAGAACGGATACAGGCTTTTCAGGAAATCGTCATGGCAGGCGGGTTAATTGCCACGGTCAGGAAGACTCGTGGTGAAGACATCGATGCGGCTTGCGGCCAGCTGGTCGGCAAAGTTCGTGATCGAACGAGGCGCAGCGAGCGTCTCCGGGCACAAGCAGCGGAGTTCCAGGAATGAACAAGCGGCAAATTGTGTTATGTGGGGTATTGTCGATCGGGCTGGCTGGCTGTGCTGGGTCCCCGGATCGCCCTGACACCGGGGCGGGTAGCGCGCGACAAACCGCTGAAATCAATACTTCGCTGGGCCGTGAATACATGGATCGGCAGCAATACGAAGTCGCGTTGGATAAACTGAAAAAGGCGATCAGTGCGGATCCGGGTTATGCGCCGGGGCATACCATGATCGCCGTCCTGTACGAACGGCTTGGCGAAATCGACCTGGCCGAACGCCATTATCGTAAGGCCGTGGAGGCCGCGCCCAGTAACGGCGACGTCAACAATAACTATGGCGTGTTCCTGTGCAGCACCGGCCAGGGGGGTGCAGCGGAACGCTATTTTCTCCAGGCGGTAAAGGATCCGTTCTACACTACCCCAGAGATTGCATTCGCGAATGCTGGTTCGTGTATGTTGGAAGAAGAAAATCTGGACAAAGCTGAGAAGTATTTGCGACAATCACTTGATTACGATAATAAATTTCCGGACGCACTCTTGGCCATGGCGGGACTCGAATATCAAACTGACAATTACATGGGCGCTCGCGCCTTTTTACAACGGTTCGAATCCTTCGGGACGGAAAATGCAGAAAGTCTGTGGCTGGGAATGCGCATAGAGACTCGACTCGGCGACGGCCGCGCGGCTCGCAACTACGAAGCAAGACTGCTGTCCCGCTACCCGGAATCGGGGCAGGCCGCCCGCGCGCGAGGGGTGAATTCCGATGACTGAGCAACAGTTGCTGATTCCCATGGCGGTTGGCGAGCGTTTGCGCAAGGCGCGACAGCAACATCGATGGTCGGTCGAAAAAACTGCCGCATCTCTGAAGGTCCCTGCCGATGTTCTGATCGCCATTGAAGGTGACCAACTCGACCGGTATGCCGCGGTCTACCGAAAAGGTTACGTGCAGAGCTACGCGAGGCATCTTGGGTTCGGAGAGACAGAAATTTCCGCCATGCTTGCTGAACTCATTGTCGACGAACCTGAACTGCGTCCCGTATTCAACGGGGTAGCTAGGGCTCGTGCGGGCGACCGCTGGCTACGTGCAACCAGTTATGTGTTGGCGTCCCTGCTCATTGGCACCCTGGCCTGGCAGTTGACGCATGAGGCCGTCCGCTTGTCTCAGGGTCAAGCCCAGCAAGATGCTGCGGTGGGAACGGGGGACGAGCTTACGTCCACAGAAGAATTACCAGGCAATTCAACCACCGCCCACGTCAACGCCTCCATCGCATCGCTGGAAGGGCTTGGCAAGATTCGCTCTGGTTCGGCTGCCAGCCCGGGGCAGGCTGCCTGGGAAGCGCTGAAAAAGCCTGAAGCGGCAGCAGAGCCGATCGTACTTCCGGCCGGTCAGCACCGCCTGCAAGTAACGACCTCCGGCGACAGCTGGGTCGAAATCGCCGACGCCAGTGGACGGCAACTTGAGATGGATCTGGTCAGAGGGGGCAGCCAGCGGGCCTACCAAGGTGAGGCACCTTTCAGAATTCTGTTTGGCCGCGCTTCTGCTGTAGATCTCTTTTTGGATGGCCGCCAGGTCGATCTGTCCGGGCACACTTCCGGCGATGTCATGCGCATGTCACTGAATGCCTCGGAAGGTGAGGTCGAACTTCCGTCATCGGGTCCTGCGGATGGGTAAGGTTGTCGATGCGCATCACGAGACAAGGCACTCAGGTACCGTCGATCTTGATAACATGAACCTCCTGATTCGATCACCAAGATCAGAAACGTGAGTTCCAGTTTCAAATCCATTCGCGGAATGCACGACATTCTGCCCGCCGATTCTGCTCTGTGGCACCGTCTGGAGGCCGTGGCTTGCTCGGTGTTTTCGCGTTACGGATTCCAGGAAATTCGTGTCCCCATACTGGAAAAAACCGAAGTGTTCACGCGCGCGATCGGCACCGCTACCGACGTGGTGGAGAAGGAGATGTATTCCTTCGAGGATCGCAATGGCGAGTCGCTCAGTCTTCGACCCGAAGGGACGGCCGGTGTGGTACGCGCAGCCCTCCAGAATGGGTTGTTGTATGGCCAGCCAGTCCGGCTTTGGTACGGCGGGCCGATGTTTCGTTACGAGAGGCCACAAAAGGGTCGGACGCGGCAGTTTCACCAACTGGGGGCCGAGGTGTTCGGTGCGGAAGGCCCGGACGTTGACGCAGAACTGATTCGGATGGGCGAAAGAATCTGGTCGGAAATGGGCCTGGAAGATTTTCGCCTGGAGATCAATTCACTGGGAACGGCCGCTGAGCGAAGCGCCTACAAGGAACATCTGGTTTCCTTTCTGCATGCACACGCGGATCAACTCGATGAAGACAGTCAGCGGCGTGTCGAGCGCAACCCCCTGCGTGTATTGGACAGCAAGGATAAGGGGGTGCAGGAATTACTGGCCGAGGCGCCGCAACTGGGCGACTTCCTTGGAGAGAATTCGAGGCGGCATTTCGACGGTGTTTGCAGTCTGCTGACCCGCCTGGGCGTCGGTTTCCAGGTGAATCAGCGGCTGGTGCGCGGCCTCGACTACTACAGCCATACCGTGTTCGAGTGGATCACCGATGAACTTGGCGCGCAGGGTACGGTCTGTGCTGGCGGGCGGTACGATGGGCTGATCGAGCTCCAGGGTGGCAAGCCCTGGCCCGGTATCGGATTTGCCATGGGGCAGGAACGACTGGTGGAGTTGCTTCGCCTCAAGGATAATACCCAACCCACGGTTCCCCATGTCTACCTGGTGATGCTGGGTTCGGGCACCAAAACGGAAGGTTTGGCATTGGCCGAGGAGTTGAGGGGCGATATATCCGGGCTGCGGGTATTGAGCCACAGCGGGAGCGGAAGTTTTCGTTCGCAGTTCAAGCGCGCAGATCGTAGTGGTGCGGCACTTGCATTGGTGTTGGGTGAGGAAGAGTTGGCGAACGGCCAGGTCGTCGTCAAGCGGTTACGGGAACACTTGCCTCAGGAAACGCTTCCCAGGAATGAATTGTCCCGTTGGTTGCGGGACTGGCTGGCTAAACAGGTTTAACAGGCGATCCGGCGTTGCCGGTCGCCCCGCCGATACAGGAAAAGAGAACAAGCATGGTTGAGATTTACGATTCACACGAACAGTCCGAACGCGTCAAAAACTGGTTGCGAGAAAATGGTGGTGCCATGGTGCTGGGCCTGATCCTGGCCTTTGGTGGCCTGTACGGTTTCAAACAGTGGCAGTTGTGGTCGCAGTCGAAAGACCAGCAGGCTTCAGCAGAATACCAGGTCATGGTGGACCTTTTGGGCGGCGGGAACCTCGATGGGGCAGTGGCTAACTATGAAACCCTGAAGTCGGAGTTTTCCGATTCCGCCTACACTTCGATGGCAGCGCTGCACATGGCCAGTGCACGAGTGGAGGCAGGCCAGGCGGATATCGCGGTCCCCATGCTGGAGTACGCGATGAAAAACGCGGTTCCAGGACCGGTGCGGACGATTGCTCGCGAGCGGCTGGCCCGGGTCAAGCTGGATCAGGGTGATGCTGATGGGGCCCTCAGCTTGTTGAATGCGGCGCCCGATGAGACGGGCTTCGAAGCTCAATTCGCGGAGATTCGCGGCGATATCCTGAGCCGGCAGGGCGAGTATGCAGCAGCAGCGGAGCAATACCGGCTGGCGCAGTCGTTGATCGAGCAAGGCATCGGCGATCAGAATTACCTGCAAATGAAAATCGAAGCCGTGGATGAGGCGGGCGCGGAAACCGGAGACGCCGGATGAGGCAGGTCCGGCTGCTCCTGCTGTTGTCGCTGGTAGCCCTGCAAGGCTGCAGCTGGTTCAAGAGTTGGGGCAAAGACGACGATCCAGGGGCTCCTGCTGAGCTGGTCGAGTTCACTTCGACATTGGCAACGCGGCAAATCTGGTCACAGTCGGTGGGTTCAGGCCTCGGCAAGGCCGAACCCCAGCTTCGTCCGGTCTACTGGGACGGCTCGCTTTATACCGCAGATTACAAGGGTCGCCTGATGGCGGTGGACGCCGAAAACGGCCGGGTACGTTGGGAGGTAAAGACCGAATTGCCGCTTTCCGGTGGTCCGGGTGTGAGTGGTGACACCTTGCTGGTTGGAACCGAAAACGGGGAAGTACATGCCCTCAGCAGTCGGGATGGCGCGCCGCTGTGGACAGCCCAGGTGACTTCGGAGATCCTGGCAGCCCCGGTCGCCGGTGACGGTGTGGTAGTCGTACGCTGCGTGGATGGGCGTATCTTCGGTCTGGATGAAGAAAGCGGACGGCGCCTCTGGGTTTATGACCGTTCGGTACCACTGTTGACCCTGAGAGGTAACTCTGTGCCGGTGATCTGGGCTGGCGTTACTTATATCGGCTACGACGGGGGAGAGGTGGTCGCCCTCGACCTGGAAAAGGGCACCGTAGTCTGGGAGCAGACTGTCGTGACTTCCGAAGGTCGTTCGGAGCTTGAACGACTGGCCGATATCGACGGCGATATGGTCTACGTCGCCTCAGACCTGATCGTGTCCAGCTACAAGAATCGGCTGGCCTCATTGGCCGCGAACTCGGGACGCCTGCTGTGGTTTAAGGATATTTCTTCTGCGAGCGGCATTGTGGTCGATCGCACCAACCTCGCCGTCAGTGACAAGGATGGACACGTCTGGTTGCTGGACCGGCGCAATGGGTCCACGATGTGGAAGCAGGATCAACTGGAGAATCGAGGACTGAGCCGCCCCGGGTTCATGGGGAATTTCGTGGTGGTAGGCGACTTTGAGGGATACCTCCACTGGATTGGCCTCGGTGACGGCAACTTCGCCGCGCGGGAAAAAATCGGCGGCGACGGCTTTGTTACGGGACCGCTGGTGGTGGGCAACCGCCTCTATGTGCTGACCCGCAAAGGCAAGTTGTTGGCTTTCACCGCCGGCGGAGAGTTGTAGCCCGCCTCGTTCCGGGCTAAGCCGCAGGACACTCCCTATGCTTCCCGTCATCGCGATTGTCGGCCGTCCAAACGTCGGCAAGTCAACCCTGTTCAATGCTTTGACACGCACGCGTGACGCCCTGGTGGCGGATCTGCCCGGTGTGACGCGCGATCGTCAATACGGTATCTGTCGCGTTGGACAGACACCGTTCGTACTCATCGATACGGGCGGCCTGGTGAGCCAGGCAGAAGGAATCGACTACCTTACTGCACAACAAGTCACGCTTGCCATTCAGGAAGCTGCGCTGGTCCTGTTTCTGGTCAGTGCCCGTGATGGCCTCACCAATGAAGACGAAGCGGTGGCGGCAAAGTTACGGCAGCAGGGCTGCAAGGTATTGATGGTGGCGAACAAGATCGACGGCACCAACCCGGATATTGCGCTGGCGGATTTTGCGTCCCTTGGTCTGGGTGACGCGGTACCGGTTGCCGCGGCCCATCGGCGCGGGATGGAGGCGCTGATGTCGGAGGTCAGTGAGATTCTTCCGCCCGTCGACGAGGAAGAAGAGGAAGAAGATGACGGCCGTCGGCGTGTCGCCATCATCGGTCGCCCGAACGTGGGCAAGTCCACGCTGGTCAACCGCTTGCTCGGGGAGGAGCGGGTGATGGCATACGACATGCCCGGCACCACGCGTGATTCGATCCGGCTGGCGATGGAGCGAAACGGGACACTGTACGAATTGATCGACACGGCCGGTGTGCGCCGCCGTTCGCGGGTTGATGATACGATTGAAAAATTCAGCGTCATCAAGGCACTGCAGGCCATCGAACGGGCGCACGTTGTGGTGCTGATGCTGGACACGCGCGAAGGCTTGACCGATCAGGACACGACCCTGCTGGGTCACGTGCTGCAGCAAGGCAAGGCCCTGGTCCTGGCCCTGAACAAGTGGGACGGTCTTGAACAGGAACATCGTGAGCAGGTGCTGTCGGAACTCGACCGCAAACTGCAGTATGTCAGTTGGGCCAGGCGAATCCGACTATCCGCGTTGCAGGGTTCCGGCATTGGCGAGTTGATGAAGGCCATCGACGAAGCCTGGCACAGCGCTACCCGGACCATGCCGACCCCGGAATTGACTCGGGTCTTGCGCGATGCAGTGGAAAGCCATCAGCCTGCCATGAGCAAGGGCCGGGCGGTCCGGTTGCGGTACGCGCACTCGGGAGGCAAGCTGCCACCGAAGGTCATCATTCACGGTAATCGAACCAGCAGCATTCAGCCGGCATACCGCCGCTATCTGGAAAACACCTTCATCCGGCATTTCCGTCTGAAAGGTACGCCGATCTCCGTTCAATTCCGGGAAGGGGACAACCCTTTCAAGGATCGCAAGAATGAACTCAGTGACCGGCAAAAAGCGAAACGTCGGCGACTGAAGAAGTTCACCTCGCGTAAACGCAAATCCTGAACTGCCAGCAATGCCCTAGATGATCCAGGCGCGGGCGTGCCGCTCGATCTGGTGCACGACGTGCGGGTCGTCGGGCTCCATCCGGCTGGCCCAGCGCTCCACCAGGCGGCCGCGAACGTCGAACAGGTACTTGTAAAAATTCCACCGCGGCATGGCTTCGCGGCCATAGGTTTCACGTAAAGCCTGGAACAGCGGATTGATCGAGTTTCCGTTCAGGCTCTGTTTGGCCGTCATGTGAAAACGAACGCCAAAACGGTTGCGGCACAGGGCATCGATTTCAGCGTTGTCCCGCGGCTCGCGTTCTCCGAAATCGTTACACGGCAGGCCGATGATCACCAGGCCGCAATGGCGATAGTTCTCCCATAACCGTTGCAACTTGCGGAGTTGTGGGCTGAATTGGCTCTCTGTCGCGGTGTTGATGAGCAGGATAGGCTGGCCGCGAAAACGCCCGAGTGGCAGATTGCTGCCGCTGATGGTATCGAAATGAAAATCGTGTACCTGCATGTCTTTTTTGGAAGTTGGATTTTGGCTCTGTCGGACCTTCCGTGGCGCGATATCCTTATTCTAGTCCGGAACCCGCTGCACAGCCAATCCGTTACAATGACGCCTGTTCATTTATTTCACATCCGATGCCATTCGCCAATGCCCCAGCCGGGCCAGGCGAAGGGTTTCTGAACGGTACAAGGAGGAGGTACCCATGCCGGCAAAATTAATCGACGGCAAGGCCATCGCGGCCACGATTCGCAGCGAGATCAAGACCGAAGTAGACGCCATGCGGGCCGCACACCACCGGGTACCGGGGCTGGCGACCGTGTTGGTCGGTGCGCGCAAGGATTCCCAGACCTACGTGCGGATGAAGAAGAAAGCCTGCGCCGAAGTCGGTATCACCTCGTTTGGGCATGACTTACCGGCTGACACTAGCCAGGAAGCACTGCTGGCGGTGGTTCGTGACCTGAATGCGAATCCCGAGGTCGACGGTATCCTGGTGCAACTCCCCTTGCCGGATCACATAGATGATGAGGAAATACTCGGCGCCGTCAGCCTGGAGAAAGACGTGGATGGTTTTCATCCGCTGAATATTGGACGACTGTCGATGAAGCGCCGCGATCCCTTGTTCGTACCTTGCACACCCAAGGGCTGCATCGAACTGCTCGATCGCATGGCCGTCGAGATACAAGGCAAACGTGCCGTCGTACTCGGGCGCAGCAATATCGTGGGCCTGCCGGTCGCCATGCTGCTGCTGCACCGCAATGCGACCGTGACCATTTGCCACTCGCGTACCCGTGATCTGCCTGAAGTGGTACGGAGCGCTGAAATCCTCATCGCCGCGGTCGGCCGCGCCGAAATGGTCAAACAAGACTGGGTGCAGCCAGGTGCGGTCGTCATCGACGTCGGCGTCAATGCGGTGGATGATCCCGCTTCCGAGAAAGGCTACCGCCTGGTCGGTGACGTCGCGTTTGACGAGGTGAAGGAAGTTGCCTCGGCCATCACGCCGGTTCCGGGCGGTGTGGGCCCCATGACCATCGCCATGTTGTTGCGCAATACACTGGACAGTGCACAGCGCCGCCTGACCTGAACAGCCCGGGCACCTTGCGCTGCCCGGGCCAATGAAACAACTCAGCCGGCAGCCTCCAGGATGGCGGCGACACCCATACCACCCGCCGTGCAAACCGAGATCAGTCCACGACCCCGACCTTCGTTTGACAGGGCCTGGGCCAGCGTGGAGGTGATGCGGGCGCCAGTGGCCGCAAAGGGGTGGCCAACCGCCACGCTGCCGCCTTTGACGTTCATGCGGGTACGGTCGATGGTGCCCAGTGCCTCAGGCAATCCCAGGCGGTCTCGGCAATAGTCTTCGGACTCCCAGGCTGCCAGCGTGCACAAAACTTGCGCGGCAAAGGCTTCGTGAATTTCGTAAAAATCGAAATCCTGAAGCTTGAGCCCGGTACGCTGTAACAGTTCAGCCACCGCAACAGTCGGCGCCATCAGCAAGCCCTCATCGTGAACGAAGTCTACCGCCGCGGTACGACCTGCCACCAGGTAGGCCTGGACCGGGAGGCCGCGCAGTGCAGCCCACTCTTCGGAAGCGAGCAACACGCCGGCGGCGCCGTCAGTCAGGGGCGTACTGTTACCGGCGGTCAGTGTTCCGGTCGGTCCCTTGTCGAACGCCGTCTTGAGACTGGCCAGTTTTTCCGCGCTGGTGTCCGGGCGGATGTTGTTATCGCGGGCGAGACCACCCCAGGGCATCACCAACTCGTCGTAAAAGCCTTCATCGTAGGCGGCCGCCGCATTGTGGTGGCTGGCTGCGGCCAGGTCGTCCTGGTCTTGTCGCCGGATTTCCCATTCGCGCGCCATCCGCTCGCAGTGTTCGCCCATGGACATCAAGGTGCGAGATTCGCCGCTGGAAGGCGGGTTCGGCTTGATCTCCGAGAGGCTGAAGCCCTTCAGTTCTTTCATACGCGCCTTGAAACTGCGCGCTCCTGAAAGACGAATCATGCGGCGGGCGAATTTGCGTGAGAACACGATCGGTGCGTCGGAGGTGGTGTCCGTTCCTGCTGCAATGCCACATTCGATTTGCCCACTGGCGATCTTGGCGCCGATTCCGAGTGCCGCCTGCAGGCTGGTGCCGCAAGCCTGTTGCAGGGTGATACCCGGTGTCAGTGGGCTGAGCGTGGTGGAAAGCGTCGCTTCGCGAGCCAGGTTCCAGTCTTTCGTGTGCGTGGTTACCGCACCAGCGACCACCTCATCGAGCTGCTCTCCTGCCAGCCCAAACCGGTCGACGACACCCTGGATTGCTGCTGCGAGCATGTCGAGGTTGGTTTTCTCGGCATAGACTGTGTTGGAGCGACAGAAGGGGATCCGGCTGCCACCAATGATGGCTACGCGACGCAGTGCTTCAGTCATGGGAATTCTCCTTGGTCTGTGCCTTTGCTGCATTTTTCTTCACTGCCTTTTTGCCGGTTTTTTTCTTCTTTTTCGCCGGCGCAGCAGGACCCGGGTCAGATGAATCCGCGGCAAGCCCCGCCGTTGCTTCGCCGAGACTACGCAAATAATGCAAAGGCCCGCCGCGGAACGGGGCGAAACCTGTCCCGAAAATCATGCCAGCATCCAGGGCATCGGCATCGTCGACCACCTTGTCGCCAAGACAGGCCCGGCATTCTGTGAAGTAAGGTGCCATCAGTTTCTCCGCAATCGCATCGAGATCATGACCTGAAGACTTGCCCCGGTCTTTTTGCGCCTTGCCCTTGGACCACTTGTAAAAGCCCTGGCCCGACTTCTTGCCGAGCTTGCCTGCATCGACGAACTCCTGCAGCACCTCGCGCGGGCCCTCCGCTTCCGTTCCGCCCAGTTTGCCTACGACTTGCAAGCCGATATCCAGACCGACGATGTCGGCCAGTTCCACCGGTCCCATGGGCATACCGAAACGGGTTGCCGCGAGATCGAGCGCCTCTGCCGGGATGTTCTGTTCGAGGTTCATCCGGAATGCCTGCAGCATGTAGGGAGCCAATACGCGGTTGACGAGGAAACCTGGGCTGCTCTTGACCGGCAACGGGAACCGGTTGATCTGGTTGCAAAATGCGGCACCCTGTTCGATCTGGCCAGGTCCCGTCCCGGGTCCGTGAACAACTTCCACCAGTGGCATTTTGGCCACCGGGTTGAAGAAGTGCAGTCCGATCAGTCGTTCTGGTTTCTTTAATTCCGACGACAGTTCCGCCAACGGAATGGCGGACGTATTGGTCGCCAGCAGGGCCCCTTTCTTCAACTTGGGTTCGATGGCTGAGTACAGCGCCCGCTTGGCGGCTGCATCCTCGAAAATTGCCTCGATCACGACATCGGCCCGAGTCACGCCATTCCCCTCTACGTCGGGGATCAGCCGGGACACTGCTCCCGCTACGCGGTCGGGGCTGCGGAGCTTTTTCCTGAACAGGGACTTGGCCCGTGCCAGTGCGGGTTCTATGTATTTCATCTCGCGGTCTTGCAGGGTCACTTCCAGACCCTGAACGACGCACCAGGCGGCAATGTCGCCGCCCATGACGCCGGCGCCGATCACGTGGACCCGTCGAGCCCGGAAGTCACTGTTCTTGCCATAGGCCTTCAGTCGTTCCGTCAAGCCGAAGACCCGCCGCAGGTTGCGGGAGGTATCGCCCGTGATCAGGCGCCCGACCCGGACAGCTTCTTCTTCCATCATGCGATATGGATCGTCGCCATAGGCTTCCCAGGCATCGATTAACTCAAATGGCGCGGGGTAGTGCTGCTCGTTGGCCTTGGCGGCCGTTTGCTTGCGCATCTGGGAGGCCAGGATTCGCCGTACCGGTGGCATGTTCTGCAAGGCTGCCATGCGGCCGGGTCCCCGACTTTTGCGGTTCCTGAGTATGGCGCGCCTCGCTGCCCAACGCAGTTCGCCGTGCGGCCCGACTACTTCATCGATCAATCCTGCAGACCGGGCCTGGGTTGCCCTGAGCATGCGGCCCGACAGCATCAGGGGCATAGCCTTCAGCGGCCCACAGGAGCGGACGCTGCGGGCGCTTCCGCCGAAACCGGGGTAGATGCCTAAACGCACCTCTGGAAACCCGAGTCGGGTGGCTTCGGTGTCCTTGGCAATCCGGTAGTCGAAGGTCAACGCCAGTTCTAGTCCGCCACCCAGGCAAAAACCTTCAATGATCACGACGGTCGGGAAGGGCAGCGCCTCGATTCGGTTGAACAGTTGGTGCACGTGCCTGATGGAATCTGCAGCCTCGTCGCTGTCGTGTACGTCTTCGAATTCCCGAACGTCCGCACCAACAATGAACGACCCGGTTTTACCGGACTGCATTACCAGGCCCCGAGGTGGATGTGTTTCGAGTTCATCCACCACGGATTGAAGTTCCGTCAGCACTTCGCTGGAAAGGCTGTTGTTGCGCTCGCCTGCGCGGTCCAGGGTCAACCAGGCCACCTGGTCGAGATCCTGTTCGAGGCGCCAGTGCTTCAGCTCAGGTCGTGTCATCATGGGCTCCCAATCAGTGTTGCCAGCCGTTCCGGGTTCGGGGGAAATATTTGCCGGACGGCTCAGGACTGGATTATAGACAAGGTCGGGCGCGGCCACCATCCGCCAGCGTATGTTGCATCATTCTGCGTTGAGTGGTGCTGTTTGTCGAAGGTGAAAAACGTGGCTCTGGTGAACTTCTTATAGTAGAATTGCGGGTTTGCGCGTTCCCGGTGGTTCGCGAGGATGCCAAACTCAGACGGCCTGACTTGTGGTGGTGGTGAAATGTCGAGGGAATTTCCTGACTGGATCAACCCATGGAAGGCAGCGGAAGGGAATCGCATATTCAGTGGCACCATTCCGCTTGCCAGGCTGGAAAGGCTCGGCCCGCTGCTGGCCGGCACCGAAGGTGAGGCACGTTTCCAGGCAAGCTTCAGCCTGGATCGGCAAAAAAGGGCGGTTGTCGACATTGAAGTCGAAGCTGACCTGCCGCTGATCTGCCAGGTCAGCCTGGAAGAGTATCGGCACGCGATTAGCCGCAAAAGCAGGCTGGTCGTGGTCGAGAGCGAACGAGAGCAGGAGTTGCTGCCGGAAGAGGTCGAAGCCACTAGCACCGAAGAGGGGCGACTGGGTTTCGAAGCTCTGGTAGAAGACGAGTTGTTGCTGGCTTTACCTCAGATTCCGCGCAAGCCGGATCTGCAGGAGCTGCAGTTCAGTACCGACGAGGAACCGGCAGCCGCAGAACAGAAAAGTGATACATACAAGCCGTTTGCCGGGCTGGAAAAGATGCTTCATGGCGGGCGGACGGATCGAAATTCTGGTAAAGATTGAACAGGAGTTGCCATCATGGCTGTACAAAAGAGTCGCAAGACACCTTCGAGGCGGGGTATGCGCCGTTCGCACGATGCGCTGAAGGCGCCGACGCTGTCGATTGATTCCACCACGGGTGAGACCCACTTGCGTCACCACGTCACCCCCGAGGGCTACTACAAAGGCCGCAAGGTGATCGATACCCCGGTCGTGGAGCTCGACGACGACGAGTAGGCATCGACGCATGCCTCAAGTAAGTGGAATGACAAGACCGCCGGCGCAAGCCGGCGGTTTGTTTTGCCCGGTCAGACTTGCACCGTTGGGCTTTTTCCGGATGGCGTGGACCGGGTGAAGGAAGCCGCCACGACGACCTTGCTGGCGCTCGATGCCCACGGCGGAGACTACGGGCCGGACGTCACCTTACCCGCGGCACTCGATGCCCTGGAACTCGAGCCACGGCTGGAGTTGGCCCTGGTCGGGCTGCCTGAAGCGATTTCCGAAGCGGCAAAAGTCGATCATCCCAGGTTGAGGCTGATCGAAGCCGATTCGGTTCTCGCGGGAGACGCGCGACCCGTTGCGATTCTGCGCCAGGGCGCTGGCAGCAGTCTGGGTCGAGCGATGGAGCTGGTCGCGCAGGGCAATGTACAGGGCTGTGTCAGCGCAGGGAGCACGGTGGCCTTGATGGCGCTCGCCGTGAAGCAGTTGGGTCCATTGCGGGGCATCCACAGGCCCGCTTTGATGTCTGCCATCCCATCCGCCGATGGTTCAACCAGCGTGCTGGACCTTGGAGCCAATCTCAACGTGGACGCCCGGCAACTGGTGCAGTTTGCCATCATGGGTTCGGTTGTTCGTGAGACGGATGAGAGATCGATGCCCCGGATTGGTCTGCTGAATGTCGGTCACGAGGAGACCAAGGGTCGCACGGTGGTGCGCGAGGCGCATGAACGGTTGCGTGAGCTGCCCCTAAATTACGTTGGGTTCATCGAGGGTCACGACATTTTTGCGGGCAGGGTAGAGGTCGCGGTCTGTGACGGTTTCTCAGGCAACTTGTTGCTGAAATCCAGCGAAGGACTTGCACGCATGCTGTTCGAAGAGCTGCGCGCCAGTCTGAATTCCAGCCCGCGGGCGCGGCTTGGCGGGTGGCTGGCCCGGCCCGCGCTCCAGGACATGCTGGCACGATTGGACCCCGGCAAGCATAATGGTGCGCCTTTGCTCGGTCTCCGGGGCGTGGTCGTCAAGAGTCATGGGAACGCGGATCGCGCCGCGATGGTGCACGCCATCCTGGAAGCGGTAAACGAGGCCCGACGGCAAGTCCCTGGCCGAATCGAAGCGCGCATTGAACAGTACGAGGCGGGAGAGTCAAATTGACCTATTCAAAAATCATCGGCACGGGCAGTTACCTGCCGGAACGGATTCTGACCAATGCCGACCTCGAGAAGATCGTGGATACCACCGATGCCTGGATCCAGGAACGGACGGGCATTCGCCAGCGGCATGTCGTCGCAGAGGGGGAAACGACGGGAGACATGGCGTTCCATGCCGCCCAGAGGGCAATGGACGCGGCCGGGGTTGAACCCGGCGACATCGACCTGATTATCCTCGGAACGACCACGCCCGATCTGATCTTCCCGAGCACCGCATCCCTGTTGCAGCACCGTCTCGGCTTGCGTGATGTGGGCGCCATGGACGTGAATGCCGCCTGTACCGGATTTCTTTATGCACTCAGTATCGCCGACAAGTTCATCAAGGTCGGTGACGCCCGTCGCGCATTGGTGATCGGGGCAGAGTCGATTACCAGCCTGGTTGACTGGGAAGATCGCCAGACTTGTGTGCTGTTCGGTGATGGCGCCGGCGCTGTCGTCATAGAGGCCAGTGATGAACCTGGCATCCTGTCAACCCATATTCACGCCAACGGTGAACACGCAGGTTTGCTGGGGACCGATGTGGGCGTCTCCCGCGGTTTCCGCGAAGGTGAGAAAAATGCCGGAATCGCAATCCAGATGAAAGGCAACGAGGTCTTCAAGGTAGCAGTCCGGACCTTGAGCCGCATCGTGGATGAGACCCTGGAAGCTAATGGCATGGACCGGTCGGATGTCGACTGGTTGATTCCGCACCAGGCCAACCTGAGGATCATATCCGCTACGGGAAGAAAACTGGGCCTGTCCGAAGACCGGGTGATCGTGACGGTGGACCGGCACGGTAATACGTCTGCAGCGTCAGTGCCGCTGGCGCTGGACGAGGCAGTGCGCTCGGGCAAGATTCAGCGCGGTGAGACCCTGTTGCTCGAAGCCTTCGGTGGCGGTTTCACCTGGGGCTCGGCCCTGGTCCGTTACTGAGGACAAGACGATGCAGCAGTCTTTGGAAAACAGCGTTGCCCTGGTGACCGGCGCCAGCCGTGGCATCGGCGCCGCCATCGCGGATCGCCTGGCGGAGCAGGGCGCAGTGGTCATCGGGACGGCAACCACCGAGGCAGGGGCGGAGCAGATTACCGCACGGTTAAGCGTTATCGATGGCCGCTGTCGCGGCATGTCCCTGGATGTGAATGACGCTGATGCGGTAACCGCGGCAGTGAGCGAGATCGGTGAGACTGCAGGTGCGCCGGCAATCCTGGTCAACAATGCGGGTATCACCCGCGACCAGTTGCTGATGCGGATGAAGGAGTCTGACTGGGACGAGGTGATGGATACCAACCTTCGTTCCGTTTTCCGGCTCAGCAAAGCTTGCCTGCGGGGTATGATGAAAGCCCGGTTCGGACGGATCATTAACATAGCCTCTGTGGTTGGCGCCACGGGCAATCCGGGGCAGAGCAATTACTCTGCGGCCAAGGCGGGCATGGTCGGGTTCAGCCGCTCCCTTGCTCGGGAAGTAGGCACGCGGGGCATCACCGTTAACGTCATCGCCCCGGGATTCATCGATACCGATATGACCCGGGCGCTGGACGATGTGCAGCGTGAGTCGCTGCTGCGGGACATTCCGATGCAGCGACTGGGTGAGGCGGACGACATCGCCGCTGCTGCGGTTTTCCTGGCCAGCGCAGAAGCGGCCTACATCACGGGGCAGACTCTGCACGTAAACGGTGGAATGTACATGGGCTGACGCGGTGGGTTCTGTCACGGAACCGCATCGGTCGGTCATTTTTTGGGAGCGTTACGGGTTAACATACTGTAGCGAATAGTCACGGACTGGAAGCGAGGCCCCAGTTTCACTAAAATTGCGGCACTCAGTCCCCTGTAGAGGAATTAATAAAAGATGAGCAGCATTGAAGATCGCGTCCGGAAGATTGTTGTCGAGCAATTGGGTGTTAAGGAAGAGGAAGTCACTTCCAATGCATCCTTCGTGGATGACCTGGGAGCCGATTCTCTGGACACCGTCGAACTGGTGATGGCGCTGGAAGAAGAATTCGAGTGCGAGATCCCGGACGAAGATGCAGAAAAGATCACCAGCGTGCAGCAGGCGATTGACTATATCAACTCCAACGCGGGCTGAGCCTGCGGTAACGAATCACGCAAACGGCCGGCCCTCAGCCGGCCGTTGTGCGTTGGAGTTCTGTCAATCCGCAGCGAGTTGTCGTTTCTGAAGCAGAGGTCATCATCGTGTCGAAACGCCGCGTAGTCGTCACCGGACTGGGTATCCTGTCCCCCGTCGGAAACTCAATTGAATCAGCCTGGGAAGCCGTGTGTAACGGCCGCAGCGGCATCAGCTCCATCACGGAGTTCGATGCGGCAACTCTGGGGACTCAAATTGCGGGTGAAATTCGTGACTTCGAGGTTGCCGATTACATGCCGGCCAAGGATGCGCGCCGCATGGACAAGTTCATTCATTACGGCATCGCGGCATCTATCGAGGCACTGACCGATGCCGGCGTCGAAGAATCCGGGTATGCCGGGGATCCGGGACGCATCGGGGTGGCCATCGGCGCTGGAATCGGCGGCATCGCGACCATCGAACGCAATACCGAGGTCTATCTTGAAGGTGGTGCGCGCAAGGTCAGCCCCTTTTTCATTCCCGGGGCGATCATCAACATGGTCGGCGGCAACCTGTCGATCCGGTATGGTTTCAAGGGCCCGAACATCGCTATCGTGACAGCGTGTACCTCGGCGACGCACAACATTGGGGCCGCCGGGCGCATGATTGCCTACGGGGATGCGGATGTCATGGTGGCCGGCGGTGCGGAATACGCAACCACCGGTCCCGCGATGGCGGGTTTCTGTTCGGCCAGGGCGTTGTCCAGTCGAAACGCTGAGCCCGAGCGCGCCAGCAGACCCTGGGACCGTGATCGTGATGGTTTCGTGTTATCCAACGGTGCGGGTGTTGTCGTGCTGGAGGAACTGGAGCACGCAAAGCAGCGCGGCGCCCGCATTTATGCGGAACTGACCGGTTTCGGTATGAGTGCGGACGCGCATCACATCACCGCGCCTCCGGAAGACGGTGAAGGCGCTGCCCGTTGCATGACTAGGGCACTGGAGGATGCAGGTTTGAATCCGGGCCAGGTCAATTACGTCAACGCCCACGGCACGTCTACGCCACTGGGAGACCGGGCGGAATCGGATGCAGTCAAGACCAGTTTCGGCCACCATGCCTTAAAGTTGGCGGTAAGCTCGACCAAATCCATGACCGGTCACTGCCTCGGCGCGGCCGGCGGGGTGGAAGCCATTTTCAGCATTCTGACCATCCGGGACGGCGTGATACCGCCGACCATCAACCTGGACAATCCGGGTGAAGGCTGCGATCTCGATTACGTCCCGCACACCGCACGTGAGTTGCCTGTGGACGTCGCCATGTCCAACTCGTTTGGATTTGGCGGCACCAACGGAACTCTCTTGTTTCAGCGCTTTACGGGCTGACTGGAATCATCGTTCGCGTGTCCAGGCAGCAGGATCTCAAACCATGATGCAGGAGACGCCCATGTTGGATTGCCTGGTCAACGGGGAGCTTTCTGCTTTCGTGGGCATCGACGATCGCGGCCTCGCGTTCGCCGACGGCGTCTGGGAGCGGGTCGCCGTGGTTAATGGACATCCCTGGTGGTGGCAGGATCATTTCGACCGCCTCGTGAGGGGCTGCGAACGACTGGGGTTGACTGCCCCCGCACAGTCAGTTTTGCTGCGGGAATTGCAGACGGTTGCCCGCGGCAGGGTACGCAGCCTGGTCAAGATCGTGATTACCCGAGGCACGGGGGCCGCTTCCTACTGGCCCGACGGAACCGGAACGGCGACCCGGATGGTCTCCGCCTATCCCTGGCCGGAAGTGCCGGCCCGCCTTTCACAAGCGGGTGTACCAGGACGTATTTGCGACATTCGGCTGGCGGTCCAGCCTGCCCTGGGTGGCATCAATCATCTCAATCGCCTGGAGCTGGTTCTCGCGGCGCGGGAACAGCAGGCGTTTGCCGGGCAGGAAGGGCTGCTGCTCGACACCAACGATCATTTGATCAGCGCCATCGATTCCAATTTGTTCCTGGTCATGGGCAACCACTTGCTGACACCGCGAATGGACCGCAGTGGCGTCCGGGGCATCCTGCGTGGACGGATTATTCGCGAGTTCAAGGCCCGCACTGAATTGCGCCGGATCACCCTGGACATGTTGCCGGAGGTATCCGAGGCCTTCGTCTGCGACGTCATCAGGGGCATCGTTCCATTGCGGTCCATCGGTGATCATCCTTTGACGATTGGTTCGGTGACCCGGGAAATCCAGGACTGGTTGATGGAGCTCCAGAGCCGCCAATGAGGCGCTTTCTGCCGCTGGTGGCCGTGACGTTGGTGGCCCTGGCCGCTTTGGGTGCCGGTCTCGCACGGCAATACTCAAGCTTTCTGGATACCCCTCTGGCCATGGAAGCGGAAACGGTACTGCAGGTTCCACGGGGCGCTTCGATGGGCACGGTACTGCAGGAACTGGAACAGCGGGGCCTGACCCGGAGACACTGGCGCTGGCGAGTGCTCAACCGCCTACATCCGGTGGTAATCCGTACCGGCGAATATGCCCTGCAGCCAGGTATCCGTCCGTCCGGTCTGCTGGATCTGTTGTCCAGCGGCGAGGTGATTCGATACGCCTTCACCATCGTCGAGGGCTGGACCTATGGCGACCTCAGGCGGGTTCTGGCGGCAGACACGGTACTCACCCATACACTCGGGCCCACGGATGGGGATTCTGCGGTCATGGAGGCGCTGGGAGCGCCCGGATTGCACCCGGAAGGCTGGTTCTTGCCGGAGACCTATCATTTCGTTCGCGGAGACAGCGATCTGGATATCCTTCGCCGTGCGTACCAGGCGATGCGCAACACGTTGGAGGAGGCGTGGGTTGCGCGCGACGACATCCCGCTAAGCTCCGCCTACGAATTACTGATCCTGGCCTCTATCGTGGAAAAAGAGACCGCCTTGCCAGCGGAGCGCGCCGAAGTGGCCGGCGTGTTTGTGCGAAGGTTGCAACAGGGCTGGAGGCTGGAAACGGATCCCACTGTTATCTATGGACTGGGGTCATCCTTTGATGGGAACATTCGCCGGCGCGACCTGCGTACCGACACACCCTACAATACCTACACCCGCCACGGCTTACCGCCCACACCCATCGCTTTGCCCGGGGGGCCTGCGCTTTTTGCCGCTGCCCGTCCGGCGCCGGGGCAGGCGATGTTTTTTGTCGCTGACGGGCAGGGCGGACATGTGTTTTCGGATACACTGGAGCAACATGAAAAAGCGGTTCGAAAAATGCTGGCGCGCAAGCCGTGAACGCGATGTTTATCACGCTTGAGGGCGGGGAGGGCGCTGGCAAGAGCAGTCAGATGGCCCGGATCCGGGACTGGCTGGAAGGTCGCGGGCGAGACGTAATCACCACTCGTGAACCGGGGGGCACGCCTCTTTCGGAATTACTCCGCGACATCGTCCTGCACGGTGAGCACCCAGAGATGAGCCCCTTGACCGAGGTGTTGTTGATTTTTGCGGCACGAGCCCAGCATGTTGACCAGTTGATCAGGCCGGCGTTGACCGCCGGAGAGACGGTTTTGTGCGACCGTTTCACCGATGCCAGTTTCGCCTACCAGGGTGGCGGCCGCGGTCTGCCCGAGGAGGACATTCAGGCACTCGCCAACCTGGTGCAACGTGACGTTCGGCCCGACCTGACCCTGTTGCTCGACGTACCGGTGAAGGTGGGCCTGGAGCGGGCCAGCGGCCGGGGATCCGCAGATCGCTTTGAAACCGAGTCGATGAGTTTTCTGGAGGGCGTGCGCCAGACTTACCTGGAGCGGGCAGGACGGGAGCCGGACCGTTTCGTGGTGATTGACGCCAGCGAGAATGAAACAGGTGTCTGGCGCCAGATCCGGACCATCCTGGAGCAACGCTGTGCATGATGACTGATCCTGGCAACGACAGACCTGCACAGCGCCGGCGTGAACTGGCGGGTCCGTGGTCCTGAGCGTGCAGCCAGCGGAGCGTTTGCCCTGGTTGCAGCCGGCGTGGACGGCATACCAGGATCGCCTGCGGGCGGACCGGTTGGCGCATGCCTTGCTTCTGCATGGGCCTGCAGGAACCGGAAAGTCACTGCTCGCCCACGCCATGGTCGCGGGTTTACTCTGTCAACAGCCCAAAGAAGGGAGCGCTTGCGGACAGTGTCGTTCCTGCGTTCTGCTGAACGGCGGCGCACATCCGGACTGGTTCTGGCTGCGGCCGGAAGAGGGTAAGCACCAGATCAAGATCGATCCCGTCCGGGAAACCATCCGGTCACTGGGATTCACCACGACCATCAGTCGGCGCAAGGTGGCGCTGTTCGAACCGGCCGAGGCCATGAACAGAAATGCCGCGAATGCGCTGCTCAAAAGCCTGGAAGAACCTCCGGGCGATGCCGTCCTTATCCTGTTGTCGCATAACCCGTCGCGTTTACCCGTAACCATTCGCAGCCGGTGCCAGGCCATCGCAGTGCCCATGCCCTCTGACGAGGTGGCATTGGAATGGTTGGTGGATTCCGTTGGTCTGAAGCGCGAGCAGGCCACCCAGGCGCTGTCAGCAGCGGGAGGCAGTCCGCTGCGGGCAGTGGCCTATCACGAGCAGGAAATGGTCCCGGCACACCGAGAGTTGCGAAACCGTCTCGCTGCGCTCGCCACCGGTCGTGAGACCATTCCTGCCGTAGTGAGCAGCGTGCGCGATGTCGCGCCCGACACCGTCTGGCTATGGCTCTCGACCCTGAGCGCTGAGCGGTTGCGGCAATCCGTGGGGCAGGGCGGGGACACCCGCCGGCTGGTGCGTATTCAGCAAATGGCAGACCGTAACCGGCAACTGACCAGGACGGCAGTGCGCGAGGACTTACTTCTGCGGGATTGGCTGATAGAATGGACGTCCGCAGCGCAAGGATTGGGGAAGTAAAGCGGCATGGCACAACAAGGAATTCTCTCGTTATCCATCAAGGACCGGCACGCCCTCTACAGTGCTTACATGCCGTTTGTTCAAGGCGGTGGTCTGTTCGTGCAGAGCACCAAGCGGTTCAAGTTGGGCGACGAGGTATTCCTGCTGCTGACCTTGATGGAACTGGAAGAGCGCCTGCCTATACCGGGGAAAGTTGTGTGGATCACGCCGCAGGGATCACAGGGTAATCGCAAACCAGGCATCGGGGTCCAGTTCGCCGACACTCCGGATGGGTCGCACGCCAGGACCATCATCGAGTCCCA
>JAHEFS010000003.1:0-4725 GCA_024640045.1 Chromatiales bacterium | reverse complement strand
CGGTTTTCCAGCATGTGCCAACCAATCTGGGACGGTTGTAAAGCCTCACGGATTGCCCCGCGGCAGTAGAACACGGCCATACCCTCCGGACCCATTTGCCACTTGTGGCTCCCGGCGCTGACGAGGTCGATTTTGTCCCTGCGCACGTCCAGTCGCAAAGCACCAAAGTGCTGGATGGCGTCGACGAAGAACAGCACGCCAGCGGCGCGGCAGGCAGCGCCCAAGGGTTCGAGTTCCAGCCGGAAGCCATCGGTCCACTGCACGGAACTGATCGCGAGCAGGCGAGTTCGCTCGTCCATGGCATTGAGCAGAGCGGTTTCGGGGTTGTCACTGGCGTGGAGGTCCACCGATCGCAGTTCGACGCCCCGAGCGGCCAAGGCTTCCCAGGGCAGCCGGTTGCTGGGGAAATCGTCCGTTGTCGTGACAATGTTATCGCCGCTCCGCCAGTCCAGGCCGTTGGCCAACACGTTGATTCCATCCGTGGTGTTTTTGAGCAGCGAGATCTCCGTGGCGGAGGTCGCATTGAGCATGTCCGCTGCCAGTGAGCGCAAACGGTCTGCATTATCCATCCACAGACGATAAACGAGCGGACCGGATTCGTAGTTTTTCTCCGCAAACTCGCGCACGGCCATCATGGTCTCGCGTGGCCAGGGTGTCAGCGTCGCGTGATTGACGTAAATCGCACGCTTGAGCACGGGGAATTGCTGGTAAATATCGTTATCGGCTGTCACGTCATTCATGCGGCTATAATGCGGTGTCGTCATCGCCAACGGCAAGCCGGAAATGTCATCAGACTCCCCGCGCTTCATCATTCACGTGGATATGGACGCATTTTACGCTTCCGTGGAGCAACGTGATTTTCCCGAATACGCCGGGCGGCCCGTCATCGTCGGGGGGCTGGGAGGCCGCGGCGTGGTGGCAGCGGCCAGTTATGAAGCGCGCCAGTTCGGCATTCATTCCGCCATGCCCATGGTTCGCGCCAGGGCCCTGTGTTCGGATGCGGTCTACGTGACCCCGAGGATGCAGCGCTACCGCGAAGTTTCGGGCCAGATATTCCGGGTTTTTAATGAAACGACACCGCTGGTGGAGGGCCTCTCGCTGGACGAGGCCTTTCTCGACGTCACGGGTAGTGTCAGGCTGTTTGGTGGTGTTCGACGCATCGGGCTGGTGATCAGGGATCGGATCGCGGACGTGACCGGCCTGGTCGCTTCTATTGGCATGGCGCCCAACAAGTTCCTGGCCAAGCTGGCGTCTGATGCACTAAAACCCGCCGGATTCGTCGAGGTCCGGCCCGATGGGATCCAGGCTTTTCTTGACCCCATGCCGGTAGGACGCCTGTGGGGTATCGGCCGCAAGACCGAACCGCATCTGCGTCGACGAGGGATTCTCACCATCGGGCAATTACGCAAGGCGGACCCCGAAGTCCTGCGCCTGGTACTGGGTAACCGCAGCACTCATTTCCTGAGCCTCGCCCGCGGCGAGGATGAACGCCCGGTGCAACCGGGACGGGCCGATAAATCAATCAGTCACGAAGTGACCTTCGACAAGGACCTGACGGACCCCCACCAGATGCTGGCGGAACTGCAGCGGCAGTCTGAAGCCGTCGCGCGTCGGTTGCGGGGCAAACACCTCGCCGCACGCACGGTGCAGGTGAAAATTCGGGACCATCGCTTTCACAGCGTGACGCGAAGCCGAACCCTGCGTGCCCCCAGTAATAGTACGGCAACGCTCTACCAGGTAGCGGCCGGTTTGTTGAAGACCTGGTTGTGCGACCATGCGAGCACCCCGGTGCGGTTGCTGGGGGTTGGGGTCAGCGGGTTGGAGGACGGCACGCTCAACACTCCGAAACTGGACCAGGCGCTGGATCGAATCGAGGACCGTTACGGGCCAGGCAAAATCACGCACGGCCTGGCATTGTCCAGGCAGAAACCCGGCAAGAAGTAGCCTTCAGGTAGCGGCTTCCCGCAAGTCCTTACGCAGAATCTTGCCGACGTTACTTTTGGGCAATTCGTCGAAAAACTCGATATGCCTGGGACGCTTGTATCCGGTCAGGTTCTCGGCGCAATAGGCCTTGAGTTCTTCAGCCGTCAATGACGGGTCACGCTTGACCACACAGGCTTTCACCGCTTCGCCTGATTTTTCGTCCGGAACGCCGATAATGGCGACCTCGAGCACCTTTGGGTGTTGCGCAATGACGTCTTCAATCTCGTTGGGGTAAACGTTGAATCCCGAGACCAGCACCATGTCCTTTTTCCGGTCCACGATTCTGAAATAACCCTCTGGCGTCATTTCCGCGATGTCGCCGGTACGCAACCATCCATCGGGCATGATGACTTCTGCAGTGGCTTCGGGACGTTGCCAGTAGCCCTTCATGACTTGCGGCCCACGGACCGCAAGTTCGCCGGTTTCACCCTGGGGCAACCGGTTTCCTTCGTCATCCAGAACCGTGCATTCGGTGGAAGGAATGGGCAAACCGATACTGCCATTAAATTCCTCGGTGCCCAGCGGGTTGATACACGCCGCCGGTGAAGTTTCCGTCAACCCGTAGGCCTCGACGATATTCTGGCCGGTGACTTCTTTCCACTTCTCCGCAACAGCCCGCTGCAGCGCAGTGCCGCCAGCCATCGCCATTTTCAGATTCGAGAAATCCAGGTCGGAAAATCCGGGGGTGTGCAGTAAACCATTGAACAGGGTGTTGACCCCGGTGATGCCAGTGAAGGGATAGCGGGACAGTTCGGAGACGAAACCCGTCATATCGCGCGGATCCGGGATCAGGAGGTTGCGCCCGCCCAGACTCATGAATACCAGGCAGTTAGCCGTAAGGGCAAAGATATGGTAAAGCGGTAACGCCGTGACAATCAATTCACGGCCGGGATCCAGCCCCTCCAGCCAGGCGCGCGCCTGCAGCATGTTCGCTACCATGTTTCGGTGTGTCAGCATCGCTCCCTTGGCCACCCCGGTGGTGCCGCCGGTGTACTGCAAGAACGCCAGGTCGTCGAGTCCCACGGGTACGGGTTCGAAGGGCAGGCGACTGCCCCGGTCCAGGGCCGCGCGGAAACTTTCGGCATCAGGCAGATCGAATGGAGGCACCTTACGCTTGACGTAGCGCACCACGAAATTCACCAGCCACGATCGGGGGAACGCCAGCAGATCACCGACGCCGGTCAGGAAGATGTGTTCGATGGGTACCTCGCTTCTGATCTCGGCGAGGGTATGCGCAACATTTTCGATGACAACAATCGCCCGGGCGCCGGAATCGATCAGCTGGTGTTTCAGCTCTCGGCCGGTGTACATCGGGTTGGTATTGACCACGGTCAGCCCGGCACGCAAGGCGCCAAACAGCGCCACCGGATACTGCAGCAGGTTGGGCAGCATGATGGCGATCCGGTCACCGGGCTTGAGACCGCGTTTTTGAAGTGTTGCGGCAAAATTGCGGCTTAGCCGGCCCAGTTCACCATAGCTCATGGTCTGGCCCAGGCAGATGAAGGCTTCTTCCTCGTGAAATTTTTCGCAGCTCTGCTCGAATACGTCCACGATCGAACGGTATTCGTTCAGGTCGATTTCGGCGGGTACGCCGGGCGCGTAACTGTTAAGCCAGGGTCTTTCGGTCATGCGGGCGATTCCTGGGGTTTTCCGGGGTTGAGGTCCGCTCAGCGGGCACAGTAAGTGGTTCCACAATCCTATTGAATCAGGTGCCGCGAGTAAAGCTGAATAGGGATTCTGGTTTGCAGATTCCCGCCTTTGGTTTGCTCCGCCAGTGGGCACTGTTTATCATCCACCCTGAATCTCACGTGGGGCCTGGAATATGGGCGAGCAGAACGTCAAGCACAATACCGACGAGGCCACGCGACAGGCGTTCATGAAATCCCTGCTCGACGAGGTCCAGGCACTGGAGTTGATGCTCGAGTCGGGGATGGTGGAAACGGGCAAACGCCGGATTGGCGCAGAGCAGGAAATGTTCCTGGTCAACCGGGGACAAAAACCCGCCCTCAAGGCCCTGGAAGTTCTTGAAATCCTCAACGACGATCGTTTTACCCACGAGATTGGCCTGTTCAACCTCGAGGCCAACTTGTCGGTGCGCGAGATGTCCGGAAGCGCGCTGCGCGACATGGAGGCGGAAGCCCAGGAGATTTATCGCCTGGCCCGCAAGGCGGCCGCGCGGTGCGACAGCGAAATCGCGCTGGTCGGTATCCTGCCCACGCTTTCGCGGGAGAACCTGGGGCTGGACGCGATGGTTCCGAGCATTCGTTACAAGGCGCTCAACGACGCGCTGCGGGGGCTGCGGGGCGAAGATTTTCAATTCACCATCAACGGCATCGACCAGTTAACGGTGAAACATGACAACGTCATGCTGGAGGCGTGCAACACCAGTTTTCAGGTTCATTTCCAGACCGGGCCGGAAGAGTTCGCCAGGCTCTACAACATTGCCCAGACCGTCACGGCGCCGCTGATGGCCGCGGCCTGCAATTCGCCCATTTTGTGGGGGCGCCGCCTCTGGCATGAAAGCCGTATCGCGGTGTTCGAATATTCCATCGATTCACGCTCGGAAGTACACCAGGCGCGTGGGCTTAAACCGCGGGTGCATTTCGGCGATCACTGGATTGACGATTCGGTGGTCGAGATATTCAAAGAAGATATCGCCCGATTCCGGGTGCTTCTTACGACCGAAACCGAGGAAGATGTTCTGGGGATGGTTGCGCGCGGGGAGGTCCCCTCGTTGAACGC
>JAHEFS010000116.1 GCA_024640045.1 Chromatiales bacterium | reverse complement strand
GGCAGTCAATGCGGCGGGCGACGTCATCAGCTACCAGATCGTTGTCAGCAATACGGGCAACCAGGAACTGACTAATGTCGAGGTGACCGACCCACTGCTGGGCGGCACGGTAAGCTGCCCTTCCGGCAATCCATTTACGCTGGCGGTGGCGACGAGCGAGACCTGCACGGGCAGCTATGCGGCAACGCAGGCAGACATCGACAACAATGGCGGCGGTGATGGCGACATCGATAACACCGCCACCGTATCCAGCGACCAGTTGCCGGATGACAGCGACAGCGCCAATGTGCCGATCAGCCGAAACCCGGCCTATAACCTCACCAAGTCCGTCACGGACGTCGATGGCGCAGGTGCGGGTGGATCCGTGGATGCTGCCGGCGATGTAATCACCTATCAGATCGTGGTTGCCAATACCGGTAACACGACCATCACTGGCGTCAGCGTCAGCGATCCGTTGCTGGGTGCGCTGAGCGGTCCGACCGAGTCGGGTACCGTCAACGGCGACCTGGATGTGGGTGAAACCTGGACCTACGGCGGTACGTACGCGGTGGTCCAGAACGACCTGGATACGAACGGTGGTGGCGATGGCGACATCGACAATACCGCCACCGTTTCCAGCAATGAGCTGGCCGATGACAGTGACAGTGCGGCCGTGCCCATCGCGGGCGCTGCTTCCTACAGCATCGTGAAAACCGTGACCGATGTGGGTGGTGATGGCGCAGATGGCACTGCCGATGAGGCAGGTGATGTGGTCAGCTACCTGATCGTGGTCACGAATACGGGCAATCAAACCATCACGGGCGCCAGTGTCAGTGATCCTCTGCTGGATCCGCTCACCGGTCCGACCGAGTCCGGCACCGTCAACGGCGATCTGGACGTGGGTGAGAATTGGAGCTACACGGGCTCTTACACGGTCCTGCAGTCGGATATCGATGACAACGGCGGCGGCGATGGCGACATCGATAATACGGCCACCGTGTCCAGCAATGAGCTGATCGATCAGGAAGACAGTGCTAATGCTCCGATCGCTCAGAACCCCAGCTACGATCTGGTCAAGTCGGTGACCGACGTGGGTGGTGATGGTGCCGCCGGAACCGTAGATATGGCGGGCGATACCGTGAGTTATTCCCTGGTGGTGACCAATACCGGCAACACGACCATCACGGGCGTCAGTGTCAGCGATCCGCTGCTCGGGGCGCTGACCGGGCCGACCGAGTCCGGTACCGTGAACGGCGATCTGGACGTCGGCGAAACCTGGACCTACACCGGCACCTACGATGCCGTCCAGGCCGATATCGATACCAATGGCGGCGGCGATGGCGACATCGATAACACGGCCACGGTATCCAGCAATGAGTTGGCGGACGACAGTGACAGTGCCGCGGTACCGGTGACGCAAGCTGCGGCCATGACCCTGGAGAAATCGACGACTACGACAGTAGTCACGGAAGCCAACCAGGTCATCGACTACAGCTTTGTGATCACCAATACCGGCAATATGACGCTGACCAACGTCACGCTGGCGGATAGCCAGGCTGATGCAACTCCGGTTTGTGTACCGGCACAGCCCGCGACGCTTGCTCCGGCCGAGGAGATGAACTGTACCGCCAGCAAGGCCGTGGCGCAGAACGAGTTCGATTCGCTCAACGTAATTACCAACGTTGCACGAGCTGATTCCGATCAAACGGCGTCCGTACTGGACAGAGCCGATGTGCCGGTTCGCCGTCCGCCTCCTCCAGTTGTGGAAGGAATCCCGGTTCCGGTGGACAGCAAGTGGGCGCTGTTGCTGCTGGCTCTGTCGATGCTGGGCTTTGCCTGGCACCGCCGGCCGGTTCGCAACTGACCAGCTGAGTACTAGCTAGAAAAAAGGCCCGGCAATGCCGGGCCTTTTTTTACGTTCTGAATTAACAGACTTAGCATCTGTCTATTGATCCGGCCTTGACTACAAATGCGTGATCGTATTCGAGAGGCTACACGTTGTAGTCCCTGGTTCCTAGTCCCTAGTCCCTAGTCCCTAGTCCCTAGTCCCTAGTCCCTGCCCCCTATCCACTCACGCCAACCGCGCATACCACTCGAAGTCCTTACTCGAAACCTGGGCGTTGAACCGGTCGCATTCCTCGCGTCGTACCCGTTCGAACACCCGATGATATTCCCGACCGAAGTATTCCGGCAGGATCGTGCCTTCCTGCCAGGTATTCAGCGCCAGTGACCAGCGCAAGGGGATGGTGGTCTCGTAGTCGATCGAAGCCCTTTCCTGCACCATGGCCGGTGGTTCCAGTTTGTTGCTGATGCCGTGGTGTATGCCGGCCAGCACGGCTGCCGCCGCCAGCCAGGGGTTGGCATCAGCACCGGCCACGCGGTATTCCAGGCGCATGTTTTCCTGCGAGGCTACCGGCATGCGAATGGCCACGCCCCGGTGGTTTGGCCCCCAATTGGGGGTTCCGGGGACATAGAAGCCCGGTGCGTAACGGCGGTAGGAGTTGGCGTTGGGCGCCATCACCGCCATGCTTTCATTCATGATCGCCGCCAGCCCGCCGACCGCATGCCTCAGGGTATCGGAAAAGGCGCCATCCCGGCTTTCACCGGAGAAAACGTTGTTGCCGTCGTTATCCAACAAGCTGATGTGCAGGTGCAATCCGCTGCCTGCAAATTCCTGGAATGGCTTGGCCATGAAAGTCGCGGCAAACCCATTGACGCGTGCGGCAGCGCGGATGACGCGCTTGAGCAAAGCCGCGTGATCGCAGGCCAGCAACGCGTCGTCGACATGGTGCAGGTTAATCTCGAATTGGCCAGGCGCGTATTCCGATAGCGCTGCTCCGGCCGGGAGGCCCTGGGCCTCGCAAAAACGTTCTACGTCCAGGAGGAAATCGTCCACCTCTTCAAGATCGTCGAAGGTGGCGAATTGTGTGCCTTCCTGTGGGAGACCCGAACCCGGGATGCGTGGCATGTGGGGCACAAACTGCTCACCGTCATGCTCATACAGGTAGAACTCCAGTTCTGTCGCCATGACCGGGTTCAGACCCAGGTCCCGTAGCGGTTGTAGCGCTCGTTGAAGCACATTCCTCGGGTCGAGCGGGTACAAGGATCCATCAAAATTCGCCAGGCTCATCATGCATTGTGCGGTCGGGCGCCGGGCCCATGGCACCGAGGCAAGTGACCCGGGTACCGCGTGGCCCCGAACATCGGGGTCGCCGTCGTCGGAGCCATAGCTGACGTATTCAGGGACTTCTCCCCTGATGTTCAACAGGGTCGCACCTCCGCAATGGTTAATCCCGTTACCGAACAGCTTGCCAAAATCCTCACGTTCCACGCGCTTGCCGCGCAAAACACCACTGATGTCCGGTGCCAGCACTTCCAGGTAACGGGTGTCGGGGTGTTGTTCGAGATAGCTCTCGAGTTCGTTCGTATTGTCTGACGTCATACCTGGCTCTCCAGTGGGTTCAGCCCAGTCTGTTCTTGCGCCATGCCGTAGCGGCCCTGGCGCCCTCGTTCTGCAGGATCCGGTTGAACTCCCGTGATTCCTCGGTTTCGGTCAATTCTACTTCGATATCGGTTTCCAGTGCCTGTAGCAGGGACTTGCGCATGCCGGCGATTTCGCAGCTACGGTTGATGGCCTGCTTGGTCATCCGGACGGCCAACCCGTCGTTGCCGGCGATTTCCTGCGCCAGCGACCGGGCCTCTGCTTCCAGTGACGCTGGTGGTACCACGCGGTTCACCAGTCCCCAAACTTCGGCCTCGCTGGCAGTGATTCGGTCATTGCCGGTCAGCAGCCATTCCTTGGCTTTTTTGGGTCCGCAGAACCAGGGCAGCACCAGGGCCACGATGCCGCTGCCGAACTTCACCTCGGGCGCGCCCAGCCGGCAATCATCAGTGGCCAGGGTGATGTCGCAGGCCAAGGCCATTTCCATGGCGCTGCCGAGGCAATAACCGTGGACAGCGGCCAGCGTGGGTTTCGGACTGTCCCAGAATCGCATGATGACGTCGAAATCGGCAGTCAGTTCCGCACGGGTCTGGTCCGGGTCCCCACTGGTGTCGGAGTCTTCCAGGTCGAAGCCAGCCGAAAACGCCCTACCGGCGCCTTGCAGCACGATCACGCGTACCCGGTCATCCGCCTCTGCCAGGTCCAGGGCCTGGTTGAGTTCACGCACCATCACCGTGTTGATGGCGTTCAGTTTTTCCGGACGATTCAGTGTCAGCCAGGCCAGCGGCCCTTCTGTTTGGTATTGCAGCGTGGCGAAATCCATCTCGCAGCCTCAGGGCCGGGAGAGCTGGATCCAGGCCGACTTGGTCTGGGTATAGCTCTTGAAACTGTCGATACACTTGTCGCGGGCGTTGCCGGACTGTTTGTAACCTCCGAAGGGCTGCGTGTAGTCGCCCGCGTCGAAGGTATTCACCCAGAGAATGCCGGATTCCACCGCCCGCACCATGTGCATGGCCTTGTCGATGTCCCGTGTCCAGACGCTGGCCGCCAGGCCATAGATGGTGTCGTTGGCAATACGGATGGCGTCATCCACGCCATCAAATGGAATGACGCAGGCCACCGGGCCGAAGATTTCCTGCTGGGCGATGGTCATGCCGTTGTTCACATCGGCGAACAACGTGGGATTGACGAACGCCCCGGGTTCCAGCGCCTGCGGCGCATCGCCGCCAAAGGCCAGCCGGGCACCTTCCGCCTTGCCGGCTTCGATCATGCCCAGCACCCGCTGTTGATCGGCCTTGGTGACCAATGGGCCCATGCTGGTTTCAGGGTCCAGGGGCTGACCTGGCCGGTACGCATGTTGCCCTTCACTGACAAAACGCTCGACGAATTCATCGTAGATCGGGCGCTCGACCAACAGGCGCGAACCGGCGTTACACACTTCACCCATGTTCTCGTAGATGCCGCAGTAAGCTGCCTCGACGGCCCGATCCAGGTCGGGCAGATCCGACATGAAAATCTGTGGTGATTTGCCGCCGCATTCCAGCCCGACATGCTTCATGTTGGACTGACCGGCGTATTGCAGCATCAGTTTACCCACTGCGGTGGACCCGGTAAAAGTTATCTTGGCCACGTCGTTGTGCAGGGCCAGCGCCTGGCCGGCGACTTCGCCGATGCCGTTGACCACGTTGAACACACCTGCCGGCCCGCCAGCCTCCATGAACAGTTCTGCCAGTCGCGTGCTGGTCAGGGGCGATTGTTCCGCAGGTTTCAGCACCACGCAGTTGCCCGCCGCCAGGGCCGGTGCGAATTTCCACGAGGCCATCAGCATGGGGTAGTTCCACGGGGTGATCGCGCCAACCACACCCAGGGGTTCGCGCAGAATCAGGTGCATGGCGTCGGGAGCCGTGTTGGTCACCGCGCCATCGACCTTGTCAATGCATTCAGCCATGAAGCGTATGGTTTCGCAGACTAAAGGCACGTCGACATTGATCACATCGGAAATGGGTTTGCCCATGTCGAGTGTTTCCAGTACCGCCAGTTCTTCGGTATGCCGGGCGACCAGGTCAGCGAAGCGATACAGCACGGCCATACGATCGCGCGGGGCCATCCCGGACCAGCAACCGCTGCGGAAGGCCTTGCGTGCCGCGGACACGGCCCGGTCGATATCTTTCTCAGTACCCGCCGACATTTCAGCCAGTGTTTCACCTGAACTCGGGTCGACGGTCGCGAATCGCCCGCCATCCAGTGCGTCCACCCAGGCGCCGTCAATAAAAAGCCGGGTTTCGATTCGCTGGCGGGCTTCCTGGGCCAGTTCTTGCCAGCGGGCGTGGTCATTTTTTGCGATCTGTTCCAGGTTCATCCGGTTTGCCTCGTCAAATAGTGGTCATTCGTGGACGGCTGACCACGAGGGCGTCGACGGCAACGCAACCCTTGGCGTTGACGATCAACGGGTTAATGTCGATTTCCTGCAGGACGTCGGCCATTTGGTCAACCAGGACCGAGAAGCGGGCAGCGATCTGGCAAAAAGCAGACAGATCGGCCGCCGGGCGATCTCGCCGCGCATCGAGCATAGCCCGCAGGCGCAAGCGATCGACCATTGCCAGGGCCTCCGATTCGTCGAAAGGTGGTATGCCGTATGACACGTCCAGCAGCGATTGTACGTTGATTCCACCGAAACCCAGCATGACGACGGGCCCGAATTGTTCGTCCCGGATCATGCCCAGCAGCATTTCGGTGCCGGGTTCGGTCACCATGGCCGATACCGCCACCGCCGGGCCAAGGCGCCGGGACAGGTCTGTGTAGGCCGATTCCAGGGCTTTCTGGCCGGTGATATCGAGTACGACGCCGCGCTGGTCCGATTTGTGCAGCATTCCGGGTTGCATGGATTTCAGTACGACCGGGTAGCCGATGGAGGATGCGGCGGACCGCACAGACTTCAGGTCGTCCGCCCTGGTTCCTTTGTTAAAGGGGATATCGAAGTCCGACAATAATTCGCCCGCGCCGAGTTCATCCAGGGCTTCACCTGTGCTCAGTCGGTTCCGCCAGCGGTTGACGGTTTCGATTGCCGGGTCCTTGATTACAACCCTTGGCTGGTTCACAAAGTCGCGATATCGGAGCAGGCAGCGCGCGCCCGCCAGGAATGAGCGTAATCCATCCAGGACCGGGAATCCCTCCCGGGTGACCTTGACCACGGCCGGGTCTGTGCCGGTCCCCTGGCGGTTGGAAACCAGGAAAGCAGGTTTGCCAGAAGCGCTGTGGCCAGCTCTCATGTATTCGATGTACTCGGGATAAATCCGCCCCAGCGGAGCACGGTCATGCACCACGGCTCCGAAGGCTGTGGCGGGGTCGGACATCAGGGCAGCCAGGCCTTGCTGCATGATTTCATCCGCGCCGGGTCCGCCCGCGCCCCAGGCGTCCAGAGGGTTCACCGGCAACAGGCCTGGATCAAGAATGTCTTGCAGTCTTTGCGTGGTCGTAGTGCTGATTTCCGCCATGGGCACCTGCATCTCGTCCGCCAGGTCGATCAGGTGCTGCCGTTCGCCGCCGGAGTCATGTATCGCGGCCAGCCCGCCGGCGCCGACGGGGTGAGGTTGAGCGAACATGATCAGGGCGGTGGCCAGCTCATCCATGTCCCGCACCCGCTGCACGCCGTACTTGTCGAACACGGCCTGGAAGGTGTCATCGCGGCCCGCGATAGCGCCGGAATGCGAAACGGTCAGGTGTGCAGCGAGTTCGGTGCGGCCGACCTTCAAAACGACCACGGGAATGCGTCGGTCGTTGGCTTTTTTCAGGGCGCGAACGAACTCCTCGGGTTCGCGGGCGGTTTCCATGAACAGTCCAATTACGCGGGTGTTCGGCTGGTCGAGCGCAAAATCCATGTAATCGTGCATGCCAACGCTCAGCTCCTGGCCGGTGGAGACGGCCAGGCTGAAATCGATACGCTCCTCGCAGTCGAGGATGCCTGACATACCGGCGCCGGAGTGGCTGATCAGGGTAACGTTGCCCCCGTGGACGTGGTTCTCGCGGGTATCGAAACCGCAGGCCCAGACGCCATCGGAAAAATTGTAGAAGCCCATGCCGTTGGCGCCGCAGATCAGCAATCCGGACTCTCTAATCCTGGCGGCGATGCGTTCGCGCAGCGCGGGTTCGGTATCTTCGGCCAGCATCAGGCTGGACATGATGGTGGCGGCCTGCGCACCATGGTCGATGACGGCGTCGAGCGCCGCCTCCACCCGGTTGTCACCGACGCAAAAAATGACGTGTTCGACGGTTTCCGGCACTGCGTCCAGGTCCGGATAGCAGCGCTGACCCAGCACTTCGTCCCGCCCCGGGTTGACGGGGTAGAGCCGTCCTCCGTACTGGCCCGTCAGCAGGTTCCTGATGGTCTGCCGCCCCACGGACCCTGGACGCTCGGTGGCGCCGAGCACGGCGATCGATTGGGGGCGCAGGAGCGGGTCGAGTCGATGTTTCATAGGCCGTAGAGATTTAACCGCAAATTACGCAAAAAGGGCAAATTGCAAATATTTTTTCAATTGGCAAGTCGATCACACAGGATTCAACACAGTGATGCCAGCTCTTGTGGCTTAAACGTTGCAAGCCTTGCTTGGCACCGTGAGTTTTGTTCAATGCCTGGTACCAGCTATCGGCAAGCAGGGCCCGACACCAGCGTATATTTGTGAAATTCGCTTTTTATTTTTTGCGTAATTTGCGGTTTCCTTTACTGCTCTAAAAATCTGCAGGAGGCGTTTGCCGGCGCCGAGACGGATCCCAGAATGGATCGCTGACGACCTTGGCCGGCGCCATCACCCGACTCCACTTGAGCTCACGCTGGTAATAGATTTCCACCAGCATGTCCTCGC
>JAHEFS010000115.1 GCA_024640045.1 Chromatiales bacterium | reverse complement strand
TTGTTCGCACCACTGGCTGACGAATGGGTTGTCAGAAGGGCTATGGCGCGCCGCCGTCGCAGCGAGGAGGCCTGGCCATGAGTCGCGAATCCGCCGTCCGTAGCCTGCTGGTGGCTGCCGCTGTCGCGTTTTTCTGCTCGTTGCTGGTCTCAGCTGCAGTGATCTATTTGCGACCTATACAGCTGGCCTGGGCCGAGCTTGGGCGTAGCCGGTTGATTCTCGAACTGGTGGGTTTGACCTCTGGAGACCTGCAGTTGACGGATCGGGAAGTTGCAGCCCGCTTTCGGGAAGTGGATGTGAAGCTGGTCGAACTGGCCACGGGAAGGTTCAACGAGAGCCGGGATCCCCTCACCTTTGAGCCCCTTGATGTTTTGCTTCTGGCAGAAGCTGGCGTGGACATTCCTGCCGCGCTCGACACCGCCCGACTGGGTCGGCGCGCAGCGCTGGCACCGGTGTACTTGCTGGTTGACGACGGCGCCATCCAAGCGGTGGTTTTGCCGCTCTGGGGACAGGGCATGTGGGCACCCATGCATGCATTCCTGGCCCTGGACGGGCGTTGCAGCACCGTGCGGGGAATTGCGCTGGCAGAACATGGTGAGACACCCGGAGTCGGGGATCGCATTGAACTGCCGGCCTGGCGCGCCTCGTGGACCGGCCTTGAGGCGCGAGACGAAGCAGGCCAGGTCATGCTCGCCCCGCGCGGCAGCGGCCTGCTGCCAGCGACCCAGGAACCCATGCATGCATTCGATGCCATCAGCGGCGCCACTGTTACGGTCAACGCGGTCACGCAAATGGTGCGCTATTGGCTGGGCGCGCATGGTTTTGGGCCATTTCTCGACCGCTGCAGGGCGGGGGAGGTGCCATTGCCATGAGCCGCAAATCACTGTTCGATCCTTTGCTCGATCAGAATCCGGTGGCGTTGCAGGTGCTCGGGGTTTGCTCCGCGCTGGCCGTGACCCGGGAGCTGCAGCCTGCGTTGGTTATGGCGCTGGCGGTGACCTGCGTTCTGGCCTATACCAACGTGGCGGTCAGCCTGCTCCGGCGCGTAATGCCCAGAAGTATCCGCCTGGTGCTGGAGGTCACGCTCATCGCCTCTGCCGTGATCGTGGTGGACGAAATCCTGAAGGCGTACTCACCGGAAACCTCGCGCGTTTTGACGGTGTTCGTCGGCCTGATTGTCACCAACTGCATTGTGCTTGGGCGAGCCGAAGCATTTGCGATGCACAACCGGGTTTGGCCCAGCCTGCTCGACGGCATCGGCAACGGGCTCGGTTACGCGCTGGTGCTGATTCTGGTGGCCGCCTGTCGGGAGTTGCTGGGCGCCGGGAGTATTTTGGGCCAGGTGCTGATCACCCCCCCATCGAACGGCAGCGGGTTGGTACCGAACCGGCTGCTGCAGCAGCCGGCCAGTGCTTTCTTGCTGATTGCCGCCTTGATTTGGGGGCTGCGCAGCTGGCGAACTCACCTGGCAGAGCCCCCAGGGGGTACAGCGCCCTGGCAGCGGCAGGAGCGTGGCCGATGATGCATTACCTCGACATCATCCTGCAGGCCATGTTCGCCGAGAACCTGGCGCTAAGCTACCTGCTGGGAATGTGCACGTTCCTGGCAGTCTCCCGCCGGGTTACCACGGCATTGGGGCTCGGTCTCGCGGTCATCGTCGTCGAGACATTGACCGTACCGTTGAACAACCTCATTTTTCACCACCTGTTGAGCCCGGGCGCGCTGGGCTGGGCGGGGCTGGGCCAGGTGGACCTGCGATATCTCAAGCTGATCATGTTCATCGGCCTGATTGCAGCCCTGATCCAGGCACTGGAGATGCTGCTCGATCGCTATTCGCCGCGCCTGCATGCAGCACTGGGGATTTACCTGCCGTTGTTGGCGGTGAACTGCGCCATTCTGGGCGCGTCCCTGTTCATGATTCAACGCGACTACAGCACTGGCGAAAGCCTGGCCTATGGTTTCGGTGCGGGCTGTGGCTGGGCGTTGGCCTTGCTCGCCTTCGCTGCCATTCGCGAACGGTTGGCGTATAGCGATGTGCCGGATGGCTTGCGGGGGCTGGGCCTGGCATTCATCGTGGCTGGACTGCTGTCGCTGGGCTTTTCCGGGCTTTCGGGCCTGGGGGCATAAGCGCATGGCTTCGAACCTCCAGACCCTGCTTGCCGGCGTCGCCGTTTTTACCCTGGCCGTGTTGTCTTTGTCCGCGCTGGTGCTTGGCTTGCGACGTATGCTGACGCCGATGGGCCAGGTTACGGTGGTGATCAACGATCAAGACCGGATCACGGTTCCCTTTGGCACTGGGCTGATGGCGGTGATGGCCAGCCAGGGCATCCATCTTCCGGCTGCCTGTGGGGGCAGAGGTTCCTGCGGACAGTGCGGTGTCAGCGTGCGCCAGGGGGCACCGCCACTGACTGCCGTCGAGGCGTCACATATCGCGCCGAACGAGGCGCGAGCCGGGAAGCGGCTGGCCTGTATGCTGGTGTTGCGTGACGACCTGGCGGTTCATGTGCCCGAAAGCCTGCTCTCGGCCCGGCGCTGGGATTGCACCGTGGCTTCGGTCCGGCACATCACCACGCTGATGAAGGAATTGGTGCTGCAATTACCGCCAGGAGAGGTCATCGATTTCCACGCGGGCGCTTATGTTCTGATCGAAGCGCCGCCGCACCGGGTACGGTTTGCTGATTTCGATATTCCTTCGAATTACCGTTCCGAGTGGGCGCGGCATGACCTGCTGCAGCTCCAGTCCGATTGCGCTGAATCGACTGTGCGTGCCTACTCCCTGGCCAATCCACCGGCGGACAATCGCCGCGCCGTGTTGACCGCGCGTATCGCGCTACCCCCGCACGATCAGCCCGAGGGCCTGCCACCGGGGCGAGCTTCGTCCTGGTTGTTCTCGCTGCAGCCAGGGGCAACCGTGCCGGTGAGCGGCCCTTTCGGGGACTTTCGCGCCATGGAGACCCCCCGCGAAATGGTGCTGATCGGTGGCGGCGCCGGCGTCGCGCCGCTGCGGTCAATTATTCTGGATCAACTCCAGGGGCGGGAGACGGGCCGGCGCATCAGTTTCTGGTATGGAGCGCGCAACGCGCGCGAGATCTGTTACCGGGATGAATTCGACGCCCTGGCGCTGAGCCATCCCAACTTCACTTGGCAGGCGGCGCTTTCTGAACCCGAGCCTGGTGACGGCTGGACAGGGCCAAGCGGGTTTATTCACGCGGTCGTGCTCGGACAGTACCTGGAACAGCATACGGCGCCCGAAGACATCGAATATTACATTTGTGGACCACCGCTGATGAACGTGGCCGTGCTGCAGATGCTGGAAGACCTGGGCGTCGATCGTGAATCGATATTCCTGGATGACTTTGGAGCTTCGATATGAATGTGTTTGTACCGACCCTGTTGGTATTCGCGGGCGTCATGGCCTTGCTGGGGCTTTTTCAGTGGCTGTCCGGCCGTCGGCCAGGTTGCCAGCGCTCTTTGCTGCAAGCCTGCCACGGCGCCTGCGCGGGACCCTGTCGAAACAAGGGCACAAAAGGAGACGACGATGAATGAGACACCGCGGGTACGGGATTTTTTCCAGGCGGGCCTGGTGACGGTCCGGCGTGATACGGCCATCATGCGGGCAGTGCAGTTGATGCTCGAACACGATATCTCCGGAATGCCGGTTGTGGACGAAGATGGCCGCCTGGTCGGTATGCTGACCGAGCGTGATTGCATCCGCAAGGCCGTCGAGGCCGGTTACCTGAACGAACCGGGCGGGCGCGTGAGCGAGTACATGAGCGAGGATGTACGAACCGTGGGGCCGGATGACAGCCTCATGGAGATCGCCAGGCAATTCGTGGACTCGCCTTTCCGCCGTTTTCCGGTGGTCGAGCACGGCAGGCTGTTGGGCATCATCGGTCGGCGGGACTTTTTGCGCGCCATGCAACCGAAGCGGGGATTTTGGCAGCGCCGGTAATCCCTATAATGCGCGGATGAACTCGCCAATTGATCACCGCGCGCCTGACAATCATGGCAGCCACCGTTTCCTCCTTTTGACGCTGGCCGTCATTGTTCTGGCCAGCTTTCTCGCCTCCCGGGTACAGAACTCCTGGGGCACGGTGCAAATTAGCGGGATCAAGATCCCTACCCATAACGGTCAATGGGTTACCGGTGACCTGTACCGGCCGCGCACCGCCACGGCGGACACCCCGGCACCCCTGGTGGTGGTTGTGCCCGGCTTCCAGCGCTCAAAAGAGGCGCTGGGCAACGTCGCCATCGAGCTCTCTCGGCGCGGAATCGTCGCGATCACCATCGACCCCTACGCCCAGGGCAAGTCGAGCTCGTCGCTGAGCCGAATGGCGGCGACCACGGAAGGCTACGGGATGTTTGCCGTGGTCGATTACGCGGCCGGTACCCGAAACCTCAATTATGTAGATCGTGACCGGATCGGCACCACGGGTCATTCCGCCGGCGGCAACGCCGCGATTAGGGGCGCCAATTATTTTGGACGAGAAGCGCAAGCCGCCGGAATCCCCAGCAAGCTGCACTCTGTATTCGTTTCGGGATACGTACTAACGCTGACCGACGAGGTCCTGGGTGACGTTCGCTCGAATGTCGGCATGAGTTATGCCTTTTATGACGAGGGCGCTTACCGCAACGAACTGGGTGACGGCGATATGCGGATCGCCCCCGAAGCGTTACGGCTGGTTAATTCCGGCCTGCCTGGCGCCGAGAGTGTGACCGAGGTCGAACTCGGGCGCTATTACGGAGATGTCGATAAGCGGACGCTGCGCGTGGTGCACAACGAGCGGGTCCTGCACCCTTTCCAGCCCTACATGGTCGAGGCCACGGCCAACCAGATCGAGTATTTCGAAAAAGTCTTTGGCCTGGAGAGTGACCTGGCCAGTGATGACCAGGTCTGGTACTGGAAGGAAATCCTCGGACTGGTGTCGTTAGTGGGGGCACTGGTGATGCTGGTGCCGTTGGGCCGCCTGCTGCTGGAGACACCATTCTGGCGGCCTCTGGTCAACCCGCTACCGCCGGCGCTCCCGCAACCGCGGGGCCGCGGCCTGGCCTTGTTCTGGGGGCTGTTCGCGCTGGGCGCGCTGATTGCCTGTTTTACCTACATCCCGATGGCGGAGTTGTCACAAAAGTTGTTTGTCGATGCCTCCAGCCGGCGCATGACCTGGTTCTTTCCACAACGGATGAACAATGCGGTCATGCTCTGGGCCGTGCTGAATGGCCTGGTGGGTTATGCAATGTTTTTTCTGAGTTATCGTTTTCATGGGCGGGCACACGGCGTACGGCCAGAAATGTGGGGCGTTTCGATTTCTCGTGGCTTGTTGTTGCGGACGGTCGCTTTGGCGGCGACCCTGTTTATCTTCTACTACCTGTTGGTTTTCGCGATCTATTTCTTCCTGCACGTGGACTACAACTTCATGTTCATGGGCGTTCGCGTGTTCCGTCCGGAACTGCTGATCCTGCTGGCCATGTACCTGCCGTTCTTTTTCCTGTTCTTTTTATCGAACTCGCTGAGGGTCAACGGTTCGATGCGGTGGGAAGGGCAACCCGAATGGCAAGGCATGCTGATCGGTGGGCTGGGAAATTCGCTGGGACTGCTGCTGATTGTGATCGTTCAGTACACCACCTTTGCTGCGACCGGGACGGTCTACTGGACCGATGGCTGGCTGTATGTGAACCTGCTGTTTGCGGTGGTGCCGATGATGTTCGTGCTGCCGTACTTTAATCGCTTCTTCTTTCGCCTGACCGGCCGGATTTACCTCGGGCCGATGATCACCAGCATGATTTTCATCATGGTGCTAATTTCAAACACGGTGTTTTACCTGCCACTCTGATGGGCCGGGTTTCAGCGCCAGGCAACGGCGTAATGGAGGGTGTATAAATCATAATCGCCCCCTATCCTGGTGGTGACCCCGCGGCTGTAGCTGAATCTCAGGGCCCGGCCGCCGGCAAACGGGAATACCAGGGTGGCGCCGGCGCGCGCGTTGCGCTGGAAGCTGGTTGGGGGGCCGTTATCCAGGCGGGTTTCACCACCCCGGTAACGATTGAGATCCAGCGAAGCCCAGAACCCGGGCCGGATGCGCTTGACCAGGTGAATTTCTGCTGACCAGATAGGGTCCTGTTCCCGGGTCAGGCCCTGGAAATCGTGGTTATCTCCAAAAACCCAGGCACCGACCTCCATTTCGAGCAGCCAGGTTGGGCGAATGGGCCAGATCATTCCAAAAGCCGGCTTGATGGACCAGCGGTTGCTGCCGACGTTGAGCAGCCTGTCGGGGTTGTAAGAGCCTGTTGGAACCAGGGCAGTCAGGCTAAAGCCCACGATCGTGCGCGGGTTCGCGCGCAGCTCCTGCATGTCAGCCGGATCCATGGCTGGCGCTCCGCGCAGGTTGATAGTGGCACTGATACGCAAATCACCACTGCCATCGAGGCTGCGATTGACGTATTCGTCGTCCAGGTAGCCCTCGGTGTTACCCCAGGAGTAGGGCAGGTTGACCTGGACGTTGGCGGTTCGCCCGAACAGGCTGCCATAACGCTGGTAAGTGAGGATGGTGTAATTGATGTCAGACTGAACACCGGTAACCGGCAGGGTAGGGTCGGTGATGATGTCGCCGGTAGAGAACTGGTAACCCAGCACCACGGCATTGGTTCCGGTGGGCGCAGGCCAGTAGACACGTGGGGCAAGTTCCTGGGCGTTAACACAGGGCAAGGCCAACAGCTGGGTGATGACCACGCCCAGTAGCAGAAAAGCGGTATGGACGCGTTGTGCGGACATGGTGGGCATTATCGCCAATCTGCGTCACGTGCGTCCATTGGTGCCTGAGCAAGCGAATAATCGCAGTGATAATCCATCACCGGAGCTGGTGGATCGGGCATAAAAAAACCGGGAGCGGTTGCCCACTCCCGGTTTTGAGTCAGCCGGGCATCACTGGTTGATGGTGACACTCGTGCTGGCAGAGTTATTCCCGTTGTATTCGTAGCCGGCAGGTGCCGCAAGGCCGCTGACCGAGAACGTAACGCTGCCTACGTTGCTCTTGAGGTTGTTCTTGGTGATCGTGCAGCTACCGTTGGATGTGGTTTCACAACTGCCACCACCACTGGTGCCGTTGGCCCAGTTGCCGCTCACGATAACGCCCGGTACCGGAGCCGAGTTGACGTCCGTCACGGTAGCGGTGACCGTTGCAGTCCAGCGTCCCCGGTTCGCGGCGGAAGAGGCGCCTTCCAGTCCAGACAAACCAATCTCCGTCAGGCTGCCCACCGCGTTGACCGTCACATTGGCACCGGCTGTGTCGAAGGTGGAGCCATCCTCGCAGTAAAGGCCAAAGGTGTAGTCACCAGCCACGTCGAGTTGCAGCACTTGGCTCCCATCCACAGACTTGCTGCCAGACCAATCCCCGCTGGCAGTGCAGGAAGTGGCATTCGTGCTCGCCCAGGTCAGAGTAGTGTTCTGGCCGGCATCGATGGTGCCCGGGTTGGCTACAAACTGATCGATAGTGACATCGCCACCACCACCGCCGCCACCGCCACCAGAATCACAGGACGCCAGTTTGAAGGAAGCAATGTGGGTGCCCCAGTTGGTGCTCAGCCCATTGGCCTTGGCATACTCGCCCAGGTACCAGAAGGTTTCGCCGTCCGGGTCGATGGTCATGCCGGTATAGTCGCCCCAGCGATTGGCCTGACGCCAGCTCTGGAATGATTTATAAGTTTCCTCGCCTGCCTTCAGTTCGAACTCGCTGCCGACGGTTCCGTTCAGCCCGCCCTCGCGTGCCGCTGCCCAGACACCTGGGTACATGGAATCAGACGTCTTGGTATAACCGAAAGCGATATCGCCGCAGCTGTTGACGGCTGAATCGGCATAACTGCGGTACTCGCCCGGCGAGGCGATGATGCCGGAATCGTTAATCGCAAACGCAGTACCGCTTCCGTTCAGCTCGATGTCTGCCCAGCGGATGCAGTTGACCGTGCCGCCGCCTGGGTTACAGGAAACCGTCTGCGCGATGGAAATGAAGCCGTATTCTGCGCTGTACTCGGCATCCTGGATGCGCCAGTCACCCCCGTCCAGGACCGCAGCGCGGCGGTTGCCCCGTTGCGGCTGATCAGTCGGAAAACCGACCGAATAGGTGGCATCGGAAGAGGTGGTGAAGCTCAAGCCCGAGACCACGCTGGGAGTTGAGTTGGGGGCGAAAGGGTCCGTCCATTGGTAAACCACCAGGTCTTCTGCGCTCCATTGGTTCCCGCTGATGACAGTGGCAACGAAGTAATGCGGCGTGCCGCTGGGGGGGAAGGTGGCGCCATGAATGTTCATGGGTTGGGGGGTGAAGTTCATGCCCACAGAGTCCCATTTGGTTGTTATGTTTGAGGATCCCGCGTACATGGCATTTTTGTCCACTGCCCAGAGAATGCTCTGGGTGAATGAACTGGCGAACATGTTGGAACTGATATAGATCGCATCCACGCCCACGCCCGCATGCGGGTAATCGAAAAAGTCGCCATCGATGTCCACCCGTAGCGCATAACTATT
>JAHEFS010000114.1 GCA_024640045.1 Chromatiales bacterium | reverse complement strand
AGACGTTGCAATCCACGACCGTGCCCAGCCTGCTGCCCGCCGGCAGCACTGCGGCTACCGCCGGTTTCCCGCGCACCGCCACGGGCTGGCCCGCCCAGGCCGCGCTGTCTCTGCTCACACTCCTGATCGCCACTGCCCTGTTCCTTTTCAGTGGCGCCCGTTTGCCGTTGGACTCGTCACGCGTCGGACCTGGAACCTCCCCCCATTGACGAGATTTTCCCTCCGATGGCCCCTGGCGGCGGTGCTGGTCACCGCCGCATTTTTTTTATTCGAGGCCCTCTGGATACCGGTCAAGGCGGAACTGGCGCAGTTTCTGCTGGAGGTCGCCTGGCTGCGGACGCTGGAGGGTGAAACCCAGGCCCGTCCCTGGGCCTGGGCTGACACTTCACCGGTCGGCGTGCTGGAGGTTCCCGGCCTCGGTATCCGCCAGATCGTTCTCGAGGGTGCTTCGGGCCGCAATCTCGCCTTTGGTCCCACGGCCGTGACCGCCATTCACGAACCGGACCTGCTGATCAGCGCGCACCGCGACACCCACTTCAATTTCCTGGGCGACTTGCGGCACGGCGAGTTGGTTCGCGTGCAGACCGTAGGCGAGACCCGGGAATTCCGGGTGGTCGATGCCGAGATCATCGACAGCCGCGACAGCGAACTGGTCGTGGACCCGGGCGTCGACCGCCTGACCCTGGTGACTTGCTATCCGCTGGACGCGCCGGTGGCTGGAGGGCCGTTGAGGTTGGTGGTGACGGCTGAGAAAGTCGGGAGCACCGCTCCCTCGCGCTCGAAACGGGTTCAGTGACGGTTACGGGCGCGGCGTAACTCCCGCGGGTGAATCGCCTTGCGCAGCTTGTCGAACAGGTGCACCAGGGCGCGCACGGGATGGCGCAAGGTCATGCGGGGACCTGCATAGCGCATCACTTCGCGCACGTGCTCCCGCTGGGCCGGCTTGTAGCAGTGAATGGGGCAGTTGGCGCAGGTGGGCTTCTCCTGGCCGTAAGGGCACTTGGCCAGGCGCCGCTCCGCGTACGCCATGAGGGTTCCGCAATCAGCGCACAATTCGCCCTTGCCATGATCATGATGATCATCGCAGTAGATGTGCGTCATGCACACCAGGGTCCGGTGTTCACTTTTCAGGCGACCGCTCAGTGGTTCCATGATGACAGTGTAACGAGGTGCTCCTGAGCGGGAATTGACCCGCGTCAAAAAGATTCAGATAAATTGCATGAAATCACGGAAATACCGGGGTTATTGCGGCGAAGTAAAGGCCGTGGAAACATCTCCGAACCAGTACGAGTGCTGGGCCGCGGCGACCAGCTGCAAGCGATCCACCGCCGGGGACGGGTTGGCGATTTCGGTACTCCAGACCAGTCCCGTTGGATCGGCCGACGCCATGGCGACGGGCTCAGGCTCAGTCTCGCCCGGCCTGGCCAGTGCGATCATGACCCCTTCCAGCGGCAGCTCGGAAACCAGGTTCAGCACCAATTGCTCGGCCCCCCGCTCCGTGACGGTTAACTCCAGCTCGAAGTCCTTGTTTTTCAGCCCGCAACGTCCGCTGCCGTAACGACAATTGGGTTTTTCCGCCAGCGGGTAGCTCTGACCCTCCCGGGCAACGTGCGGTTTCTCGCCCCACAGGTGACCGACCGCGTAATAGCTGCCCACGGCCAGCAGTGGCGCCATGACGACCGCGATGATCATGTGTTTACCTGTGAATACGTTCATGATCGGCCTCCTCGCCCCGCCGCTTCCTTCAGTTCCCGGAATCGCCGCTGGCTTTGCTCAGGCCAGAGTTCTTTCGCCGGGTAGTAGCCGCTGTAGGCGGGCACGCCTTCCGGCAAAACCACCCATGGCAAACGGGTCGAGGTATAGATATGGACATCGGGAGAAACAGAAGCGGGTTCGTCCAGCGTACCTACCCGAACGAAACTCATGGCTTCACCCGCGCCGGCGTAGTGGCTCCAAAGTGTCACCCCGCAACCGGGGCAACGCAGCACGGTCTGGCCCTTGCCGCTGGCCGACGGAAGCGTGCTGGCCACTGGCTGGCCCTGCAGCAACTGCACTTGATTCGTCTCGATCAAAGCGTTGAGCCCGAAGGCCGAACCCGATTCCCGCTGGCACCAGGAACAGTGACAGCAATGCACGAACAGGGGCTCCGCATTCAGGCGGTACCGGACCGAGCCGCAATCGCAGCCACCCTCGGCGTGGGCGTGCTCGACGGTGTTCACCCTTCGTCCATTTGCTGGCGCATCGCCGTGATGGTCGCCGCGTAGTCGCCGCTCCCGAAAATGGCTGATCCGGCTACAAAGGTGTCGGCCCCGGCACGATGAATGGCGCCGATGTTGTCCACCTTCACCCCACCATCGACTTCCAGCCGAACGCGCCGCTCGGAGGCATCGATCATGGCGCGCACGGTCTCCAGCTTCTGCATGATGTAGGGGATGAATTTCTGGCCGCCAAAACCGGGGTTGACCGACATCAGCAACACCATGTCCAGTTCGTCCAGCACCCAGCGCAGCACGTCAACCGGGGTGGCCGGGTTCAGTACCAACCCGGCCTGGCAACCTTTTTCGCGAATCAACTGGATGGTGCGATCCACATGCCTGGAGGCTTCCGGGTGGAAACTGATCAGGCTGGCGCCGGCGTCGGCAAATTGCAGGACCAGGTCATCGACCGGCTCGACCATCAGGTGCACGTCGATCGGCGCCTTGATGCCGTAGTCACGCAGCGCCTGGCAAATCATCGGCCCGAAGGTCAGGTTCGGCACGAAATGGTTGTCCATGACGTCGAAGTGCACCCAGTCGGCGCCCGCTTCAAGGACCGCTTGGGTATCCTCACCCAGCCGGGCAAAATCCGCCGAAAGAATGGATGGTGCGATGACGCTGCCCTGTTTCATGGTTCACTCCCGGTTATTTGAATCCCCGGGTCTGTTTGACCCGGTCGTAAGCCGTGTTGATTTCCCGCACCCGCTTGCGGGCCACTTCCATCATTTCCTCCGGCAAGCCCCGCGACACCAGCTTGTCGGGATGATACTGCCCCACCAGCTTGCGATAGGCTTTCTTCACTTCCGCATCACTGGCGCTCTCGTCAATGCCCAGTGCTGCATAAGCCTGCGCCAGCGGTTGTGCTTGCTGTGCGGCCGCCCGTCCGCCGGAGGGGCGGGCCCGGCCCGGGCCCGGCCTGCCCATGCGCGCACTCCACATGGCCGCGAAAACCTCTGCCGGGATGTGCAAGGCATTGGCGACGCGCACCAGCACCGACTGTTCCGCCACGCTGATGGCACCGTCACTGGCCGCGGCCTCGAGCAGTATCTCCATCAGCATCTGCCTCAGATCATGGCGCATCATGGTGTGCTGAGCAAATTCCCGCAGGTGTTTCTCCAGCGGGTAGCCGGTTTCCTTGCCTTGTTGAAAGTAACGGATGGCGAGCTTGCGCTCCTCGGGCGTCAGGCTGAGGCGGGTCATCAGCGATTCAGCCGCGCTGATTTCTGCCTGGGTGACCCGTCCATCCGCCTTGTTGATATGGCCCAGGGTGGCGAACAGGGTCCGGAAGAACAGCTGTCGCGTGTTACTTGCACCGGTCAGTCCCGCAATGAAACGGTCCAGCATGTGGCCGATCAGGCCACCGATAATGGCGCCCGAGATCCCGCCCCGCATCAGGCCCAGGAACGCGCCAATGATCTTGCCCCACCAATGACGGGGGAAACCGGTTGAAGAATCTGCCATCGCGTTTTTGTGGATGCGCTGTGTACGGGTTCGAAGATGGAAGGCGCAAGTATATAATTGCGGCTTTGCCGCGCACAGCACAGTACAGGAGTTTCCATGTCCAGCAACTACCACTCGGGTCTGATCAGCTCGTTACCACTCATCCACCAGGGCAAGGTCAGGGATTGTTTCGCCATCGATGACGACCACATGTTAATGATCGCATCCGACCGCCTGTCCGCTTTCGACGTCGTGCTGCCGGATCCGATCCCCGGCAAGGGCGAAATGCTTACCCGCATCTCCAACTTCTGGTTCAAACTGACCAACCGTATCGTGCCCAACCACCTCTCTGACCTCTCGATTTATGAGGTCATCGACGATCAGGACCTGGCCCGCCTGCTGGAGCCGCGGTCGATGGTGGTGAAACGGCTCAAACCACTGCCGCTGGAGGCGATCGTCCGTGGCTACCTGATTGGTTCGGGCTGGAAGGACTACCAGAACACGGGGGAGGTGTGCGGCATCCCGCTGCCCGCCGGCCTGAACCTGGCGGATCGTCTGCCGGAGGTGATCTTCACGCCATCGACCAAGGCCGCGGTGGGTGATCACGACGAAAACGTCGATTTCTCGGTGGTCGTGGACAGCATCGGCCAGGAAATGGCGGACCGGGTCAAGCGGGTCAGCCTGGAAGTATTCCAGACCGCCGGTGAGCATGCCCTGAAACGCGGCGTGATCATCGCGGACACCAAGTTCGAGTTCGGCCTGGATCGAAACGGCGACCTGGTGTTGATGGATGAAGTCCTGACGCCGGATTCTTCACGCTTCTGGCCGGCCGATTCCTACCAGCCCGGAAAGAGCCCGCCCAGCTACGACAAGCAGTTCGTGCGCGATTACCTGGAGACCCTGGACTGGGACAAGACAGCGCCAGGACCGCGGATTCCGCAGGACGTCATCGACGCCACCAGCGCGAAATACCGGGAAGTCTGCGAACTGCTGATCGACTGACCGACCGTGCGGGACATTCACAGCCTGCTGGAGGAATACGGCGACAGCCACCGGAACCCGGTCAACAAGGCCATCCACTGGGTGGCCGTGCCGGTCATCGTATGGACCGTGGTGGCGCTGCTGTGGTCGATTCCCGCCCCTGTGGGCATAGAGATCGCAACGGTACCGCTGAACTGGGCCGTCTTCGTACTGATACTGGCCCAGGTTTACTGGTTTCGCTTATCCGTTAACCTGGGTTTGGGCCTGCTGCTGTACAACCTGGCGATGATTTACCTGACCGTGATGATCGGAGCCGCATCGCCGTGGCCTCTATGGCAGTTGGCCATCGCCGTTTTCGTCGTGGCGTGGATTCTCCAGTTCATCGGCCACGCCGTCGAAGGCAAGCGACCCTCGTTCTTCAGGGATCTGCAGTTCCTGTTGATCGGACCGGCCTGGCTGCTGGCTTTCATCTACCGCGCGCTGGGGCTGAAAGTCTGAAATTCGCAGTCGACGTGATTTTTATACTAGACTTTGTGGTCTCTGAAGTCGTCTGGAGTTGGAAATGCGCTGCGTAATCACGAGGGGAATCCTCACCATCGCTCTGCTGGCAAGTGCCACCGCATGGGCGCAGACACCTGCATTCTTCATCAATCCCGGCCTGAACGATGCCTGGTTCAATCCAACGACGGCGGGCCAAGGGTTCTTCATGACGGTCTATCCCGAAGAAGAGCTTGTCTTCCTGGCCTGGTTTACTTTCGACTCCGAGCGTCCGCCGGAAAACGTGCAGGCATTGCTGGGTGACCCCGGCCACCGCTGGTTCACTGCTCTGGGGGCCTTCGAGCCCGGTGATTCGTTGACCATGCAGATCGAACTGACCGAGGGTCTGATCTTTGACTCGGAAGTGCCTCCCCTCACGCCCGACAAGCAAAGTTATGTCGGCACCATGGACCTGACATTTGCAAACTGCAACACGGCGACCTTGACCTACGATTTCCCGGACCAGCAGATATCCGGCCTGATCGACCTGCAACGCGTGGCGCCAGACCCTGAGAACATCGCATTGTGCGAAGCACTGAGCGCCGAAATCCAAGCCGCGCAATAACGGCCCAGGAGTCCAGGCAAAAGAAAGGCCCGCTGGTGCGGGCCTTTTTTATTGCCGGAAGGATCGGTCAGTCTTCCAGGCCTTCCTCGTAAGCGGCCGCGTCCAGCAGCGCGTCCAACTCTGTTTCGTCACTCGGATTGACCGCATACAACCAGCCATCACCGTAGGGGTCGCTGTTGATCAGGCCCGGGTCATCTTCCAGGTCCTCATTGATGGCGACGATTTCACCGGTGATCGGGGAATAGATATCGCTGGCCGCCTTGACGGACTCCACCACGGCGCACGAATCGCCCTGGTCGATCTGGTCCCCAACCGCGGGTAACTCGACGAACACGAGGTCACCCAGGGCTTCCTGCGCGTGATCGGTCACCCCGATACGAACGGAACCATCGGCTTCCTTGCTGACCCATTCATGGGTGGAGGTGTATTTCAGATCTTCGGGAATATTGCTCATTGGTTTTTTCCCCTGTGGCTAATGGTTTGAATTCTAGCACCGCTTTTTTTCAGGGTCAGGTGATTTTTGTTGCTACAGAACACCCTCGCAAGCCGCGCCATTGCGCACGAACGGCGGGCGAACAACGCGGAGATCGAGCAGCTTGCCGCGAATATCGACCTGGCAGGACCCACCGGCATTTGCCGGAATCCGTCCCATACCGATCGAGCGCTGTAGGGTTGGAGAAAACCCACCACTGGTCAGCGCGCCGTCACCTGCGTCGGTCACGATTCGCTGTCCTGCCCGCAACACGCCGCGGCCTTCCAGGATGAAGCCGGTGAATTTCCAGGGCACCCCGCTGGCCTTTTGTGCCTCCAGGGCAGCGCGGCCGATGAAGTCGCGGTCATCAGTCATGGCAACCGTCCAGGCCAGCCCCGCTTCCAAGGGCGTCACAGTCTCATCCATATCCTGACCGTACAGGTTCATGCCCGCTTCCAGGCGCAAGGTATCGCGCGCGCCGAGACCGCACGGTGCCACGCCGACCTCAACCAGGCGATCCCAGAATTCGTGCGCCTGGTCCCCGGGCAAGGCGACCTCGAAGCCGTCCTCTCCGGTGTAGCCGGTACGTGCGACAAACAAATCGCCGATCTGTGCCGCGAAGAATGGCTTCAACGCTCCCGCTACTTCGGCCTGGTCCGCCGGCAACAGGCTGCAAACCACTTCGCGTGCCCTGGGCCCCTGCACCGCGATCATGGCCAGTTCGCGCCGGGGCTTGATCTCGAGGTCCCAACCCTCAGCCTGCTGGCGGATCCATGCAAGGTCCTTATCCGTGGTCCCGGCGTTCACCACCACGCGGAAATGCCGTGCAGTCAGGAAATAGGTAATCAGGTCGTCAATAACGGCCCCCTGTTCATTGAGCATGCAGCTATAGAGCGCCTTGCCAGGCTGCTGCAGCTTGGCCACATCGTTGGCCAGCAGGCGACCGAGAAATTCGCGGACGCGCTCGCCGACAATGTCCACCGCTGTCATGTGCGAGACATCGAACATCCCGACCGCAGTGCGCACCTGGTGGTGCTCTTCGATTTGCGAACCGTAGTTAATAGGCATATCCCAGCCGCCGAAGTCGACCATTTTTGCGCCGGCAGCCCGATGGGTTTCATTGAGGGGTGTCTTGAAGGTCATGGGCAGGTTTCTTTTTACTGGATGGCCATCATAAATTGATCGTCCGGATTTGCAATGACCTGGTACGTGATCTGCCGGCCGCTCCCGGCCTGCTGACTTTCGACACAGGCCACGCTGGCTGTCTTGGGATAGTCTTCACCTCCCATTACCTCATCGCTGGAAAAACCCATGAAGCCTCGGATTGTCCTTGCACTGCTGTTACTCGCCTTTTTCGCGCTCACGACCTCGGCGGCCGCCGACTGGGTGGAAGAAAGCGATGAAGTCACTCAGGCCGTGCTGAACACGCAGGCGAAGTTCATGGCTGAAGGCGCCGCCAACCTGGGGCTCGATGAATACGACGAAAACATCATGGATCTGCGCCCCGAAGTATACGAACGCGCCCGGGCCGAGGATGAGCGCCTGGCCGGCATGGTCCGCGATCGCCTGAAAACCGCCGAGCACCCCAAGGTAATCCAGGACCTGGAAATCCTGCTGCAGTCGCTGGAAGACGGCCTGGAGTCCTCTGCATTGCAGCGGCGCTACATGCTCAATTACTACAATCTGCCGCAAGGCTTGTTTTACGGTTTCAGGGCGATCCTGGACCCACGCATCGACCCTTCCCGGCACGCGGCTGCGCTGGTGCGCCTTAAAAAATACAACGGCACGGCCGAGGGATTCGAGCCGGTCGTCGAACTGGCCAAGGCGCGGACGGTGGAACGGTTTGCAGAGTCCGGCCTGATCGGTCCGTTCAAGGGTGAACTGGAACGGGACCTGAACAATGTGCCCCGCTTCCTGGGTGGGATGCGCGACCTGTTCGCCAACTCCGGGCTCGAAGGCTGGGAGCAGGACTATGACCTGCTCGAAGAACAGCTGAGTGCCTACGCGGACTGGCTGCGGGAAGAAATGCTGCCGCGCTCACGAACCGACCACCGCCTACCCGAACCTGTCTATGCCGACAACCTGAAGAATTTCGGTGTGCGGATGGCGCCCGAGGACCTGATTCGCACCGCCCAGTTCGGTTTCCAGGAAATCCGCTCGCAGATGAAGTCGATCGCCCGCCAAATCGCCGAACAGCGTGGTTGGGAAAACGGTGAGCTGATGCACGTGATGGCCGAGCTCAAGAAGGAGCAGATCCCGCAGGACACGATCCTGGAGGTGTACAACGAGCGCCTGGCAGCCATCGAAGACATCATCCGTAAGGAAAAAATCGTCACCCTACCCGACCGGGCCGCCAACATCCGACTGGCCACGGAGGCCGAATCGGCCAGCATCCCGGCCCCGTTCATGAGCCCGCCGCA